>JBDUBP010000088.1:0-7161 GCA_040004075.1 Acidobacteriota bacterium | reverse complement strand
TGGGACCAGGAGGACATCTACGGCGCCATCGCCGTCTACAAGGCGATCGAGCCGAAGGACACTGGCAACGACCGGGTCTTTCTCGTCCTCGGTCCGTGGCACCACGGGCAGGAAATCCACGACGGCAGCAGCCTCGGCGCGCTCAAGTTCCGCAGCGACACGGCGCTGACGTTCCGCCGCGAGGTGCTGCGGCCGTTCCTGGACCAGTACCTGAAGGACGGCGCGCCCCGAGCGGACATCGCGCCGGTGACGGCGTTCGAGACCGGGACGAACACGTGGCGGCGCCTGCCGGCGTGGCCCTCCGGCTGCGCCAGCGGAGCGGGCTGCGCGGTCAAGCCGACGCCGCTCTACCTCGGTGCGGGCTCCCGGCTCTCGCTCGCGACGGCGGCCGCCGCGACGGCGGGGCCGGAGTTCGAAGAGTACGTCTCCGACCCCGCGAAGCCCGTCCCCTTTATTCCGCGGCCCGTCGACGCGAGCGGCGCCCGCTGGGCGCGGTGGCTCGTCGACGACCAGCGCGAAGCCTCCGGCCGCCCCGACGTTCTCGCCTTCGTCTCCGATCCACTGACGAGCCCCGTCAAGATCAGCGGCCAGCCGGTGGCCAACCTGATCGCTTCGACGTCCGGCACGGATTCCGACTGGGTCGTGAAGGTCATCGACGTCTATCCCGACGAGGTCGCGGCCGACGCGCCGATGGGGGGATACCAGCTGATGGTCTCGGCCGACGTCTTCCGCGGGCGATACCGCGAGAGCCTGGAGACCGGCAAGCCGATCGCGGCCGACAAGCCCCTCCTCTACCGGTTCGCCCTGCCGACGGCTAACCACGTCTTTCTCCCCGGCCACCGGATGATGGTGCAGATCCAGTCGAGCTGGTTCCCCCTTTACGACCGCAACCCGCAGACCTTCGTGCCGAACATCTTCTGGGCGAACCCGGGCGACTACAAGAAAGCCGTGCAGCGGATCTGGCACGGACAGGGCCCGGGACAGGCGAGCTTCATCGAGCTACCAGTTGTCGAGGCGGAAGGCGGGAGGCGATAGGCCGGGAATCGGGAATCGGGAATCGAAAGGCAAGACGGAGAAAGGTTCCTCGTGACCGCCGGCCTTGAGACGCTCAACGCTGAATGCACAACGCTCAACCAACCCAAATGACCCGCACGATCAAATGGCTCAGAAGGGGCGTCTTTTCGACGGCGCTCGTCTCCGGGACCGTCGTGCTACTGCGTGCGTTTGATTCGCGCCGGCTTCCGGATCTCCGGGCCTGGCATCGGTTCGCGCCGGCCTCGGAGGTCAGCGCCCGCGAGCTGACGGCGGATTTCACCCTGGCGGATTACCTCCGGCGGGAAGAGACGACGTTCGCCGAAGTCCGCCGCGAGTTCGAGGGCCGCCTCCGGCCGGAGGACCGGACGAGGGCCAACCGCTACTTCGAAGAAAGCCCGCTCCACCCCTCCCATTTCCCGACGAACTGGAACCGCACCTTCGAGCTCGCCCCCGAGCGCATCCGCGGCGGTGTGCTTCTCATCCACGGCCTCACCGACTCGCCGTACAGCATGCGGCGGCTCGCGCGAATCTTTCAGCAGAGCGGCTTCTACGCCCTCTGCCCGAGAATGCCCGGCCACGGAACAGTCCCGGGAGCCCTCGCCGGAATCTCCTGGGAGGCTTGGGCGGCGGCGGTCCGGATGGGGGCCCGCCACGTCCGCAGCCGGATCGGGTCCGGACAGCCGTTCCATGTCGTCGGGTATTCGAGCGGCGGCGCGCTCACGCTGCGGTACGCGCTCGACGCCCTCGCGGACCCGGCCCTCCCGCGTCCGGACCGGCTCCTGATTCTTTCGCCGATGATCGGCGTGACGCGGCTCGCGGGTCTCGGGAAGGCCGCCGGCGTTCCGGGCGCTGTTCCGTTCTTCGAGAAGTCGCGCTGGACCGACGTCCTCCCGGAATACAACCCATTCAAGTACAACTCCTTTCCGGTAAACGCGGGGTACCAGACGTTCCGGCTGACCCGATCGGTCGAGCGCGATCTCGAGAAGGCGGCGGCGTCGGGCGAGATCCGGCGGCTGGCGCCCGTCCTCGCGTTCCAGTCGCTCGTCGACTCGACGGTTTCGACGGCGGCCGTGGTCCACACGCTCTTCGACCGTCTGCCCGCGGGCGGCAGCGAACTCGTCCTCTTCGACCGCAACCGGGACGCGACGCTCTCGACGCTCCAGCCCGAGGGCTCGGAGGAGGCGCTCCCGCGGCTTCTCCCCCGCCGTTCCCGGCGCTTCGCCTTCACCGTCGTGACGAACGCGAGCCCGGACACGGCGGAGGTGGTCGCGCGGAGGACCGGCGCGGGAGAGACGGAGCCCGAGACGGAAGCGCTCGGTCTCACGTGGCCGCCGCAGACATTTTCGCTGTCGCACATAGCTCTGCCCTTCGCGCCGGACGATCCTCTCTACGGATCCCGCCCCGATCCGGGCGAGTTCTACGGAGTGCGCCTCGGGACCCTCGCGCCGCGCGGGGAGCGCTCCGGGCTGATCGTGCCGATGGAACAGCTCATGCGCCTGACGTGCAACCCGTTCTTCCCCTGGGTGGAGCGCCGCATACGCGAGTGGATCGGCGGGACGGCGCAGCAAACCTAGCGACCGGCCAGTCCGTCGCTTGACCGTGTCCTGGAAGAGAATGCACGAGACTCTCGACGCCAAACCGACAACGGAAAACGGAGAGCCGACGACTCTCATCGAGGTCCGCCATGGCTGAATCCCGACGCGAGTTTCTGGTCCGCACCGCGGCCGGAATGGTGGCCGCAACCGCCGCCGCCCGGGGGGCCGCGGGACAAACGCAAGCGTCCCCGCCCGTCACGCCGACCCAGCCCTCCGCCGGGACGCCCCCCGCGTTCGGGACCGCTCCGCCGGTCGGGCCTCCGGTCGGCGCCGGCACGTTCGTCGAGGCGGAAAAGCTCGTCCGCGTCGAGATGACCGCCGGCGAGCGGGCGCTGGCGGCGGGAAACTGGAGCCGCGCCATGGCGGGCACGATGGAGCGCCGCACCGGCCCGAAGAAGGTCGCCCTCGAGCCCTCGGTCGCCCCGGCGTCGCTGTGGGACCCGACGCTCGGCGTCTCCGCCGGCCCGAAGCAGGACCGATTCGTGCGGAGCACGGAGCCCGCCGGTCCTCTTCCCGGACGCGACGAAGACATCGCTTTCGCGCCCGTCACGGTCCTGTCGCGCTGGATCGAGTCCCGCGAGCTGACATCCGAGCGCCTGACGCGAATCTACCTCGGCCGGATCGCCCGATTCGACTCGAAGCTGCGGTCGGTCATCACCCTCACGCGGGACCTGGCGCTCGAGCAGGCGCGCCGCGCGGACTCCGAGATCGCGGCCGGCAAGTATCGCGGACCGCTGCACGGAATCCCCTGGGGCACGAAGGACCTCCTGGACACGCGCGGGATCCGCACCACGTGGGGCGCGGAGCCGTACCGCAACCGCGTTCCGGAGGCAGATGCGGCGGTCGTCGCGCGGCTGCACCGGGCCGGCGCGGTCCTCATCGCCAAGCTCTCTTTGGGTGCGCTCGCCTTGAACGACGTCTGGTTCGGCGGGCAGACGATGAATCCCTGGCTCCTCGAGGAGGGCTCCGGCGGCAGCAGCGCGGGACCGGGCGCCGCGACGGCGGCGGCTCTCGTCGGGTTCTCTATCGGCAGCGAGACGGAGGGCAGCATCGTCGATCCCTCCATGCGCTGCGGCGTGACGGGCCTGCGGCCGACGTTCGGGAAGGTTCCTCGCACAGGGGCGATGACGCTCTCCTGGTCGATGGACAAGCTCGGTCCCATGGCGCGGAGCGTGGAAGACACTTGCCTCGTCCTCGCCGCGATCTCCGGGCCCGATCCCGGCGATCTTTCGAGCGTCTCGAGCCACATGGATTTCGACGCGAACGCGCCCGTGCGCGGGCTGAAGATCGGGATCTTTCCGGCATGGATGAACGAGAGCCCCGCGACCGAAGTGGATCGCGCCGCCGTCGAGACCGCCAGGCGTCTCGGCCTGATCCCCGTCGATGTCGCGCTCCCGGACTGGCCGTACGGGTCGCTCAACACGATCCTGTTCGCGGAAGCGGCGGCGGCGTTCGAGGACCTGACGCTCTCGCGCGGCCTCGACCAGCTGAAGATGCAGGTCCCCGACGCGTGGCCCAACACATTCCGGCAGTCGAGGTTTCTCTCCGCCGTCGACTACGTCCAGGCGGACCGACTACGGCGGAAGGTCGCCGGCGAGATGGCCCGTCTCTTCGAGAAGGTGGATCTGCTGCTCGTTCCCGCGCTGCGCGACGAGATCCTCACGGTCACGAACTTCACGGGACACCCTGGATTGACCCTTCCCGCCGGATTCGTCGAGGTCGGCCAGGCCCGCAGCGACTGGGCGCCCGACCCCGAGCATCCGATGCCCACCTTCAACCCGAAGCGGCGCGTTCCCCACGGGGTGACCCTCGTCGGACGGCTGTTCGACGAGGGGACGATCGCCCGCGTCGGGATCGCGATGGAGCGGGCGTTCCGCGTGGCGGCGAAACGCCCGCCCGGCTTTTGATGGCGCTCTCCCTCCACCCTGAGGCGGCCTCTCTCAGGGCTTCGGCGGCGCGACCGGAGCCGTCCCGGCGCGGACGGGGGCATCGGGCTCCGAGGTCACGGCGGTTCCCTCGTTCTCGATCGGCGCCACGAAGTTGAAGAGCGTCAGCGCGGGCCGCCCGTGGCGGCCGATCGAGGGATCGAACTCGTACGAGGTGATCGAAGCGTTGGCGACCTCGCGCGACCGGTCGATTTCCAGGAGACCCTCTTCGGTCATCCGCTCCAGCAGGTAGCGAAAGCACAGAACGACGACCGTGTGGCAGACGAGGACGACGCGCTCCCCGCAGTAGTCGCGCGTCAGCGTGCCGATGGCGCTTCGCAGCCGGAGGATCACGTCGCACCAGCTCTCCCCTCCCGGCGGGCGGTAGTAGAACTTGCCGAGCGGCCCGCGGCGGAGCGCCTCCTCCGGGAAGCGCGCTTCGATGCCCTTCCGCGTCAGCCCGTCGAGGATGCCGAACTCGCGCTCCCGCAATCGCTCGTCCCGCACCGGCACGAGTCCCAGGCCCGACGCCTCGATCAGCCGGCGGGAGGTCTCGAGAGCCCGCACGTAGGGAGAGGAAAGGAGGATGTTCGGGCGGGCGGCCTCCGGAAGCGCTCCGAACCATCGGCCGATCGCGTCCGCCTGCCGCTCGCCCAGAGGCGAAAGCGGCACGTCGACGTCCCGGGTCTTCAACTGGATCCGCGGATCGCCCGTGCTTTCCGCGAGGTCCCGGGCGACGTTGCCCGCGCTTTCCGCGTGCCGCACGATCCACAGAGTGTCGGGCCATTGTTGATGGTCGGTCTTCGTCATCGTCTCCTCGCGGCCGGCGGTCCGCCCGAGCCCGTACCGTTTCACGATTCCTGCCATGCCGTGCGACCGGCGGAGAAGGACGGCTCGCTTCCGGGCGCAGGCTCCGCCGAACCAGCCGCCGTTTGAGCCACAGGGAGGTCCCCGGCCATCGGAGATGGTGAGTACGGTCGTGCCGGTGGCGGAGCTCGGCGTCGCGACGCGGCCGATCGGGATGGCCTCTTGCGCGGCGCATCCAATCGGCCATAAGAGCATGACGGTCGCTGCGAGGGAGCTCCCCGGCGCCGCCGTCGATCTGCTGCGCGACCCGGGGGCTGAGAAGCGGCGCGCGAGGATTTCCGGGGGGAGACGGGAGGCAAGCCCTGCTTCTCCACCCTCGCGCCGGACCCGAAACCGAAGCCCTTCTGAGAGGGTCGCCGGTCGGATGCGGCCACTGCTAACATCGACGCACGGCGATTCGCCTCCGATGATCGACAAGACCCTTTCGCACTACCGGATCCTCGAGAAGCTCGGCGCCGGCGGCATGGGCGTGGTGTAGGTGGCCGAGGATCTGCGGCTCGGCCGCCGCGTCGCTCTGAAGTTCCTTCCCGAGGACGTCGCGTCGAACCCGCAGGCCCTCGAGCGATTGAAGCGGGAGGCCAGGGCCGCATCCTCCCTCGATCACCCGAACATCTGCACGATTCACGACATCGACGAGGCCGAGGGCCGCGCCTTCATCGTGATGGAGCTCGTCGAGGGCCGGACGCTCCGGGACTTCCTCTCCGAAGGGATCCCCCCGCTCGAAGGGATGCTTGATATCTCGATCCAGGTCGCCGACGCGCTCGACGCCGCGCAGGCCCGGGGGGTCATCCACCGGGACATCAAACCGGCGAACATCTTCATCACGCAGCGGGGGCAGGCGAAACTGATGGATTTCGGCCTCGCCAAGCGGGTCTCGGAACAATCGGCGGCGGAGAAACGCGAGGGCTCGGAGCTCCTGACCGCCGCCATGGAAGAGCACCTGACCGAATCCGGGACGACCCTCGGGACCGTGGCGTACATAGTCGCCGGAACAGGCGCGCGGCGCGGCGCTCGACGCTCGGAGCGACATCTTCTCGTTCGGAGCGGTGCTGTACGAGATGGCGACCGGACGGCAGGCCTTCGGCGGCTCCGCGACGGCGGTGGTCTTCGACGCGATCCTGAACCGCGCGCCCAGCGCCCCGATCCGATTGAACCCGGATCTCCCCGCCGAGCTTCAGCGGATCGTCGAGAAGGCCCTCGAGAAGGATCGGGACCTTCGGTACCAGAGCGCCGCAAAGATGCTCGCGGACCTGAAGCGCCTTCGCCGCGACACGAGCGGTTCCCGCTCTCTTCCGGCAGGCGACCCGCCGGCGGGCCGCCCGGGCATCTCCGGGAAGGCGAAGGCGATCCTCGGCGCGGCCGCCGCCGGCGTGGCGCTGGTCGCGGTGGCGCTTCTCCTGCGCGGCCGTCCTGCCGGCCCGGGCCAGGTATCCGCCCTGACGCTTGCCGTCCTCCCCTTCCGGAACGCGGGTCCGGCGGGAACGTCGGACTATCTGGGCATCGCCATTCCGGACGAGATCACCACTGCCTTGAGCTACGTGCCGAAGCTCGCGATCCGGCCCTTCGCCCAGACCGCGAAGTACGCGACCGGCGACCCCGACCCGCAGCGCGCGGGGCGCGAGCTCCGCGTCGCTCAGGTGCTGACGGGGCACTACCTGCGCGCCGGGGAGCGTCTCGAGGTCACGATGGAGGCGGTCGACGTCGAAGAAAACCGGCTCCTCTGGCGCGGAAGCGTCTCC
>JBDUBP010000253.1:0-23757 GCA_040004075.1 Acidobacteriota bacterium | reverse complement strand
CCGTGCGTGTGGCCAGGGTCTCCTCCTCCTCGGGTGTCGCCTCGAAGAGAGCGCGGACGAGGAGCTTCTGGGAGAGAACCCGGCCGGCGGCGATCCGATCCCGGATTCGCTCGTAGAGCACCCTCTCGTGCGCGGCGTGCTGGTCGATGATGAGAAGGCCCTCGCCGCCGCTGGCGACGATGTACGACTCGCGATGCTGACCGATCGGAACCAGATCCGGAGGGCGCCTCTCCGGAGCCGGCGGGGAAACGGCGGGCGGCGCAGGAACGGCCGGAGGCGGCGCCGCGGTCCACCGCGCCGGGTGCTCCGGAGGGTCCGACTCGCCGTATCCCGCGGCGGGCTCGGAGACGAAGGGCTCCACGGGCACCGATTTCAAGCGCCGCTCTTCCTTGCCCGCGAGCAGGGCCGAATGCACGGCGTGGTACACGAGCCGGTACGCCGTGCCGGAATCGGCGAAACGGACCGAGGTCTTCGCGGGCGAGACGTTCACGTCGATCGCTCCCGGTTCCGCCGTCAGGTAGAGGAAGACCGCGGGGTGCCGGTCCGTGCGGATCGCGTCCCTCGCCGCCTGGCCGATCGCGCGGGCGAGGGCCCGATCCTCGATCGGCCTGCCGTTGGCGAAGAGGTACTGAAACCTCCGCGTGCCGAACGTCACGGACCCTCGCGTCACGAACCCCGCCGCGCGAAGGGGGCCCGATCGCGCCTCGAACGGCTCGAGCTCTCCGAGGGTCTCCCGGCCGAAGACCTGGAGGATCCGGGCCGCGCGGTCGACCGCCGCCGGGGCGTCGAGAAGCTCGCGCCCGTTGGATCGCAGAGAGAACGCGATCGGCGCGTTGGCCAGCGCCGCCCGTGTGACGGCGACGGCGGCGGCGCGCCCCTCGGCCTCGGGGGACGCGAGAAATTTCCGGCGGGCCGGGGTCTTCGCGAAGAGGTTTTCGACGACGACGTCGGTCCCGCGGGGCCGGGCGGCGGCCTCGATCGCCGCCTCCGAGCCGTATTCCATCCGGAGACGGACCGCCTCCGGAGACGAGCCGTCGGACGTCGTGAGCGTCATCGACGACACCGACGCGATGGAGGGCAGCGCCTCCCCGCGAAACCCGTAACTCGTCACGGACACGAGGTCCTCGTCTGAGGAGATCTTGGAGGTGGCATGGCGCTCGAGGGCGAGGCGGGCGTCGTCGCGGGACATTCCGATTCCGTCGTCGCGCACGAGGATCCGACGCACTCCGCCTCCGTCGACTTCGACCTGGATCACGGATGACGCCGCGTCGAGGGCGTTCTCGACGAGCTCCTTGACGACCGACGCCGGGCGCTCCACCACCTCGCCCGCGGCGATGCGGTCGATGACGCCGCTCGACAGACGATGGATCCTGGGCACGGGCGAAGTCTATCCGCGGGCAGCGGAGGGACAGGCGCAGGGGGAAACGGCGAGCGGAGCTGGCCTGTCCGTCGGGGCCCGCCGCGCTACTTCGCGCGGTAGACGATCCTCCCCCCGACGACGGTTGCATCGACCTTCGCGTCCACGATCTGCTCCGCGGGAACGGTCAGGATGTCCCGGGAAAGAACGACGAAGTCGGCGAGCCGGCCCGGCGCGAGGGTTCCCTTCTCGTTCTCTTCGAAGGCGGCCCACGCCGATCCGCTGGTGTAAGCGGTCAGGGCTTCCACCACTCCAATCCGCTGCTCGGGAAACCACCCTCGGGGATTGCGGCCGTCGATCGTGCGGCGCGTCACGGCGGCGTCGATGCCGGCGATCGGCGAAAGCGGCGCGACGTCCCAGTCGGATCCGAACGCGAGGCGGGCGCCGGCGTCGAGCAGCGATCGGAAGGCGTAGGTCGTGCGGCAGCGCTCCGCTCCGATTCGCTTTTCCGCCCAGCGGCCGTCGTCGATCGCATGGTACGGCTCCATCGACGCGATCACGCCGAGGCGCGCAAACCGGGAAACGTCCGCGCGGCGGAGGTGCTGCGCGTGCTCGATCCGGAACCGCCGGTCGCGGAGGCCGTTCGCGCGCGCTACGCGCTCGTAGACGTCGAGGATTTCGCCGTTCGCGCGATCGCCGACCGCGTGGATCACGACCTGGAGGCCGGCCCGGTCGGCGCCCGCGACTCGTTCTTCCAGGCGAGAGAGAGGGATCGCCTCGGAGGCGGCCACACCCGAGTTCTTCGGATCATCGGCATAGGGCGCGTCGAAGAGAGCCGTGGACGATCCGAGGGATCCGTCCGCGTACCCCTTCACGCCGCCGAGCCGCACCCACTCGTCGTTCTGCATCGCCGCCCGCCGATCTCGCGCCTTCTCCCAGCGGGACAGCGGAAGGCGGTAGTGGACGCGCACCGTGAGCTCTCCCGAGCGCCGCAGCGTCTCCCATGCGTCGAGATCCCCGCTCTCCCCCGGCAGGTCCTGCACGGAGGTCACGCCGACCGACGCCGCGTGACGCATGGCCGTTCGGAGAGCCTCCAGCAGCTCCACCGGAGTGCGCGAGGGGCGGACGGCGGAGACCGCGTCCATCGCCGCGTCCTTCAAGACCCCGGTCGGCTCTCCCCGGGCGTCGCGGACGATGACGCCGCCCGGAGGGTCGGGCGTGTCTCGCGTGATCTTGGCCAGCCTCAACGCGAGGCTGTTGCAGACCGACATGTGGCCGTCCTGCCGCGAGAGGCACGTCGGATGGTCTCCCGTCGCGGAATCCAGCATCTCGCGGCTCGGCAGTCGTGGCGGCGTCCACTGCTCATGGTCCCAGGCGCCGTCGGTGAGCCACACTCCGGCCGGCCGCGTCGTCGCGAACTCGCCCAGGAGGCGCGTGAACTCCTGAGGGTCCTTCGTCCTGCGAAGGTCCAGCGCCAGAAGGTTGAGGCCGCCCATCGACATATGGGTATGCGCGTCGATGAAGCCGGGAACCACTCGCCGGCCGCCGCCTTCGACGACGACGGTGGCGGGCCCCCGGAGCTTCTCGATCTCCGCATCGGTCCCCACCGCGACGATTCGTCCCGCGCGCGCCGCCAGCGCGGCGGCCTCGGGCCGGGCCCGATCGCCGGTCCAGATCTTCGCGTGGACGAGAACCATGTCGGCGGATGAGGTGGAAGGCGATGCCACGGCGGCGATCAGAACACTCCAGAGAAAAAAGCTCATCGACGGATTATCCGTCACGGTCTCTTCTCCCCGTAGTCTCGCCCCTCACCCCGGCCCTCTCCCCGGACCCGGGGAGAGGGAGCAGAGCTCTTTACGCAGTCGCCGAAGCCGCCGTTGCTCCGGCAAGCGCGGACCGGGCGGCGGCCAGCCGCGCGACCGGGACGCGGAACGGCGAGCACGAGACATAGTCGAGCCCTACCGTGTGGAAGAACTCGATGGACCTCGGGTCTCCGCCGTGCTCGCCGCAGATGCCGATCTTCAATCCCGGCTTGGCCTCGCGTCCGCGTCGCGTCGCGAGCGAGACGAGCTCTCCGACGCCGTACTGATCGAGGCTCACGAAGGGATCCTCCGGAAGAATGCCTTCCGCGATGTAGATCGGCAGAAACGACGCGGCGTCGTCCCGCGAGTAGCCGTACGTGAGCTGGGTGAGGTCGTTCGTGCCGAAGGAGAAGAAATCGCAATTCAATGCGATCCGGCCCGCCCGCAGCGCGGCGCGGGGGACCTCGATCATGGTTCCGACGCGGTAATTCACGCGATTGCCCGCGATCCGCCGCGCGGTCTCGTCCACCAGCTTCTTCAACCGGTCGAACTCTCCCCGCGCGCCCACGAGGGGAATCATGATCTCCGGATTCGGGTGCACGCCCTCCGCGAGGGCTTGCGCCGCGGCCTCGAAGATCGCGCAGACCTGCGTCTCGTAAATTTCGGGATGCGTGATCCCGAGCCGGCAGCCGCGGTGGCCGAGCATCGGGTTGACTTCTGCCAGCGCGTGGACGCGCTCGCGCACCGCGTCCGGGGAAACGCCCAGGTCTTCGGCGGTCCTCCGCACGGCCTCCTCTTCCTTGGGCAGGAACTCGTGGAGAGGCGGATCGAGCAGACGGATCGTCACCGGCCGTCCGCCCATTTCGCGGAAGATGCCGAGAAAGTCTTCGCGCTGCATCGGCAGGATCTTCGCCAGCGCCTCGCGGCGGCCCTCGGAGGTGTCGGCGAGGATCATCTCCCGCACCGCCAGGATCCGCTTCTCTTCGAAGAACATGTGCTCCGTGCGGCACAACCCGATGCCTTCCGCGCCGAAGAGGCGCGCCACGCGCGCGTCGGCGGGCGTGTCGGCGTTTGCCCTCACCCCGAGCCGGCGGCGCGCGTCGGCCCAGGCGAGCAGCCGGGTGAACGCCATCGCGACCGGAGACTTCTCCATCGGGATCGATCCCTCGAGAACGACCTGCAGCACCTCGGAGGGCTGCGTCGAGATCTTCCCGAGCAGCACCTCGCCGGTCGTCCCGTCGACGGAGATCCACTCCCCTTCTCCGGCCGAAAGCCCGCGAGCGCGGATGTGCCCGTGCGCGCCGTCGACCGAGAGATCTCCGGCACCCACGACGCATGTCTTTCCCATCCCGCGCGCGACGACCGCGGCGTGCGACGTCATGCCGCCGCGGGTGGTCAGGATCCCGACGGACGCGTGCATTCCGGCGATGTCCTCGGGAGACGTTTCCTCGCGGACGAGGACGACCGGATTGCCCCCTTCGGCCATCGCGACCGCCCGGTCCGCCGTGAAGGCGATCTGGCCGCACGCGGCGCCCGGCCCTGCCGGGAGGCCTTTTCCAAGATAGCGGCCGGACTTCACCGCGGCTTCCTTTTCCTTCCCGGTGAAGACCGGCGCCAGGAGCTGGACCAGCTGCTCCGATTCGACGCGCGCAATCGCCTCGTCCTCCGAGATCAGCCCCTCGTCCACCATTTCCGTCGCGATCCGGACCGCGGCAAAGCCCGTGCGCTTTCCATTGCGGGTCTGCAGCAGGTACAGGCGGCGGTCCTCGATCGTGAACTCGAGGTCCTGCATGTCTCGATAGCGCGTCTCGAGCACGTCCCGCAGCCGCAGCAGCTCCGCGTAGGCCTCCGGCATGGTTTCCTCGAGAGAAATTCCGGAGCCGTCGCTCGAAAGCGGCCGGGGAGTACGGATCCCCGCGACGACGTCCTCGCCCTGAGCGTTGGGAAGAAACTCGCCGTAGAAGCGGCGCTCCCCCGTCGATGGGTCCCGCGTGAAGGCGACGCCGGTCGCCGAGGTCTCGCCGCGGTTGCCGAACACCATCGACTGCACGTTGACCGCGGTCCCCCAGTCGTCGGGGATGTGATGCAGCTTTCGATAGGTCTTCGCGCGCTCGTTGTCCCACGAGCGGAACACCGCCGCGATCGCGCCCCACAGTTGTTCGCGCGGATCTTCGGGGAACGCCTTCCCGGTCTTCTCGCCGATGAGCTTCTCGTGCCGTTCGACGACGTCCGTCAGGTCCTCGGCGGAGAGGTCCACATCGGCGGTGACGCTCTTCTCCCGCTTCTTTTCGGCGAGGGTCTTGTCGAATTCGTGGCGCGGCACGCGCAGCACGACGTCGCCGTACATCTCGAGGAACCGGCGCCGGCAATCGAGCGCGAACCGCTGGCCGGAGACTCCCGCGAGGCCCCTGAGCGCCCGGGTCGTCAAGCCGAGATTCAGGATCGTGTCCATCATCCCCGGCATCGAGGAGCGCGCTCCGGACCGGACGGAAACGAGGAGCGGGTCTTCCGGGTCGCCGAATCGCTTTCCGGTGACGTGCTCGAGGCGCGCGAGAGCGGTCTCGACTTCGGCATGCACACCGTCCAGGCTGGCACCGTGCGAGAAGTCGACGCAGACGCCTGTCTCGATCGTGAATCCCGGAGGCACGGGGATCCCGAGCGCGGTCATCTCCGCGAGCCCCGATCCCTTTCCGCCCAGCGTCTCCTTGCCGAGCCCGGCGCCTTCTGCTTCGCCCTCGCCGAAGAAAAACACTCGCTTCATCGGGCGTGCCTCACTTTTCTACAACGATCTCGGAAAAGTCCGCGAGCTTCGAAAACTCCCGCTGGATCGACGCGAGCAGCGCCAGACGGTTGCGGCGCAGGTCTTCTTCCGGGGTGTTCACCAGGACCTCCACGAAAAAACGATCGAGCGACGGGGCGATCGAAGCGATCATCCCCATGGCCTCGCGATATCGCCGGGATCCCGCCAGCTCTTCGATCGACTGGCGCGCTTGCAAAAAATCGGCCGCCAGCTGACGCTCGGCCGGTTCCCGGTAGAGGTCGCTGCTCGCCGGGCCCGCGTCCTCCGTTCCGACGATGTTTCGGATCCGCTTGAACGCGAGCACGAGAGAGCGGAAATCCATTTCGCGGCGCGCCTGCGCGAGCGCCTGGGCGCGGTCGGCCACGTCCGCGAAGTCCCACACGCCCGTGTTCAGGACCGCCGAAATCTCGTCGTAGGTGTGACCGCGGCGTTCGAGCAGGTTTCTCAGGCGCTCGGCGAAAAAAGCGCCGAGCTGCGAGAGGACGGACTCGGAGTCGGCGGGCACGCCGGCGTGGAGAGACAGCGCCTTCCGAGCGACCGGGCGCCAGTCGAGCCGCCAGCGGCGCGCCGTCGCGATCGACACGATGCCGAAGGCCGCCCGCCGCAGCCCGTACGGGTCCCGGGAGCCCGTCGGGATGAGGCCGATTGTAAAGAGTCCTGCGACGGTGTCGAAGCGATCGGCCATGGAGAGGATCGCGCCGGCGGCCTCGCGGGGCGGGTCGTCGGTCGCCGATGAAGGTCGATACTGATCGTAGATGGCCTTCCAGACGGAGTCGGGCTGGCCCTCGCGCCGCGCGTAGATCCCGCCGACCACTCCCTGAAGGTCGGTGAACTCCTTCACCATCAGGGTCGTGAGATCGACCTTCGACAGCCGCGCCGCGGTCAGAACGGAATCCACGAGGTCGGGGCGCGCGACGACGTGGGCGATCGTCTCCGCGAGCTCCTGCAGCCTTCCGGTCTTCTGCCGGTAGTCGCCCAGGCGGTCCTGGAACGTGAGCCGGGAAAGGTCCGGGAGCCGCGATTCGAGCGACTGCCGCACGTCGGCTTCGTAGAAGAACCGCGCGTCGGCGAGCCTCGCGTTCAACACCCACTCGTTTCCTTTCGCGATCAACCCGCGCGGATCCGCCGCGTTATCCATGACCGCGACGAAATGCGGCAGGAGACCCGCGGGACCCCGCACCGGAAGATATTTCTGATGCGTGCGCATCGCCGTCGTCGTGATCTCCTCCGGTATCTCCAGAAATTCCGGGGCGAAGGAGCCCTTCACCGTGCCGGGGCATTCGACGAGATCGGCGAGCGTGGCGACGAGGTCGGCGTCCGGCTCGATCGTCCCGCCGACGCCGCGCGCCATCTCCCGGGCCGACTCCAGGATGGTGATGCGGCGGGCCTCCCCGTCGGGCTCCACGCGCGCCGCACGCAGCTTCTCGAAATAGTCCTCGGCGCCGGAGACGGTGATGACGCCGTCCGAGAGGATCCGGTGGCCTCGCGTCGTGTTTCCCGAGGCCACGCCGAAGAGCTCCAGCGGAACGACCGCTCCGCCGTAGAGCGCGAGCACTCCCCGCACCGGCCGGACGAAGACGCTCTCTCCGCGCGCCCACCGCATCGTCTTGGGAAACGACAGGGCGGAGACGACCCGCGGCAACACCTCGGTGAGAATCTCGGAAGAGGGGCGGCCAGCGATCGTCCGGCGGGCGGCGACCGTCGGCCCGCGGGGCGATTCGACGACGACGAGCGACGACACATCCACTTTCTGAGCCCGCGCGAAGCCTTCGGCGGCGCGCGTCGGCTTTCCGTCGGGACCGAAGGCGGCCGCCGCGGGAGGTCCGAGCACCTCGGACGCCCGGTCCTCCTGGCGGTCGGGAAGGCCGCGCAGCCAGAGGATCAGCCGCCTTGGAGTGGCGAAGGAGCGTTCCGCCTCCGCCGCGAGGCCCTCCTCGGCGAGGGCTTCCGACGCGCGCCGCTGCAGGTCGAGCCGTGCGGCGCCGAGCGCCGCGGCCGGGATCTCCTCGGTTCGAATTTCCAGGAGAAAGTCGTGGCGCGACCGGGACGCGGCCGCGGCCTTCTTGGCCGTATCCGCGATCGCTTCGCTGCCAGCGGCCGCCATCGAGCCCCCGCCCCTCGATTGGGAAGGACGCTCCTTCACCGCGCCGCTGCCGGCTCGGGCTCCGCCACGGGCGTCGAACGCCCTTCCCGGCGCGCGACGTAGGCGCGGGCGCACGCACACGCGAGGTCCCGGACCCGGCGGATCAGGCCCACCCGGTCCGTCGCGGAGACGGCGCCCCGCGCGTCCAAGAGGTTGAACTCGTGGGAGCAAGCGAGCGTCGCCTCATAGGCCGGCAGAACGAGGCCCGCCGCGAGGCAGCGGCGCGCTTCGCCCTCATAGCGGTCGAAGAGCAGCGAAGCGAGCTCCGCATCGGCCACTTCGAACCCGTACTTCGAAAGCTCGACCTCGTCTTCCCGCCGCACCTGGCCGTAGGTGGTGTCGGCGCTCCACTGAACGTCGAAGACCGAGTCGAGCTTGTTCAAGAACATCGCGATCCGCTCGAGACCGTAGGTGATCTCCGCCGTGATCGGGGCGAGATCGATTCCTCCCGCCTGCTGGAAGTATGTGAACTGCGTGATCTCCATTCCGTCCATGAGCACCTGCCATCCGACTCCCCACGCGCCGAGCGTCGGCGACTCCCAGTTGTCCTCCTCGAATCGGATGTCGTGGTCGGCGAGCGTCACGCCGAGGCGCTCCAGGCTGCGGAGGTAGATCTCCTGGACGTCGTCCGGGGAGGGCTTCAGCACCACCTGGAGCTGCAGGTGCTTGCCCAGGCGAAAGGGGTTCTCGCCGTACCGCCCGTCTGCGGGCCGCCGGGACGGCTGCACATACGCGCACCGCCAGGGGTCGGGGCCGAGGACCTTCAGGAACGTCGCCGGATGCATGGTTCCCGCTCCCATGGGGAGGTCGTAGGGCTGCTCGATCAGGCACCCCTCGCCCTCCCAGAACGCCGTCAGGTCGGCGATCAACCTCTGTAACGTGAGCATCGGAGCGAGTTTACCGGAGAAGGCGAAGGCCGAACGGCGAAAGGCGAAAGGCGCGGTTCACCGAAACGAACAACTGATAACTGACCGCTGATTACTCACCTTTCAGCTCCGCGAGCACACGCTGGGACTTCAGCTCGTGCCCCAGAAAGTGGCGGCGCGCGCGGCGCGCGACGGTGGAGACCTCGAGAAGACCGGGCGGCCGGGCCGCGGGATCGAGCGGAGAGGTCAGAATGCGGCGGAGCGTCTCCCGGGCGGTCACGCTGACCCGCTGGGCCTCGCCCCTCCGACACTCCGGATGGACGAATCCGGGACGGCTCTCGTCGAAAAGGAGAGGGCCAGTGGAATCGAGGGGAGCGCCACAGACCGCGCACTCCGCTGGGTTCGGAAAGAGGCCCGAAAGCTTCAGGATCCAGACGTCGAAGTAGGCCGCGGCGAGGTCGGCGGGCGCTCCGGCGAAGAGCGCGTCGAGGGCGTGGCGCGCCAGCCGGTAGAACGGCTCGGCCGGCTCGGAGTCTGACACGAAAGTCTGGAGCGACTCGGCGAACGCGGAGAGGAGGAGCCCCCGGTCGAGGTCTTTCGCGATCGGGAAGGAGGAGCGGATCACGTCGGCCGAGTTCAACGACACGAGCTCGCGGCCCTCCTTTTCGAAATAGAGAACCTTCGCCTCCGTCATCGTCTCGAGCGCGCCGGAGAACGCGCTCTTCGGACCGCGCGAACCGTGCGCGACTCCGCGCTTCTTGCCCGCATCGCGCGTCAGGAAGACCACGATGCGGTCGCGTTCGCGCAGCGGGTAGGTTCCCAGGATGAACGCGTCCGACGCGTGATGCTGCACGAGGCCGATTATGATGGGAGCGGCCGCGGTTCGTTTTCCGAATAAAAACAGGAAAAATTGCATTGTGAACGAATTAAATATTGAAAATGGCGGCAATGAACGTCTCCCAGGGGCCGTCGTCGCCCTCGGGTGGGTCTCGCTTCTCACCGATTTTGCGTCGGACATGATCTACCCGCTTCTGCCGGACTTCCTGACCCGTACGCTGGGCGCCGGTCCGGCGACGCTCGGGTTGATCGAGGGCTCCGCGGAGGCGACCGCCTCCGTCACGAAAATGGCGTCCGGCTGGTGGACGGATCGGACCGGCCGCCGCAAGCCTCTGGTCGTGGCCGGATACACCCTCGCCGGGCTCGTCCGTCCTCTCGTCGGCCTGGCGACCAGCTGGGCTCAGGTCTTCGCGATCCGATTCGCCGACCGCGTCGGGAAAGGGATCCGCACGGCTCCGCGCGACGCACTGCTCGCGGACCTCGTGCCCGCGGAGAGGCGCGGGCGCGCGTTCGGGCTCCAGCGCGCGATGGACAACGCGGGCGCCGTCGTCGGACCGCTGACCGCGGCGCTGCTGCTGAAGACGATCGCCCCGGACGAGCGCACGGTCTTCCTTCTCGCGCTCGTGCCGGGAGCCGTCGGGATCGCCCTCCTCGTCTGGAAGGTGCGCGAGGCGCCCGTGAAGGCCGCCGCGCTGCCCGCGCCGGCGGGGGCCGCGCATCCGGAGAGGCTTCCGCGCGGCTTCCGCGTGGCGACGGCGATCTTCATCCTGTTCACTCTCGCCAATTCGACGGATGCCTTCCTTCTGCTTCGGGCCCGCGACTCGGGCGTGGAGCTCTGGCAGATTCCGCTTCTCTGGGCGTTCTTTCATGCGGTGAAGGCCGCGGCGGGCGTGCCGGGAGGGATCCTGGCCGATCGCATCGGCAGGGTCCCCTGCGTCGCGATTGGATGGGCCGTGTACGCGATCTCGTACGCCGGGTTTGCGTGGGTCGCCGGGCCGCGAACCCTCTGGGCGCTCTTCGCCCTCTACGCGCTCTTCTTCGCGTTGACCGAGGGAGCCGAGCGCGCCTTAGTCGCCGACCTCGTGGGCGAGAAGCTCCGGGGCCGCGCCTACGGGATCTTCCACGGCGGGATCGGCGCGGCGGCGCTCCCGTCCTCGATCCTGTTCGGGCTCTGGTGGAAGCTCTTCGGGCCGCGCACCGCCTTCCTGATCGGCGCCGCCCTGGCCGCGGCGGCCTGCATCGCCCTGATCGCCGCGCGGGCCGCTCTGGCGCCGCCGCCGAAGCCGTCCCCTTCGACTTAGCGCCGCGGCGCGGCAGCGGGCGTCAGTCTCCCGGCGCTGGCTCGGACTGACACCTGAACAACAGACAACGGACAACGGACAACGGACAACGGACAACGGACAACGGACAACTGATAACCTTTCGGCATGGGTCCGGTCTGGCGGCTCGTCAAGGGCGAGAAGGACATGTGTCATCGCTGTGGGAAGGAGATCGTCGACTTCCCCGCCGTCGGCCGGGTCGTCGACTGGACGTTCCACCCCCAGGAAAAGTACTGCTGGGAGTGTTACCGGTATGTGGCGCCCTTCGTGGACGAGATCTCCCCGCAGTCGGAGACCCCGTTTCAGCCGGTCACGAAGCCCGCGATCCCGTGAGCGGCCGGGAGTCCTTCCGCGAGTCCGATCTCGCCCCGATCGCGCGCAAGGTCTTCGGGGGCGAACGGCTCTCCTTCGAGGACGGGATCGCCCTCTTCTCGACCCGCGACTTTCTGGGGCTCGGGCGACTGGCAAACCACGTCCGGGAAGAGCGTCACGGGAACGTGGCCTACTACAACGTCAACCGGTACCTGAATCCCACCAACCTCTGCTGGGTCGACTGCGCGCTCTGCGCCTGGGCGAAGAAGGTCAACGAGCCGGGCGGCTACGAGATGGGGATCGGCGAGGTCGTCGAGGAAGCCGGGAAGGGCTACTCGGAGGCGGTCACCGAGTTTCACATCGTCGGAGGCCTTCACCCCACATGGCCCTTCGAGTACTACACAGGCCTGATGCGCGCCTTGAAAGAGCGCTACCCCGCCGTTCACCTCAAGGCGTGGACGATGGTCGAGCTCGACTGGATCGCCCGGATCGGAAAGAAATCCATTCCTGACACGATCCGCGAGCTCAAGGCCGCCGGAATGGACTCCTGCCCGGGCGGCGGCGCGGAGATCTTCGAGAAGCGCGTGCGCGACGTCATCTGCGCGAACAAGATCACCGGGGAGGAATGGCTGTCGATCGCGCGCGAGTGCCACCTCCAGGGCGTGCGCACGAACGCGACGATGCTCTACGGAAGCGTCGAGTCCGCGGAAGACCGGGTCGATCACCTGCTTCGCCTGCGGACTCTCCAGGACGAAACGGGAGGATTCACGGGCCTGATCCCCCTCGCGTTCCATCCCGAGAACACCCCGCTGGCGCATCTGCCAGAGACCTCCGGCCAGCTCGACCTCCGGGTGATCGCCGTCTCGCGGCTCCTGCTCGACAACATCCCGCACGTGAAGGCGTACTGGATCCAGATCGGCACGAAGCTCGCGCAGATCGCTCTCTTCTTCGGCGCCGACGACCTCGTGGGAACCGTCGTGGACGAGACGATCACCCACGCGGCCGGCGCGACCACGGCCTCCGGAATGACCCGCGCCGACTTCGAGCGGGTGATCCGGGAGTCGGGCCGCGAGCCCTTCGAGCGGGACTCGGTCTACCGCCGCGTCATTCGCCAGACGGCCTCCGCCTCCGCCGTCGCCGCCCCCGCCGAGCCCGCGATCGTCTAAGGTCGGCCTTCCTTCCCCCCATCTCTCCGGGCTGAACAGGGAGAGGGCTGGAGTGAGGGGACCCGGCGCCCCCCTCAGCGGACGAACGCCCATGACGCCTTCACGAAGAACTGGCGTCCTCGGCGGTCGAGCCTGCCTGTTTCGGAGAGAGCGCGGGAATCCCCGTAGCCCGCGAACAGGACCGTCTGCCAGTTGGCCCGGTAGCCGAACAGGACCGAGGACTCGAACGCGCCCGTTCTCTGGTCGACGGAAGACACCGCGAGGCCCGGATCCCTCCGGGTCTCGACCCACTGGCCGATCGCCCGCAGAAAGCATCGCGCGTCGAACGTGTACGTCGATTTCAGGCGCGCCACGTCCGCGGTGAAGAGCCGGCCCCTTCCACCTCCCGGAGCGCTCACGTTGACCCAGCTCCTGTCGCCGTCGAACAGAAGCTCGAGATGGTCCGTGGGTCGAAGCGTCACTTGGGCCTTCACCTCGCCGCCGGTTCCGGGGCGATGGCCCTCGAAATCGATCTCGTCTCCCAGTTCGCCCGACAGGGTCACGCGCGACACGAGGCGCGACGGGCTGGCGTCGAACAGGAACGTCACCTGGTTCCGCATGAGCACCAGTCCGCCCGTGCGGACCTGCTCCGAGCGGTAATTGATCTCGCCGATGGACCTCCACCGGCCGTCGAACCCGATTCCCCCGTGGAGCCGGCGGAACAGGAGGCCGCCGGTTTGCTCCGCCGAGTACTCCGCGGCGACGACCGGGCGCACGTGCCAGAAGATCCCCGACGGATAGAAGCTCCACCCCGCGTAACCGTGGACGCGCCGGAAGCCGACCTGGGGGACGAAGCCGTCGTCCGCGCGGAACCTGTCCCCGAAGTCCTGATACTCCGCGTACGAGTCGAAACGACGCGTCGAATGAGACCAGGAGACGTCGGCGGCCGTTCCCCGGCTGCCGGAGCCGGCCGCGGGGGCGACGGTGCGCGAATCCCGAGTCTCGCTGACGAGGATCTGGCCCGTCACCACGTCCGCGTCTCCCGGCCGCCACTGGAAGTCGGGGCCCGCGACGCGATTGTGTCCGCCGTCCCGGTCTTCGCGGTCGGTCGCGAGCAGGCCGGCGAAGGAGCGTCCGAGGGCCTGCCTCACCCGCGCGAACGCCGCGAACGACGACGTGTCCTGCGGCGCCAGCCGCGAGAACTCCGGGCCGGGGATCACGACGCTTCCGCCGCCGCGATCCTCCGTCACGAGGGCCGTGTAGCTCGTCTGCGCCGACTCCCCCGTCACGCGCGCTCCCCACCGCGGCGACGTGATCGTCCGCGTGTAGACGGCGGGGATGGGCGTCTGCAACAGGTCGATGCGCTCGAGAAAGAAGGGCCGCTTCTCCGGGTAGAAGAGGGCAAACCGCTGGTTGACCCCGATTTGCGCGACGTCCGACTCGATCTGGGAGAAGTCCGGATTCAACGTGGCATCGACGGCCGTGTCCGGCCCGGGGATCAATTTGGCGTCCACACCGGCATCCGCGCGGACGGGGCCGGCGTCGAGCCCGCCCGTTGCGCCGGGCCGCGAGGAAGCGCGCTCGCGGGCCGTCGCAAACGGCGCCAGGATGTAGTGGGCGCCGGACGGCAGGCCGGTCAATCCCTCGAGCCGGCGCTGGTGGCAGAGAAAGCAGCTGGATCCCCGCGGCTGGGGAGTGGAAAACATCCGCCGCCGGTCGCCGCGAGGATAGTTCCGGAACAGGAGGATCCCCCACGTCTGCGGGTCCGCTCTCGGATAGCGGAGGGTGGAGAAGGGGATGCGAATCTCGACCGTCCAGCCCGCGGGACCGATCCGTGCCGCCGCGTCGTAGTAGAAGTCCGGCGAGTAGTCCTCGCTTCCGTTCGCGTCGTTGTTGACGGCGTCGCCCTGAATCCCCCGGGGGTTGACCCTCAGCTGCGTGGCGGTCTTCCCGTCCCCGCGCGTATCCAGGAGGACCGCCACGAAATCCTGGTCCGTGAACACGTTGTCCCGGTCCACGTAAGGCGCGCGGATCCGGGAGGGCGCGGGATCGCCGCACCGGAAAGCAGCGTAAAAAAAGCGGTCGTCGTACGCGAGATACGCCGTAGTGTGGACGACGGGAGGCGTGTTGTCGCCGGGATCCACCTCGTAAAACTCCGTGACCGCAACGGCGCGCTTCCACCCCGGGTCGGAAAGGTCTCCCGAAAGCCGGATCGAGGCCGAGAGCTTCGGCACCACGATGGGAGCCTGCGCGGGCGCCCCCGGGCCGAGCTCCGCAAGAAGGATCGTCGAGACGCTCAGCGCGAGAATCCCGAGCGAGGCGGGCCTCCGGAAGAACCTAAGGGAGGGCTCGCGCGGACCCGCGTGCTCGTGCTGCATGCCGCGACCGTACGGCGCCGGCGGCGCTTCGCGCGCCGCCTGAGACCGGAGGAGGGACCGGCGCGCCGGAGCGGGGGGAGCGGGCGGTCAGCGGGGGCGGATCAGCCGGGCGAGCGCGGTCCGGTAGCTCCGGCTGGCGCGAAGCTCTCGGCCGTCGATCAGGTGGACCGAGGCATCGCCGTTTTCGAACGGGCGAAGCTCGCGGATCCTGTCGAGACGGACGATCGTCGAGCGGTGGATTCGAAGAAACTTCCGGGGGTCGAGGCGCTTCTCGACCGCTCCCAGCGTGTCTCGCAGGAGCCACTCTTTATCGGCGGTGTGGAGTCGGACGTAGTCGCCGGCCCCTTCGATCCAATCGACGTCCGCGTGCCGCACGAACGAGACCCGGCCCCGGTCCCGCACCACGAAACAGCCGGGCAGCGGTCCGGAGGGAACGCGCTTCTCTTCGAAAGGCGGGCGCGCTTCCTGCACCGCGGCCACGACGCGCCGTCCGATCTCGCTGTCCCGCTTCTGCGCGATCGCCTGTCGCGCCCGCTCGAGCGCCTCCGCGAATCGCTCGTCGTCGATCGGTTTGACGAGATAGTCGAGCGCCTGCACCTGGAACGCGCGCACCGCGTGCCGGTCCCAGGCCGTCACGAAGATCACGTGCGGCCGGCCGTCGGCCGGCAGGCCGCGGACGACCTCGAAGCCGTCGATGCCCGGCATCTGCACGTCCAGAAAGAGAAGATCCGGCCGCAGCGCGCGCACAGCCTCGATCGCTTCGCGTCCGTTGCTGCACTGGGCGACGACGTCAACCGCGTCCGCCTTCGCGAGGCGCGACACGATCCCGCGGCGTCCGAGAGCCTCGTCGTCGGCAACGACCGCCCGGAGCGTCATCTCAGGCGGCCCCCGTGACCGCGACGCGGAAAGGAATGCGGATCGAGACGGAGAGCCCGCCGCTCTCGCTCGCATCGAACGAGAGGACCGCGCGCCCGCCGTAGAGCTCGGCCAGCCGCTCTCGCGTATTCGCCAGGCCGACGCCGCCCGGGGTACGAGCTCCCTCGCGCATTCCCGGCCCGTCGTCCGCGACGGCGAGCGTGAGCCACCCGTCGGCACGCGCCGCGCGGATCGAAAGGCAGCCGCCCCCCTCTCGAGGAAGGATGGCGTGCCGGACGGCGTTCTCGACCAGCGGCTGGAGGATGAGAGGAGGGACGAGGGCGGCGCGCGTGTCGGGTGAGACGGAGATTTCGAGTTTCAGCCGGTCGCCGAATCGAATGCGCTCGATCTCGAGATAGCGGCAGGCGAGCTCGATTTCCTCGTCGAGCGGGACCTCCATCGTGATTGGGCGGTCGAGCGTCGCCCGCAGGAAATCCGAGAGCCGGGAGAGCATGCGATTCGCCTCCGCGTTGCGCGCCTCGTGGACGAGGGTGGAGATCGCGTTCAGGCCGTTGAACAGAAAATGCGGGCTCAGCTGGAGCTGCAGCGCGTGGAGGCGGGCCTCCCGCCCCAGCGCCTCGGACTTCCGGAGCCTCTCGCGCTCCGAGGAGAGATCGAGAGTCGCCTGGACTCCGTAGTAGAGGACGCTCCAGGCGACCAGAACGAAGAAGTAGTAGATCGTGTTCGTGAAATCGGGAAATTCCCGCCAGTCCCATCGGAACCCGCCGCCCCGTTTCACGGGCCCGAGGACCGCGGCGATCGTCAGGTGGTGCGCCGCCATCCAGACCGCGGCCGCGCCGAAGGACGCCGGGACAGCGACGGCGGCCTGCGCGGCCAGGGGAATCTGGAGGCGGTCTTCCGCCCGGTAAATCAGGCGCAAGAGGAGGCTCGCGCCGAAACCGAAGATCGTGAGGCTCGACTTCAGACACACGTCTTCGAAGAGTGGAAACACGGAAAGCCCCGCCACGAACATCCCCGCGCCGAACAGCCCCCAGCCGCCAAGCTGAAGGATCCAGAACAGGGAGAGCCGTCTTCCCGGAGCCCGGGGAGACGGGCGATGGTCCGCCATGGAGGGATCAGTCTCGCATAGACGGGTGAACACCAGTTCGGAGAGCGCCGGCTTCGTTGTACCGTGAAGACCGTGAATCGCGGAAGAGAAACCCGCCGCCGGAAGATCGTCTCGTCGCTCCTGCCCGGGCTGGCGGCGCTCGCCCTCGCGTCCGGATGCTTCGCGCACCGTTACCGGGACAGTCCGAGAGTGGCGGTTGTGGCGGGGGATCCGCTCGTTCAGCTGGCGCCGGCCGCCGACTTCCGAAGCGTCGATCGCGCGACGATGGTGCCGCTCGCGCGCCACACTCGAACTCCGGATGAAGACGATCGGATCCTGGGGATCATGCTCCCGGGCGGCGCCCGGGCGTATCCCCTGGGGCTTCTCGATCGCTTCGAGATCGTCAACGACGAGATGGGAGACGCCTCCTGGGTCGTCGTGCGCTGCGCACTGACCGGAGTCGCGGCCGTGTGGAACCGCCGGCTCCTCGGGCGAACCCTCCTCTTCGAGAGCACCGGCGCCCTGTGGCGGGACACGCTCGTTTTCCGGGACAGAGAAACGGCGACGTACTGGTCCGCGGCGACGGGAGTGGCTCTCGCGGGGCCCCTGGCCGGCGAGAGGCTCTCCGGCATCCCCGCCGTCGTGACGCGCGGCGATCGATGGGACGAAACGCATCCGGAGTCGCTCTACCTCGACCTCGGAGAAAAGACGACGGCCCCGATCCTGATGAAGATCTACCGCATCTCGCCGATGCAGGGCGTCTCCGGGGAGAAGACTTCCGACCGCCGGCACAAGCCCAAGGAGGAGATGCTCGCGGTGACGGCGGGCGACGAAGCCCTCGCGTTCACGCCCCGGGAGATCGAGCGGCGGGAGCGCGTCGACACCGAGATCGGCGGCGAGCGCGTGACCATCGAATGGGAGCCGGAGCTGGCGGCGCCCAGGGCGTGCGCCTCCGACGGGAACGAGCTCCCCTTGCTCCCGATGTTCTGGTTCGCCCTCGACCGCCACTTCGCCACGGTCCGGACGATCGAGTAGCGGATCCTCCCCGGGGTGAGAGGCGGGACTGACCCGACAGGAGATGCCGAGGACAGCGCTCGCTTACGGCGTCCCCGCCGCGGCGTCGGCGTCGGCCGTGACGGCGTCCAGGGCCGCCGCGATCCTGGCGGCCGCCCCTTCGTCTGAGAGCTCGCGGGGGATCGGGAAGGGATCTCCGTAGGCGACGACGTTCCGGGACAGGGGCAGGGGCAGCAGATAGCGGTCCCACGACGCGAGAAATCTGGGACGCGAGCTCGAAAAGGAGATCGGCAGAATCCAGGCGCCGGTCAGCCGGGCGAGCGCCACGACCCCCGGCTGCACCACCCGCGCCGGACCGCGGGGCCCGTCCACCGTCAGCGCGGCGTGGCGTCCCCGCCGAACCTCGCGGACCATTTCCCGCAGCGCGGTCCCGCCGGCTTTCGACGACGACCCGCGCGCCACGCGGTATCCGTTTCGCTCGAGCCAGAGAGCGATGATCTCCCCATCCTTCGATCGTGAAGCCATCGTGACGATGTCCTCGTTGCGGTGCGCCTGGATCGACAGGAACATGCGCCCATGCCAGAGCGCGAACAGGATCGGGACGGCGCGCTCCTGGAGCGACAGATACCGGTCGCGCCGCAGGAATTCGACCGAGAGCGTGCGGCGATACGCCTGGAGCGCCGCGCCGAGCAACCGCGACAGCGCCGGCGCAGAAGTCATGGCCGGCGCGGCGATCTCATCGGCCCGGTTCCGGGCGCGCGTTCACGGCTTGCGGGCCGGAGCGGAGGCGGAGAAGCGCGCCGCGACCTTCGCGTAAACCCGGGGGATCACGTCCGGGACCGTCTTGACGCCTTTCGTGAAGACCGCCACGACGAAGTCGGCGCCGTCCGGAAGCACGATGCGCGCGACCAGGTGGTGGACGTCGTACGCGTCTCCGGACTTGGCCCACATGCGGGTCCCGGGCGGCAGGCCGTGGCCGGCGAGGCGCGCGTCCTCGAGCTCTCCGTCGTCGAGCGGTTTCTCCGAGGTGACGTCGCGCGACAGGAGCGTGAGCATCTCGGCCGTGCCGGCCGGTCCCGCGATCTCGCCGCGCGCGATCTCCGCGAAGAGGCGCGCGACGAGATCCGGGGTCATCCGGTTGCGATTGCGGCCTCCGTCACGGAAAGCCTGCTCGCGCCCGTAGGCGTCTTCGCAGAACGTCTTCTGATTCGCGTTCAAGTCCCGGTAGCCGCGCCTCTCGAAGAACCGGTTGACCGCGTTGCGCTTCTCCCTCCAGGTCTCCCACTCGGGCCCGGATATCTCGGGGCCGGACGTGGTGTCCATGATGGAGTCGACGACGAACCCGGTCGCGTCGTTGGAGGAGACGCGGATCATGTCGCGAACCGCCCGCACGAGCTCCGGAGTGTCCGCTAGGGCCCTCGATTCCTTGCGGGCCTCGTAATACGCCAGGTAGAAGCTCTTGACGACCGAGGCCGGGTAGTAGGAGACGTCTCCGCGCACCGACGCGGAGAGACCGGATTCGCGGTTACGCAGGTCGAGGACCGTGATCGAAAGACCTTCCGCGGTCAGACCCTTGCCCGAGAATTCCGAAACGACGTCGCGGGCAATCGAGGAGAGCCAGCCGCCGGTGTCGATTTCGGTTTCGCCGGAAACGGGCGCCGCGACGGCGGCGGAATTCACGGGAAGGCCTGCCACCGGCACGGCGAGCGGCGCGACGGCGGCGAGAACGAGCGCCGCGCGCCGGGAGTTCAGGGCCCCGACCCCGCGGTGCCGGGCAGCATTGCAGCGGCGCCCCCCTCCCCGGCGGGAGCGGCCGACGCCTCGAGCCTCAGGCGGCGGCGCGCGAGCACGATCCGGGTGACCAGGCCGCCGACGACCGCAAACGGGGCGCACACCATGAAGAGAATCGAGTAGTAGAAGCCGTTTGGAAGAGAGGCGGTGCCGCCGGCGTAGTCCGTGTCCGCCTTCGCGTCCCGGCAGAGGGGACACGCTCCTGCGGCCGCGGGAACGAGCGAGAAGAGAAGCACAACGGCAGCCAGGACCACTCCGAACCGGGCAAAGGGCTTCATCACGTGGAAAATCCTATCGGATCGCTCCCGGCGGGTAAAGACGATAAAGCATCCAGTACACGACCACACCCGTCACCGACACGTAGAGCCAGAGCGGAAAGGTCCACCGCGCGATGCGGCGGTGCCGGTCGTCCCGCCGGCGAAGGCCGAGGTACAGGGTGCGCAGCACCAGGGGAACGATGGCCACCGCGAGCACCGTGTGCGTGAGCAGGATGGTGAAGTACACGGTGCGGACGGTCCCCTGGCCCGTGAACCGCACCGACCCGACGCGGGCGTGGTACGCGAGGTAGGAGGCGAGGAAAACGGTCGACGTGACGGCCGTGGCCAGCATCCACCGCCTGTGCGTTTCAATGCGGCCGCCGCGGACGGCGGCATAACCGAGAAGGAGAAAGAGCGCGCTCGCCGCGTTCAAGGCGGCGTTCCAGGCGGGAACGTCGATCAGGCCGAAGCTCAAGGAAGCCCGCCTCCCTCGAGTGACTGAGTTCGCCGGGACCGTGGCTCCCCGTGTCTCAAAAAAGATAGATGATCGTGAAGAGGACGATCCAGACGAGATCGACGAAGTGCCAGTACAGGCCCACGGTCTCGATCCCCTGGTGGTAGGCCTGCGTATATTTTCCGAGCAGGGCCTTCCCCGTCACGAACGCCATGCAGATCACGCCGCAGAGCACGTGGAAGCCATGGAAGCCGGTCGTCGTGAAGAAGATGGACCCGAAGAGGCTCACTTGCGGGTTGAATCCCTCGTGGAGCAGCTTCCAGTACTCGACCCCCTGGATGCAGAGAAAGAACGCGCCGAAGAGTACGGTCAGGCAGAGAAAGAGCTTCATCTTCCGGTAGTCGGCGCGCTGAACGGCGGCGAGCGCCTGCACCATCGTCACCGACGAGCAGATCAGCACGAACGTGTTGAACGCGGTCAGCGGGATGTTCAGCACCGTCCCGGGAACCGGCCAGAGCGGCGTCGCGAACCGAAGGACGATATACGACCCGATCAGGCCCGTGAAGAACATGACCTCGGAGCAGAGAAAAACCCACATCCCCATCTTGTCGTGGCGGATGCCGGTCGTCGTGTATTCCTCTTCGAGGTGGCCGGTCCCGTGCCCCGTGACGTGGCCGAACCCGGCGGCGGCGGAAAGCGCTACGGCATGTTCCATCGGACTCCCTTTTTTTCGGCTCGATTCCCGATTCCCGATTCCGGATTCCCGGCCTCACGGCCTCGGCAGAAAGTGCTCCGCCATCCCGACGGACACGAGGATGGCTCCCAGAATCAGGGTCGAAGCGAAGATGATCCCGAGCGTCTTGCGCTCGAAGCGCAGGTGCATGAAGTAGAGGGCGACGAGCACCGCCTTGATGCCGGCCAGAAGGACGAGCCCGCTGATGAGAAGCGCCTTCGGCGGCGTGATGATCGTCGAATAGGCGACCTCGAAGACGGTGAAGCCGGCCAGCCACCAGAAGATGGTCATGTAACTGGGGCCCTTATGGGCGTCGGCGTGACCCGGCTCGGCTTCCAGCTCTTCGCTCATCTCGTTTCCTTCCTCAGGGGCGCGGCGCCCGCGACAGGATGAAGAGGACCGACCCGAAAAACAAGACTCCCGCGATCAGGATCAACAGCAGCAGCGTCCGGCCCTTGCGGAGAAATTCCGACATCACCATCACCGGTCGAGCACCATCAGGCCGAGAAGGAGCGGCAGGTAGAGGATGGAGACAAAGAAGAGCCACCGGGCGGCGGCGACCGTCCGGACCCAGGCGAATCTCGCCGACCCGCCGAGGAAGACGAGTCCGAGGAGAAGCGCGCCCCACAGGTAGAACCGCCCGGCCGAGACGAAGGCGCCGGCGAAGAGAGTCACGGGCAGCAGCGCCGCCGAGTACAGGATCATCTGGCGGCCGGTCGACGAGCCGTCCCGATCCGTGACGGTCAGCATCGGAAACCCGCCGCGCGCGTAGTCCTCCCGGAACATCCACCCGATCGCGAGGAAGTGCGGGAGCTGCCAGAAGAAGAGGATCGCAAAGAGGCCCCAGGCGCCGGCGTCCAGCGTTCCGCGGCTGGCGGCCCACCCCATCATCGGAGGAAGCGCCCCCGGGATCGCGCCGACCACCGTGCAGAGGGACGACACGCGTTTCATCGGGGTGTAGATGAGCACGTAGCTCCCGAGGGCCGCGAGCCCCAGCCAGGCCGAGAGCGGCTGCGCCGCGAAGAGCAGGGCGAGGCCGCCGCCGCAGAGAATCAGGCCGAAGGCGCGCGCGTCCTCCGGCGCGATCCGTCCCGCGGGGACGGGCCGGTGCCGCGTTCTCTCCATGAGCGCATCGGTGGCGCTCTCGCGATACTGATTCAACGCGGAAGCTCCGCCGGAGACGAGAGCCGTCCCGGCGACGAGGGCGAAAAAGACGGCCGCGTCGAAGTGGCCGGGGCCCACGGCATACCCCACCGCGGCCGTGATCACGACGAGAAACGTGATCCTCGGCTTGGCGAGCTCGAGGTAGTCGTTCGCCCGGGCGGGCGCGGCCGCGAGGGCGGCGCCCGGAACTACTTCCATGCCATCGCTCCGCTCGGCGCCGCAGTGCCTTCCGGCGCCCTCCGGCTGCCGGCCGTCGCCAGCGGGATCCTTCGCGAGCCGAGCGTCAGCGCAAGCGCTGCCGCCAGGAGGAGAGCGCCGGTCGCGACGTGCGCCGTGGCGATCGGAACCGCCTTCCGGGTCAGGACGGTCGCGCCGCCCAGGGCGATCTGCACGACGACGAGCAAGGCAAGACCGGTGCCGGCACGGGCCAGACCCGCGCGGCGGGACCGAACCGCGAAGACCAGGCACGCGACGACCAATCCGGCGACGACGAGCGCCCACACCCTGTGGGCGTAGTGAATCCCCACGGCGAAGGAGGGAACGTCCGGGATTATGCGCCCGAAGGCGAGCGGGAAATCCGGAATCGCGAGCCCCGCCTTGTCATGGCGCATCACCGCGCCGATCAGGAGCTGTACGAAGATGGCCGCGACCGCCGCCGTCCCGATCCGGGAGACGGCCGAGGCTGCCGCCGTTCGCCCGTCGCGCCACCCGGGGGACGTCACGATAGCCAGCGCGACCACGAGGCAGAAGAAAGTCTGCGCGAGGCAGGCGTGCGCCACCGAGATTGCCGTGGGCAGCAGGAAGAGGACCGTCAATCCGCCGAGGACCCCCTGCGCGACCACGGCGGCCAGAGCCGCGTAACCCAACCGCCGGACCCACGCCCGGGGCTCGCGCCGGGCGAGCCAGATCGCCAGCACGACCGTCAGGAGGCCGACCGTCGTGGCGACCATCCGATGGCCGTGCTCGTAGAAGATGCCGCCGACCATCGGCGGCATGAGCCTTCCGTAAGAGAGCGGCCAGTCCGGGACGGAGAGGCCGGATTCGGTCGAGGTGACGAGGCCTCCCGCGACGATCAGCACCAGCGTCGCGCAGGCCGTGAAAACGGCGAACCGATGCAGGCCGGCGTTCTCCATCCCCGAGCGATCCGCGTCCCTCTTCGAGATCCCCGCCCACGCCGCCACGTCAGTGCGCGGAGGCCCGGACGGGACCGGAGGGCGCTTCGTTCTGCGGCCAGTGGTCGTCGGCGCGTTCCGGGGCGGAGAACTCGTACGGCCCGCGATAGACGGTCGGGATCTCGGCGAAGTTCTCGTGGGGCGGAGGCGAGGGAGTCTGCCACTCGAGTGTGTTCGCGCGCCAGGGGTTCGGGCCCGCCACCTTGCCGCGGCGCATCGAGAGAAAGAAGTTCACGACGAGAATCATCTG
>JBDUBP010000133.1:0-23848 GCA_040004075.1 Acidobacteriota bacterium | reverse complement strand
GACGTCGCGAGCCTGCAGCGCGCGTTCTGGCCCGGCGCGAGCCTCTACTGGGTGAAGAAGACAGGCGAGCTCGGGCAGCTCGGCCAGACCGACTGGTACAGGGGCTTTGCGGCAAGCGCCGGGAAGGAAGAGGCAGGGGACCTCCGGATCGTGTCCGTGGACGTCTCCGCCGACGCGGCCTCCGTCAAGGTGCAGGAGGACTACGAGAAATCCCGTTACATCGACTACCTGTCGCTTTTGAAGATTGGAGGCGGCTGGAAGATCGTCGCCAAGATCTATACCGTTTCGCCCCGATGACGAGGCCCGACACGAAGGAGATTTCCATGAGGAAGAATTCGGAACCGGTGGCCGACCGTCTGCTGGACGCGGCGGGCCGGTTCGGTCCGGTGGGCGAGGAGGCGAAGAAGACCTCGATTCACCTGACGCGCCGGACCGCGTTTGCGGGAGTCGCCCCCCGCAAGGAGTTCCTCGTGCTCACGCTGAAGTCCGACAAAGACATCGCGAGCGCGCGCATCGGCCGGCGGGAACGGGCGTCCGCGAACCGGTGGCACCTCGAGGTGAAGCTCCAGGATCCGCGCGAGGTCGATCGCGAGCTCGTCGGGTGGCTGCGGCAGGCGTATGCGCTCTCCGCCTGACCGCCAGCCTCTGTTCCGGATTATTCGTCCGTCCTGGCGGCGGGGTCTTCTCTGCGCGGCTCTCGCCGCCGGCCTCAGCCGTTCGGGCGGCGCCGGAGAGGGATCGAGGTCCGGCGCGAAGGAATTCTGGGCACCTGGCGCGGGACGTCCACGTGCGTGCGGACCGAGTTGAACCCCGCCTGCCGCGATGAGGTGGTCGTCTACGAGGTGACGGAGGCCGCCGGAGGGGTCGGCGCCGTGTCCGTCCGCATGGACAAGATCGTCGACGGCGAGCGGCTCACGATGGCCGTTTTCGATTTCACTCTCGAAGCTCCGGGACGTCCTGGGTCTCCGAGTTCGAGACGCCCCGCTTCCACGCCGCGTGGCATCTCGTTCCGAAGGCCGGCGAGATGACGGGGACGCTGGTCCTGCTCCCGTCCGGCACGGTCGCGCGGCGAGTCGCCGTGCGCAAGAGCGAGTGAAATCGGACAGCATGCCCGACAGAATTCGCCAGCGACTCCAGGACCGCAACATCGAGCTGCCCTCGCCCTCCGCGCCCGGGGCGACTACGTTCCGTTCGTCACGACGGGCAACCTGGTCTTCCTGACCGGGCAGCTCGCGCAGTGGAACGGCGAAAGGCGATTTATCGGAAAGCTCGGCCGCGAGTTCGGCGTCGCCGGAGGGCAGCAAGCCGCACGCCTGTGCGCTCTGAATCTGCTGGCGCATCTCGACTCCGCCGTGCAGGGCAACCTCGACCGGGTTCGCCGGTGCGTGAAGGTCGCCGGCTTCGTCAACAGCGTGCCGGAGTTCACGGCGCAATCGCAGGTGTTGAACGGAGCGTCCGATCTGTTCTTAGAGGTATTCGAAGAGGCGGGACGGCATGCGCGGATGGCGGTCGGGGTGAGCGCGCTTCCCCACGACGTGGCCGTCGAGGTGGAAGCGATCTTCGAGATCGAGTGATCGGCTCCCGATGAGCGGGCGGCGCTGTAGACCGTCTCCCCCGCGCACGGGGGAGAGCCTGGGTGAGGGGGTGAGTTGTGTTGTGTCCGCGTCGGTGATCGGCAGGGCACGGCCCCTCACCCTTGCGCTTTCCCGCCGGGAGAGGGAATTGGGCCCCCCTCACCCCCGTTCGCCGCGAGTCTCGAGATCCGCGCGGGCGTGCGCGCTTCCCAAACCCGCGGCGCGGCCCGTCGACCAGGCCCACTGGAAGTTGTGGCCGCCGATCGGGCCGAACGCATCGAGCGCTTCTCCGCAGAGGAAGAGGCCCGGGCATCGGCGGCTCTCCATCGTGCGCGGATCGACCTCGGCGAGGCTGACGCCGCCGCCGGTCACTTCCGCTTTCGCATAGCCCTCGTGACCCGACCACGGAAGCTCGCCGCGCGTCAGCTGATGCACGAGGCGCACGCGCTCCTCGCGGAGAAGGCGCGAGAGCGGGCGGGACGGGTCGACGTCCGAGAGGTCCGCGATCGCGGCGGCGAGCCGGTCGGGTAACTTTCCCCGGAGCGCTCCCGCAACCGTGCGGGCGCCCTCCGGCCGGAGCGCGGCGGTCCACTCGCCCTCTCCGTGCGGCGTCCACTGCACGGAGAGGCGCGCGGGAGAGCCCTCCTGGAGAGACCGCACGGCGACGTGGGACACGTCGAGGATCGCCGGGCCGCTGTACCCCTGATGCGTGAAAAGAAATCCGCCGGTCGCCGCGGCGCTCCTCGTTTCGTCGCGGGCCGTCACCGTCACCGGGAGAGAGACGCCGGCGAGATGCGACAGCCCGGATGCGGGAGCGGTCAGAGGAGTCAGCGCCGGATACGTCGCGTGAACCACGTGCCCGAGCCGGCGGAGGATCTCGATTCCCGATCCATCGCTGCCCGACTTCGGGATCGAGAGACCTCCGGTCGCCATCACGACGGCATCGGCGTCGATGCGAGGTCCCGATGCGCGTTCGACGCGCCAGACGTTCTCCTCGCGAGAGAGGCCGGTGACCAGCGTATTCGTCACGAGCTCGACGCCGCGGCGGCGCGCGAGCGTGAAGAGCGCGTCCCGGACGTCTCGCGCGCGCGAAGAGGCCGGAAAGAGCTTGCCGGATTCCTCCTCCAGGGAGAGCGGAACACCGGCCTCATGCTCGAAGAACGCGATCTGCTCGGACAGCGGCCACGAGCGGAGCATTTTCTTGAGCGTGTTCCGAGAGGAGTCGGTCACGAAACGCGATTCGTCCGAGCGCGACGGAAGGATGTTGCACCGGCCGCCGCCGCTGATCAGGATCTTGCGCCCGCCGTCCGGAGTCCTTTCGAGCAGAAGTGTCTCGACTTCCGGCGCGGCTGCGAAGATCGCCGCCATCGAACCCGCCGCGCCGGCGCCGATCACGACCACACGCCGCTTGCGCGCACTCACCCCCTGAAGATATCCGCGCGGCCAACGCGGGAGCCTAAGGGAACCTTTCTCGACCCCGCGCGTCAGACACCCAGAGGTGACGATGAGCCACATCGCCCGAGACCTGCGCTCCGCGCTTCGCACGCTCCGCAAGAATCCCGGATTCACCGCCATCGTCGTGGTGGTCCTCGGGCTCGGGATCGGCGCCAACACCGCAATCTTCAGCCTGGTGAGCGCTGTTCTCTTGAAACCGCGCACCATGCGGGACGTGCTCTCGCGCGCCGTCGCGAAACCGCGTTTCCGCACCGTTCTCGTGGGCCTCTTCGCCGCGTCGGCGCTCCTGCTCGCCTGCGCCGGCCTTTACGGAGTGATCTCGTATGGAGTCGCGCGGCGGCGCTACGAGATCGGCGTTCGCATCGCGCTCGGCGCGACTCCGTCCGGCGTCCTGCGGATCTTTCTCGCCCGGGGATTCCGACTCGCCGCGGCGGGCGTCGTCGTCGGCTCGTTGGGAGCGCTCGCCGCCGGCCGTCTGCTCTCCGGGCTCCTCTACGGGGTGCGCCCGGCCGACCCGGCAACTTACGCGGGCGCGGCGGCTCTGCTCCTCGTCGTCTCATTCGCGGCGAGTCTCGTGCCGGCGATGCGGGCGGCAGGGACGGACCCGCTCACGGCGCTGCGTTCGGAGTAGGCGAAACTTCGCCGGCGCGCCAGCCAATCGCCCGGGCGGGCGCAGGAGCGGGCACGGTTGTAAGGTGACGGAATGATCGAGCGCTGGCGTGCGGGATCGGATGGCCGGAGCCGCGCGGTCGCGTTCGGATCTCTCGTCTGGGTGGTCGCGAACGGAGACGAGTCCGAGCCGTTCGAGCGCCAGCTCGCCGGCTCTTTCGCGCGCGTCGACCGCTCGCTCGAGGAAGCCGGTTCCGATCGGGGGCGGCTTCTTTCGGTCCAGATCGTTCTGTCCGATCTGCGGCGCAAGGCGGACCTCGACCGCGCGTGGAACGACTGGATCGGAGGCGACGCGACGCGGTGGCCGCAGCGCTCCTGCATTCAGGCGGGCTTGACCGGAGGGCTGCAGGTCGAGATCGTTGCCGTTGCGGCTCGCGAGCCGCGCTGAGCGCGTAGGCGGCGCGTGCGAGCGACAGCCGGGCCCGGCACGGTGGCGAGGTCCTCTCTGTGCTCCCTCTTGTCGCCACTCGTGAGACGCGGCGTCTCGGCCTTGCAACTCTTCCCGAATTTTCCTTCCGACGGCCCCGAACTTTCGCGGGTTGCGCCCGTAAGCCAGTTTCAGGGCCTTTAATGTCGAGAAAACACGCGACTCTGCTGGTGTTGACCGCGGCGCTTCTCGCCGTGTCCGGAGATGCGCTTCGGGCGAGCGGGCCCGGGAAGACCGCCGACCCGCTCGCGGCCGAAATCGACCGCTGGTCGGCGATCCTCGCCAAGAGCCCCGCCGCCGACGAGATCTCGGCGGATGTGAAGAAAAACGGCGGGCCGGCGCTCGAACGGGCGCGGCAGGCGCTGCGCGATGGCCGCCGGTTTCTCGCCCTCCAGCGGCTCGCCAGCGCGCGCCTGCAGATCCAGGCCGCCGAGTTCCTGCAGGGGCGGCCTGCCGCGGAGCGCAAGGACGTGGCGCTCTTCGAAGGGGAATGGGCGCGCGTCGGGAAGTCGATTCAGGCGGACCTCGCGCCCGTCGCCCCGAACCGCTTCGACGACGTGCGGCCGGCGGCGGTACGCGCGCTCGCGGAATCGACGTTCGGACAGGTGCGGCCCTACTACGAGGCGAGCCTCGATTACGGGCGGAGCACGATGCCGGACAGCGGCCTCCTCTATCTGGGAACCGCGCTCTCGCAGCGGGATTTCTCGGCGTTCTGCCGCACGCTGCCCGCGGTACCGCGCCGCTCCCCGCCTGCCGTGCGGAGTCTCGCGCCGGAGCTCGACGCGTTGGAGACCCGGCTCCTCGCGGCGTACCGTCCGCCCGCCTCGATCGATCGCCACGTCGACTTCATCGTCACGAGCGCGTCCTTAAAAGACGCCAGGGAGCTCGACGCCGCCGGCCTCCGTTACGGCGCGCTGCTGCGGTACCTGCAGGCCGTGCAGCGGCTCGGGACGCTGCAGCCCCCGGAGGCGGATCGCGGCGCGTTGAAATCGAAGCTCGGGGAGGCCGCCGCGAAGCTCGACGCGAGCCCCTCGGACGACAGCCTCGCGCGGCTCTTCGTCGAGGGCGCGCAAGCCGATCTGGAAGCCGAAGGGTCCAATGGCGCCGCCGCATCCGCGATCGTCCGGGACGTGCTCCCGCTCTACGCCGCGGCGCTCGAGCCCGGCGCGCCGAGGCCGCCGGCCGCTCCCGCCGCCGTCACCGTGACCCTCGTCCGCTGGCCCTACACCTGAAACATCTCCGATCCGGCAGGTCTGCTGGCACAGAGCGTGGTCTCGGGGTTCGGAGGGAAGGCGCGCTTCGTCGCCGAGAACTACGGGGACTCGGCCCTCGCGAAGAAGTTCGGGGTGACGCGGTACCCCGCGATCTTCGTCGGCGACGTTCTCGCGGCCACCCCCAAAGACTTCGGCTTCTATGGAACAGGCGAGGGAGCGGACGGAGGGCGGTACGCTCCATTGAAGAGCGCGGAGGCGCATGAGCGTTTCCGGTCCGACCTCACGCGGATGATCGAGCTCGTCCTGGCGGGAGACACGGCGGCGGCGCGCGCGCAGGCGCCGGGCCCCGGGCGGCCGGACATCTCGTCGCTGCCGGCGGCGTTCTCGATCACGGATCTCGACGGCAGGAAGCTCTCGCGGCAGGACCTCGCCGGGCGTCCCGTCTTAGTCGAGTTCTGGGCGACGTGGTGCCCGCCCTGTCGAGGCACCCTCGGCTGGCTCGGCGAAGTGAAGAAGCGTTACGGCGACAAGGTGGCGGTGGTCGCGATCGCGGTCGAGTCCGACGAGCCGAAAGTCCGCCAGCTCGCGGCGGAGCTGCGCCTGCCGTTCGTCTGGTCGATGGGAACGCCGGACATCGCGCGGAGTTTCGGAGACCTCGGCGGCGTGCCGACGCTGTTTCTCTTCGACGGCGCGGGCCAGACGAAGGGCGTCTTCTTCGGCGCTCCGCCGGACCTGCACGCGCGGGCCGAAGCGTCCGTCGCGGCTCTCCTGAAGTAGCTCCGTTCCAGGCTAGGTCCGGCCGGCCGCGCTCTTGAGGAGCGGTGCCCCGCTGCGAAACAATGCCGCATGGTCCCGCGACGGAGCACTCGATCCGCCGGCGCCGCTCGCCGGCGCCTCGATCGGGAGGCATCGCGTCTCGCCCCGCCCGTGAGGATCCGGCGATACGAGTCCGGCGACGCCGAACGCATCTACGAGGCCGCGCGAGAGTCCCTCGCGGAGATCTCTCCGTGGATGCCGTGGTGCCACCCGGACTACTCGCTCGAGGAGAGCCGGGGATGGATCGCGCACTGCGAGGTCGTGTGGCGGGAGGGACGCGAGTACAACTTTGCCATCGAGGACGAGGCCCATGCGTTTCTGGGCACGTGCGGACTGAACCAGATCCAGAGAGAAGAGCGCTCCGCCAACCTCGGGTACTGGGTGCGCACGTCGGCGGCGGGCCGGGGTGTCGCGACGGAGGCCGTGCGGCAGCTCGCGGACTTCGCCTTTCGCAGGACGAACCTGGTCCGCCTCGAGATCGTGGTGGCCGTCGGTAACGCGGGCAGCCATCGCGTCGCCCAGAAATCAGGCGCCCGGACCGAGGGGCTCGTCGGCGACAGGCTCGTGCTGCGCGGTGTGAAGCATTTGGCCGTGGTGTACGTCATGGAGAAAGCGGAAGGGGGCAGGCGGGAGGCGGACGGACTCGGGAAACACGTCACATGAGAAAAATCATCGCGTACCTGGCGACGAGCGCCGACGGATATATCGCCCGACCCGACGGAGACGTCCAGTGGCTCGACCGTCCCCATCCTCCCGGGGATTACGGGATGGCGGAGTTCTATCGTTCGATCGACACCGTGCTTCTCGGCCGCAAGACGTGGGAGATGGGCGTGAAACTCGGCCAGGAGTCGTTTACGGGAAAGAAGAACTACGTGTTCTCGCGGAGTCCCAGGAGCTCGAAAACGAAGGGCGTCGAGTTCGTGACCGAAGAGCCCGGGAAGCTCGCCCGGCGGCTGAAAAAGGAGACCGGAAAGGACATCTGGATGGTGGGAGGAGCGAGTCTCATCGCGTCCTTCCTCGATGCCGCGCAGATCGACGACCTCATCGTCAACGTCATTCCGGTCCTCATCGGGGAGGGAATCCCCCTGGTCGAGCCGGGCAGGCGGGAACTGCCGCTGACGCTCCAATCCTCGCAGGCCTACCCGGACGGAGTTGTCCGCCTCCACTACGCGGTCGGCAAAGAGCGTCCGCCTTCCGCCTCCCGCCTTCCCCCTCCCGACTAAGGAGCTCCTATGCCCCTCGTAAGGATCGACGTCTTCCAAGGGCGAACCCGCGGCGAGCTCGACGCCATCGGCGAAGGCGTGCACCAGGCCCTCGTCGAGTCGATCGGAGTTCCCGCGCCCGACCGCTTCCAGGTGATCGCGGAGCACGGACCCGGCGGGCTCGTGTTTGATCCCGGGTATCTCTCGATTGCGCGCACGCGCGGGATCGTCTTCGTTCAGATCACGATCTCCGCGGGCCGCACGCTCGCGCAGAAGAAAGCTCTCTTCGCCGCGATCGCTCGCAACCTGTCCTCCGGCGCGGCCGTGCGTCCCGAGGACGTGCTCGTCAATCTCATCGAGGTCTCGCGCGAGAACTGGTCGTTCGGCAACGGCGTCGCGCAGTACGCCCCTTCGGATTCGGAAGGAGTTTCCCAATGACGGATCTCTCCTGGAGGTCGCCCAGGACGGCGGTGCGCGAGAGCGCGATCCAGGGCCGCGGCCTGTTCGCGACCGGGGAGATCCGCGCGGGCGAGATGGTGGCCATCAAGGGCGGCTTCATCCTCGGCCGCGAAGACCTGGCCGGCGTCTCATCCCGTCTCGGGCCCGCGGAGATCCAGGTCGCCGACGGATTCTTCATCGGTCCGATCCGCGCGGAAGAGCGTGAGGGCGGCATGATCTTCAGCAATCACTCGTGCGAGCCCAACGTCGGCGTCGCCGGCCAGATCGTCTTCGTGGCGCTGCGGGACATCCGGCCGGGCGAGGAGCTCACGCACGACTGGGCCATGACCGATGACGATTCGTACGAAATGGAGTGCCGGTGCGGCGCGAAGTCCTGCCGCCGGGTCATCACGGGACAGGACTGGAGGAAACCGGAGCTCCAGGAGAAGTACGGGGACCACATGTCCTGGTATCTGCGGGACAAATGGAAACGCGAGCGGGCGGGCCGATGACGCCGGCCTACTGACCTACAATCACCCTCCGATGCGCTCGCGACTCCTCCGGCTCGGCGTCTTCGCCATCCTCGTGCTCGCGGCGGCAGGCCTGTGCGCACAGGACTTCGACGAGTGGGTCCTTTTCTCGCCGCCGAAGGGACGTTTCTCCGTCCGCCTTCCGGGGATTCCCTCCGAAAGAGTCGACCCGGCCGACGGGACGCAGAGCTTCGAGCTGCGCTCCGGAGACCAGCGCACCCTGGTGTCGTGGCTGGATCTCTCGAAGGCGGCCCGCCGGGAGAATCAGCGGAGTCGGATGGGACCATGATCGACGTCGTCCTCAGGCGGTTCGACAGTCCGGACGAAACGCGGCAGTTTCCGAAGGGCAAGTTCGAGATCGTCCGGCTCGGCGGCATGACGATCGGGCGCGCGACGTACGAGCCCGGCTGGAAGTGGTCCGAAGACGTCGGACGCGAGCTCGGGCAGACGCGCTGCACCGTTGGCCACCTGGGGATGGTGCTGTCGGGGAGCGCCGTCGCCGCGTTCGACGACGGGCATATCGTCGAGCTCGTGGCGGGCGGCCTGTTTTCCATGCCCGGCGTTCCCCACGACAGCTGGGTCGTCGGGTCCGAGCCGTACGTGTCTCTCCATTTTCTGGGAGCGGAGGAGTACACGCGCTGACGTTCGGCCGCGAGAGCCGGGGCCGCGAAGCCGGGGGAGGTCTCGAGATGACGGACACGGATCCTGTACGCCAGTTTCTCCGGCACACCCTGGCGACGCTCGCGTATCGCGGAGCCAAGGCGGTCCGGGGCGCCCCGCCCGGATTTTCGGGATTCCAGTCGCGTGAAGGCGCCCGGACTCCCGGGCAGATCCTCGCCCACATCGGGGACCTCCTCGACTGGGGGGCGACGATCGCCCGCGGCGCGACCGCCTGGAAGGAGACGCCGCCCGCGGACTGGGACGACGACGTCGCCCGGTTTTTTCGCGGTCTGGAAGAGCTCGACCGGATCCTCGCGTCGGCAGAGCCGCTCGGCAACACTCCCGAGAAGCTGTTCCAGGGCCCGATCGCCGACGCGCTGGCGCACGTGGGCCAGATCGCGATCCTGCGGCGGATGGCCGGCAGTCCGTTGCGCGGCGAGAGCTACTTCAAGGCCGACATCGCCGCCGGCCGGCTGGGAGCGGAGCAGAAACCACCTCGATTCGAGTTCGATTGACGCTTTGCCCTTGACGACGCTCGCGGAGCCGCCGCCGCCGATCGGGACATCGGCCCCTCTGAGATAATCCGGTCGTCGATCGCTCAGGGAGAACACATGGCCGACTCGGAACGGGAGCTCTTCGAGGCGGTCAAGGCCGGCCGCCGGCCTGACGTCGAGGCGCTGCTCGATCGAGACCCGAAGCTGCTCTCCGCCCGCGTCCCGGACGGCCCTTCGGCGATTCTGCTCGCGGCGTACTACCGGCATCCCGACGTCGCGGACGCGTTCCTCGCCCGCGGAGCGCCGCTCGATATCTTCGAGGCGAGCGCGTTCGGAAAGATCGACCGTCTCCGCGATCTGCTCAACGAGGATCCGTCGCGCGCGAACGCCTGGTCGCCGGACGGCTTCTTCCCGCTCGGGCTCGCGGCCTTCTTCGGGCACCCGGAGGCAGTCCGGGTCCTCCTCGAGGCCGGAGCCGACGTGGGCGCGACGGCGAGAAACGCGATGCGGGTCCAGGCCCTGCACGCGGCCGCGGCGGCGCACGACCCCGAGTCGATTCGCCTGCTTCTCGAAGCGGGCGCGGACGCCAACGCGGTGCAGCAGGCCGGCTACGTGGCGTTGCACGAGGCCGCCGGCAACGGGGATACCGCGATGACGGAGCTTCTGGTCGCGCACGGCGCCCGCACGGACGCGCGCGCCGAGGATGGACGAACGGCCGCCGAAATGGCGCGGGCGAAGGGGCACGAGGACCTGGCGCGATGGCTCGAATCGCGGGGGAAGGCGTGAGCCCACCCGCAGCCGACGTTCCGGAGAAGCTGCTCTGGCGGTGCCCCCGATGCGCGCGGCGTTTCGCGAACCGGAACCAGACGCACGCGTGCGGCCGCCACGAGCTCTCGACGCTGTTCGCGGGCCGCGATCCCGCGATCTTAGAGCTCTTCGAGTCGCTCGAGACGCTGGTCCGCCGGTGCGGGCCGGTCACCGTCATTCCGGAGAAAACCAGGATCGCGTTTCAGGTCCGCACGTCGTTCCTGGCGGTGTCACCGCGACAGATGCACCTGATCGGTCACTTCGTCTTTGCGCGGCGCGTGCCGAATCCGCGATTCCAGAAGATCGACACGATCTCGCCGCGCAACGTCGTGCACCATTTCTGTCTGGAGCGGTTGGACGAGCTCGACGAAGAATTCCAGGGCTGGATTCGCGAGGCGTATGCCCTCGGGCGGAGTTGAGAGAGGGTTGAGCGTTGAGCGTTAAGCGTTAAGAGTAAAGACGGGAAAATCTCCGCAGATAGCTGATAGCTGACATGACCGACTTCCAGAGGCTCTTCGCGTACGAGGCGTGGGCGAACCGGGAGACCCTGGCTTCGATGCAGGCGCCCGCCGGCGGCCCTCCTGAAAAGGCGCGGAAGATCCTCGCGCATCTCGTCGGGACGGGGAGGCTCTGGCTCTCTCGGATCCAGGGGACGGAGAAGGCGGTGGTCTGGCCCGATCTCTCCGTCGACGAGTCCGCATCCGGGCTGGAGGACCTGGCCGCCAAGTGGTCCGCCCTCCTGCGCGAATCAGGCCCTTCCGAACTCTCCTGTGTCGCGGCTTACACCAACAGCAAGGGCGAGCCGTGGACGAGCGTCGTCGCCGACATCCTCATGCACGTCGTGATTCACTCCGCCTACCACCGGGGCCAGATCGCGACCGTCCTCCGGGAGGCCGGCCACGAGCCCGCCTACACCGATTTCATCGAGGCGGTCCGGAGGGGAAAACTGGATCCTCTTTAGCGGCTCGTTATCCGTCTACCGCCTCCCGCCTTCCGCCTCCCGCCCCGTTGACTTACGCCCTTTTGACGCCTACGCTGGGCCGTGGCCGACCGCCTCTCGCCTGCCGCCTCCCGCCTCCCGCACAGTGCCGCCGCGGACGGCCCTCCATCGAGGGACCTCGGCGGGCCGCTGGTCGGGCAGATCGTCGCCGCCGGCGCGCGCAAGGAAAGCCTCCGCCGGAGAGACTGGCGCCCGGCGCCCGCCCCCGGCCCGCGCCCGTATGCGGAGCTTCGCGCGGCGTCGGCCTTTTCGTTTCTCCACGGCGCGTCGCTTCCGGAAGATCTCGTGGAGCAGGCCGCCCGGCGCGGGCTTCCCGCGGTGGCCCTCATCGACACCAACGGCGTCTATGGCGCTCCCCGTTTCTACAAGGCGGCGAAGGCCGCCGGGGTCCGCGCGCTCGTCGGCGCCGAGATCGTGCTCGACCGGCCGCGTCCCGCCGCGCAGCCGCCCTCCCGGCGGCAAACGCCGCCCCCGGGTCCTGGCGAGCCTGCGCGACTGACCGTCTTAGTCGAGAGCCGCGAGGGATACCGCAACCTCTGTCGGCTGCTGACCGCCGGCGCTCTCGGAAAGGCGAAAGGGGAGGCGTTCGTCTCAGCCGACGCGGTGCGAGAGCACGCGGCGGGACTGCACGCGCTCTCGGGAGGGGACGAGGGGCCGGTCGCGCGCGCCCTGGCGGCGGGAGGGCTGGACGCCGCGCGGGCGGAGCTCGCGCGATGGGGCTCGATCTTCCCGGGCCGGCTGCACGTCGAGCTCCAGCGGCACGGCCTCCGGGAAGAGGAACATCGTAATCACGCGCTCGCGTCGCTCGCCGGCACGCTCGGCCTCCCGCTCGTCGCGACGAACGGCGTGCGCTACGCGCGGCGGTCCGACAAGGACCTCCACGACGTCTTCACCTGCATTCGCAATCACACTCACCTCGACCGCGCCGGCCGCCTCCTCGCGGCCCAGAGAGGGCGGTCTCTGAAAGACGCCCGCGAGATGGCGGCGCTCTTTGCCGATCTCCCGGAGGCGCTCGACCACGCGTGGGAGCTCGCGGGCTCTCTCGACTTCACCCTGGCCGATCTCGGGTACCGGTTTCCCGAGTACCCGCTGCCGCCCGGGGAAACGCCTCAGTCCTTCCTCCGGCAGGTCGCCTGGAACGGCGCCCTCGCCCGGTTCCGGCCCCTCACCGCCAGGGCGCAGGCGCAGATCGAGAAAGAGCTCGCGATGATCGAGAAGCTCGACCTGGCCGGTTATTTCCTGATCGTCTGGGACATCGTCCAGTTCTGCCTGCGGGAAAAGATTCTGGTGCAGGGCCGCGGGTCGGCCGCAAACAGCGCCGTCTGCTACGCGCTCTCGATCACCGCCGTGGATCCCGTGAAGATGGAGCTGCTCTTCGAGCGGTTCCTCTCCGAAGAGCGCGGGGAGTGGCCGGACGTCGATCTCGATCTTCCTTCCGGCGGCCAGCGCGAGAAGGTCATTCAGCACGTCTACGAGAAGTACGGCCCGCACGGGGCGGGAATGACGGCCAACGTCATCACCTATCGGGACCGTTCCGCCGCGCGCGAGGTGGGGAAGGCTCTCGGCTACTCGGCGGAGCAGGTGGACCGGCTCTCGAAGCAGCTTTCGAGCTGGAACTTCGGGGAGATCCGCAGTCCGCTGGAGGAGCTGTCGGGCGAAATTGCCGCGGCCGGCCTCGACTTAGACGACGTCCGGACGCGGCACTTCCTCCGGCTCTTCCTGCAGATCCAGAACCTGCCGCGCCACCTCGGCCAGCATTCGGGGGGGATGGTGGTCGCCGCCGGACGCCTTGACGAGGTGGTGCCGCTCGAGCCCGCGTCCATGCCGGGCCGGGTCGTCGTCCAGTGGGACAAGGACGACTGCGCGGACCTCGGGATCGTCAAGGTGGACCTTCTGGGGCTCGGAATGCTCGCGGCTCTCGAGGAAGCGATCCCGATGATCCGCACGCACGAAGGGGTGGAAGTCGACCTCGCGCACCTGCCCGCGGACGACCCCGAGGTCTACAGGATGATGAACGAGGCGGACACCGTCGGCGTCTTTCAGGTCGAGAGCCGCGCGCAGATGGCGTCGCTGCCGAAGAACGCGCCCCGCAAGTTTTACGACCTGGTCGTCCAGGTGGCGATCATCCGCCCTGGCCCGATCGTCGGCGGGATGGTCCATCCGTTCTTCGACCGCCGGCAGGGCAAGGCGCCCGTCGAGTACGCGCACCCGTGCCTGGAGCCCATTTTGAAGCGCACGCTCGGAGTTCCGCTCTTCCAGGAGCAGCTGCTCCGCATCGCGATGGTCGCGGCGGGGTTCACGGGAGGCGAGGCGGAGGAGCTGCGCCGCGCGATGGGGTTCAAGCGCTCGATGGAGAAGATGGAGTCGCTCGAAGCGCGGCTGCGCTCGGGGATGGCCGCCCGCGGGATCGAGGGCCCCGCTCAGGACCAGATCGTCAAGTCGATCACCTCGTTCGCGCTCTACGGGTTTCCGGAGTCGCACGCGGCGAGCTTCGCGCTCATCGCCTACGCCAGCGCGTATCTGAAGGCGCGCCACCCCGCGGCGTTCTACGCGTCTCTCTTGAACGCGTGGCCGATGGGCTTCTACCACCCGGCCACGCTCGTCAAGGACGCGCAGCGGCACGGCACGCCGGCGTTTCCGATCGACGTCGCGCTCTCGGGGTGGAAGTGCCGCTGGGAGGCGGAGGGCGTCCGGATCGGATTACGGTTCGTGCAGGGGCTCCGCGAGGCGACCGGGCTGCGCATCCAGGCGCAGCAGCTCGCGGCGCCGTTTGCGGGCGTCGAGGACCTCGCGAAGCGTTGCGCGCTGCGGCCGGACGAGCTCGAGCGGCTCGCGCAGGCCGGCGCGCTCGCGTCCTTCGGCCGGAGCCGCCGCGCCGCGCTCTGGCAGGTCGCCAAGGTCGTCAAGCCCTCGGGAGCTCTCTTCGAAGACCTGCCCGCGGACGATCCGTCGCCGCTTCCGGAGATGACGCCGGAGGAGGAGACCGCCGCCGACTACCGGACCACCCAGATAACCACGGGGCCGCACTTGGTCGAGCACTGGCGCGCGAAGCTCTCCTCGCAGGGCATCCTGTCCGCCGCCGAGCTGAAGGCGCTCCCCGACGGCCGGCGCGTCAAGACGGCCGGCGCCGTGATCGTGCGCCAGCGCCCCGGCACCGCCAAGGGATTCGTTTTCCTGACGCTCGAGGACGAGACAGGAATGTGCCAGGCGATCGTCCGCCCGGACCTCTTCAAGGAGCAGCGCTCGGTCATCGTGGGGTCCGGAACGTTGATCGTCGAGGGCAAGCTGCAGAACGACGGGACTCTCTCGGTGCGGGCCGAGAGGTTCTGGCCGCTGAGAGAGGTCGAGACCGTGCCCAGTCATGACTTTCGGTGACTATCCCGCAGAAATGAGAGGTGAGAGGGGAACGACGCTCAGCATTCGACGCTGAACGCTCGCCTCACGAACCGAGCGCGATCGCGAAGAGAACGGCGGCGGCCGCACCGAGCGCGAGCGACCCGCCCCAGACCAGACGGTTCCTCGTCAGCGCGGCCACCGCGCCCAGGGCGATCGAGACCTGGAAGAGGGCGACCGCGTTGGCGAAGCGGTGGTGGAGATGGAGCAGGTGGTCGGCCTCGGCGGACTTCGCGTCGCGCTCCTTCTCCTTCTCCTTCGCCTTCTTCGAGATCTCCTCCTGCTCCGCCTTGTACCGCTTCTCGTTGGCGGCATACTCGGGCGGCGCGTCCTTCGCGATCGCGAGCCAGGAGGTCCGCGAGGCCTCGGCGACGGCTCCCTTGATGCCCTTGGCCTGGTAGTAGGCCCACTGGTCCGACGCCTCCGCCTGGAGCCGCGTCGCCTCCGTCTTCAGGACGAGGGCCTGGTTGACGGTGGCACCGGCTCGGAGGGCGGCGATTGCCGCGAGAGCCGCAAAGAGCGCCGTCGAGAGAGCGATCGAGCGGAGAAGACCCCCTCCCTCTTTCTCGACCTCTTCGTGGATCGCTTCGGTGAGACGCTCGGTCTCGATCTCGGGGCCTTCCGGCATGGCGTCTCCTTCGTTACAATCGGTATCCGACGGAAAAGTACGGCGACTTGTAGCGTCGCGAGCGAACGGGTCCTCTTGACGACGCCTCCTCTCCTCCAACAACCCCCCGGAGCGGCGGCAGCATAGACCAACCGCGCCGGCGCGCCGGAGTGCCGGTCTCAGCGCAGCTTGGCGAGCGCCTGCCGGGCGCCCGCGATGCCCGGGTCGAGCTCCAGCGCGGCCGCGTACTCGCTGCGAGCCGCCGCGCGCGTCCCGCGGCGTTCCTCGATCTCCGCCATGCGCATGTGCGCCTCTGCCAGCGACGGCTCATCGCCGCGGGGGGCGTGCTCGAGATAATGCCGGAGACTCGCTTCTCCCCGGTCGAGGTCCCGCCCGGAGAGCGCGGCGATTCGGCCGATCTCGTAGAGCGGCTCCGCGTCCTCGGGCCTCTGGCGCAAGAGACGATCCATCGCTTCGAGCGCCGACGGCCAGTCCTTCCGGCCGATCGCGCCGCGCTCCCTCCAGTAATAGGGCTCCGGCCGGCCGGGGAAATCGCGCATCGCCGCCTCGTACTGTGCCTCGGCGAGGTCGCGCCGCTTGCGGTGCTCCTCGAGCCGCGCCTTCGCCAGGTATCCGTGGAGCGGGTCGCGCCGGCGCAGCTCGTCGGTCTGCTGACGCGCTTTCTCGAAGCTCCCCCCCATGAAACTCGGCGCCTGGAGATAGAACTCGACCAGTCCGATCCGCGCGTCCATGTTGTCCGGGTCGAGCTCGACGGCGCGCTCGAAGGCTCTTTTGATCTTACCCGCGAGCTTCGCCCGCACGACGACGTTGCCGTGGATCGCCTGTTCCCCGTACGCGCGCCCCAGCCAGTAGGCGGTCGACGATGAGGACGAGTCGAGGAGCGACGCTTTCTCGAGCCATTCGACCGCGCGACCGACGTCGTTTTCCTCCAAAAAGGCCCGTCCGTAGAGCGCGGCGGCGCGGGCGTTCGCCGGGTCCGCCTGGACGGCGCCCTGGAGGGTGTCGAGAGCTTCCCGGTAGCGCTGCGCCTCCAACAGGCGGGCGCCCGCCTCGACCTTTCGCGCATCGGCCCCGAGCGACACCGGGCCAAAAAGCGCCGACGCAAGAGCGAACGTCCCCGCAAAGGAAATCGGGCTTCTTCGCACGCGCGGATTCTCTCCCGGGTCGCCGACGGCCTCGGTCTCTGCGGCCTCTTTCGCGTGCGCCCGGGGCGTCCCGGTCAAAAAAAGATGCGCGATTTCGCGGTTGACAGCGTTGGTCCGCCGCCATACCCTACCGGCCGGTGCTTCTCCTGAAGACCTATCGCCTCACAGCCACCGGAACGGGTCGCAATCCATCGGGAGTGCCCGGAACCTACAGCCAGAACCGGACGCGGAAGAAAGTCTGAAAGCGCGAGGACGCCCGAGAGGCGAGTTGAGAACCGCTCCGATCCGGAGCGATGGACTCCCTCCCGGGCTGAGGTGGTAAAGAAGGAGAAGAGATATGCGTGAGTTGTCTGCCCCGGCCGCATTCCAAGGCAAGAAGACTCGGTTCTCCCGCGCGCTCCTGCTGGGAATAGCGCTTGCGGCCCTCTTCGTCGTTCCAGCGCGCGCCGGCACGCCCTACGTCGTGGGCGACGTCTTCGCGGGCGTCGGCAACGGGCAAGTCAAGGAATTCACGCCCACCGGGACGCTCGTGCAGACACTCAACGACACGACGGGAAGTACCTTCATCACCGGGATGTGCTTCGATCCGGCCGGCAATCTCTACGTGACCAATTTCGTCGGCACCACCGTCAGCAAGTTCGACAACTCGGGAAATCTCGTCAACGCCAACTTCCTGACGGGCTTGAGCTCCCCGGAGTCCTGCGTTGTGGATTCCGCCGGAAACTTCTACGTCGGCGGCCCGGGACAACCCATCCGTAAGTTCGCGTCATCCGGGGGCGCGGCGATTGCGACCTTCAACGTCACCGCCGGTTCCGACTGGATCGATCTCGCGGCCGATCAGTGCACGATGCTCTACGACAACGAGGGAGCCAACATCTCCCGGTTCAACGTGTGCACCAACACGCAATTGACGACCTTCGCGTCGAGCCTCCCGGGGCCACATTACGCCTTGCGCATACTCCCGGGCGGCGGAGTCATCGTCGCAGCCGGGTCGCAGGTGCAGCTGCTCGACCCGTCGGGCGTGATCACTTCGACCTACACCGGCGACAGCCTCTTCTTCGCCTTGAACCGGGATCCCGACGGGGTCACGTTTTGGTCGGGCGGACTCAACAGCGGCAATATTTACCGGTTCAATTTCGCCCCGGTCGGTCCGCCGATCACCACGTTCTCTGCGGGGCCCATTACTTCCCTGGCCGGCCTGGCAGTGTTCGGAGAGCTGGTCATCTCCCAGCCCACCCCCACGCCCACGGGGACGGTGCTTCCGACCGCGACGCCCACGCCCCAGGGGACGGTGCTTCCGACCGCGACGCCCACGCCCATAGGCGGCGTTGGGGCCGTGGTTCCGACGCTCTCTTATCCCATGCTCGGAGCGCTTTGCCTGGCGCTCATGGCGGCCGCTCTTCTCCTGCTGATGCGCCGTTAATCGCCGGAAGGCCGGCGCCCGCGGCAAGGGCAGCGAGGTGCCGCTGCGGGTAAGGCCCGCGAGAAAGGGGAAGAAGAGTCGAGGGTCCGGGACGCCGCGCGGCCGCCCGCTCTTGCTACGCGACCTCCGCCGGAGAGACGTCCCGGATGACCCTTCCGTCGCGGACCTCGACGATGCGCCCCGCCCGCCGGGCGAGCGTCATGTCGTGCGTAATCACGACGAGCGTCCGCCCCTGCTTCCAAAGGTCGGTGAAGAGCTGCATGATGTCGCCGCCGGCGCTCGTGTCGAGATTTCCCGTCGGCTCGTCCGCCAGGATGACGTCCGGCTGCATCGCGAGCGCGCGCGCGATCGCGACCCGCTGCATCTGTCCGCCGGAGAGCTCCGTCGGCTTGTGCTCCATCCGGTCCCCGAGCCCGACGCGATCCAGAAGCTCGGTCACGCGCTGTCTCCTCTCCCGCAAGCCGACGCCGCCGAAGACGAGCGGCATCTCGACATTCTCGAACGCGGAGATCTGAGGCAGGAGGTTGAAGCCCTGGAAGACGAATCCGACGCGGCGGTTGCGTACGTCGGCGAGCGCGTCGCGATCCAGCCGCGCCACGTCTTCGCCGCCGAGGCGATAGCTGCCGTCGGTCGGGGTGTCGAGGCAACCGATCAGGTTCATGAGCGTCGACTTGCCGGATCCGGAAGGCCCCACGATCGCGACGAACTCGCCCGCCTGGACGGAGAGATTGATCCCCTTCAGGGCCTCGACCTTGATCTTGCCGGTGTCGTAGATCTTCCGGATCTCCTGCATGTCGATGATCCGGTCGCCATTTCGGTCGCCCATGTCTTCTCCACCGCGCCGGCTCATTCGTACCTCAGGGTCGCGGCGGGGTCGATCGCGGCGGCGCGCCGCGCGGGGAAGTAGCCCGCGAGCAGTCCCGCCGTTCCGAGAATGGCGACGGTGGCCGCGCCGATCGGCCAGGACAGCGTCGGTTTTCCGAGAAATTCCAGCACCTTCATGTCCTCCTGCGGAAGGAGGCCGAGGACCGTGACGATCAGAATCGCGATGACCGAGCCGGCCAGGCCGCCGAGAAGCGTGTAGACGATCCCCTCCAGGATGAAGGGCCCGGTGATCCATCCTCGCCGCGCGCCCAGAGCCATCTTCACGCCGATCTCCCGGGTGCGCTCCTTGACGACCGCGTACATGATGTTCGCGACGCCGACACATCCGATGACGAGGGTGAGAGCGCCGATGATCCCGAAGAACATTTCCATGCCGAGAAAGATCTTCGCCGAGATCCGCTGGCCTTTCACCGTGTTCCAGGTTCCGAATACGCGTTCGTCTTTCGCATCGAACGAGTAGCGCCCGGCGAAGAACGTCTTCATCCGCTCCAGCGCGGACGCCATTTCGTCCTCGGTCTCCGTATGGACTACGACGACGTTCAGCTTGTCGCGGCCGAAGAGCGCCCGGAACGTCGTGATGGGGATCACCGCGTGGTCTTTGTCCTGTCCGCCGTAGGCGCTCGTCTGGGTCTTGCGCTGCATGACGCCGATCACGGTGAAGGGTGAGCCGTTCACGAGGACCGTCTTGCCGACGGGGTTCTCCTTCCCGAAGAGATCCTCGGCGAGCTCGTTGCCCAGAAAGACCACGCGTCGCTTCTGCTCCTCGTCCTGAGGCCCGAGGAACCGGCCGCCGGGCATCGGGTAGTGCCGTCGGGGATCCCCGTAGACCCAGTTGGGACCGATGACGCGCGCGTTGACGGTCTTGCGCGCGTACTGCATGAGGGTGCGGCTGCTGGTCATCTCTCCCCACACCTGGACGTCCGGCATGCGCTGCTGCAGCAGGGGGATGTCATCAATCCGCGGCTTGATGGCGCGCCCCTCCGGCAGCCCCTTCCAGACCTTCGAGGTTTCGCCCGGCCAGTTGATGGCGAGGTTCGTCCCCATCGCCTGCTCGTTGCGCGCGAACTGCCGCTTCAAGCCTTCCCCGAACGCGAGCAGGAGCAGAATCGTCACGGTCCCCCACGCGATCGAGGCGATCGTCAGCAACGCGCGTTTCTTCTGAAGGCGCGCGGAGCCCAGGAAGAGGTGAAGAACGATCGAGAGGTCGCGGCAGGTCATCGCGGCGATCTCACAGTTTCATCGCCACGACGGGATCGAGGCGCGAGGCTTCCTTCGCCGGGAAGTAACCGGCGAGAAGCCCGGTCGCGCCGAGAACGAGCGCGGTCAGGGCGGCCACCGACAGGGAGATCTCCGGATCTCCCACGAACTCGGTCGCGCCGAGCTTCGGGACCGCGAAGCAGATGGCGAACGAAATGGCGAAGCCGATGGCGCCGCCGAGCGCGGTGATCAGAAGCGTTTCGAGCAGGAATTGCCGCATGATCCATCTCTGACGGGCGCCGAGCGCCATCTTGATCCCGATCTCTTTCGTCCTCTCTTCGACCACCACGTTCATGATGTTAGACACGCCGATGCCTCCGACGATGAGCGTGAAACAACCGACGATGCCGAGAAACAGCCGGAATGACAGGAAGAAGACGTCCAGGAACTTGAACTGCTCCGCCGTGTCCCACACGGACAGCGCCTCCTTGTCCTTCGGGTCGAATCGGAGCGCGCGGGCGAGGGAAGCCCGCACCGCGGCCGTGACGGACTCCGACTCGGAAGGGGAGGCGGGCTGATAGATGAAGTTGTTCACGTACGTGGCGCCGGTGAGCGCCCGGAAGGTGGTGCCCGGCATGTACGCGCGCCCCTCGTCGCGGCTGTTGTAGCTCGAGTTCTGGACCTTCTCCTGAAGGACGCCGACGATCAGGAAGGGCGAGCCTCCGAAAATGACCGTCTTCCCGACGGCGGGAGACTTTCCGAAGATGTCCTTTGCGATCTTGTCTCCGAGGAAGAGCGCGCGGCGGTTCTCGCGGACGTCGATCGGATTGAGGAACCGTCCGCCCGCCTGGGGTATCAGGTTGCGCATGGCGCCGAACGAGGAGTCGACGCCGGAGACGTCCACCGCGACCGTTTTCATTCCGTAATGCAGCTTGAGCGTCTCGTTGTACTCGCTCGAGATCGCGACGATTCCCGGCGTCTGCCGCCGGACCGCCTCGATGTGCTCCTCGCGGACGCGGATGCGGCGGCCGCGGCCGAGGCCCTCGAAGGGGATCGACGTCAGCGCGGGCCACGCGATCGCGATGCGGTCGCCGAGCCCGGCCGAGTTCTTGATCATCTGTTTGTGCAGGCCTCGCCCGAAGGCGAGGAGCAGAGTCACGGCGACCGTGCCCCAAACGATTCCGAAGACGGTCAGAAACGTCCGCAGCTTCTGACTGCGAACGTCCCGGATCAGCTGGCGAAGGGTGTCGCTCATGGAGTTGTCAGTTGTCAGTTTTCAGTTCTGAGTCCTGAATCGTGGCGACCCGCTTCGTTCACTGCCAACTGAAAACTGATAACTGATAACGATCTCAGCTGATCTTCTTTGGCGGCCGCTCGACCACCTTCGAGCCCTTCTGGAGGCCGGAGGCGACCTCGACGTTCATTCCGTCGGAGATCCCGAGCTTCACTTCCGTTTTCTTCGGGTCCGCCTTCGGGTCGCCGCCCGGCAGCTCGACGAACGCCTTCTTGCCGCCGTCTTCGAAGATGACCACGCGCTCGGGCAGGACCAACACGTCCTTCTTCTCGCGGATGATGAGGTCCGCGTTGGCGGAGTAGCCGGCGCGGAGAACGATCTTCGTCGTCGGGTCGAGCTCGATCTCGACGTCGAAGAGGGTCGCGCCTTCCTTCTGCTGCGCCTGGGGGGCGATGCGAGCGACCCGCCCCGTCACGACGTCGGTCGGCAGCGCTCCGACCTTGATCCGTGCCGGAAGTCCGACCCGGAGCTTGCCGACGTCGATCTCGTCGACCGTCCCCTTGAAGATGAGATCTCTCATGTCCGCGATGGTCGCGAGCTCGGTCCCGGGCTGATAGGTCGTCAGCGGGGTGATCGGGTCTCCGGGGTTGACGACGCGCGTCAGGATCGTTCCGGCCGCGGGCGCGCGGATGATGGACTCGATCGTCACCTTCTCCGTCGAGACCCGGCCCTTCCGGGTCAGATCGCGGCCCTGCTCGGCGCGCGCGACCGCGATCTTGGCGAGCTCGAACGACTCCCGTTTCGAGTCCATGTCGGATTTCGGCAGGACGCCCGATTTCGAAAGCTCGATCGCCCGCTCGTAGTCCGCCCTCGCCCTGGCGTAGGACGCGTTGGCGGAGTCGACGGTGCGGTCGACGTCGGTGAGCTCCTGGGGCGTCGGGTCGGGGCCGATCTCGAAGAGCGGGTCGCCGGCCTTGACCGAATCTCCGACGTTGACCATGCACCGTTTGACGATCCCGGAAATCTTCGACTTGACCTGGAACTTCTGCCGCGGCTGGATCTGGCCGACGGCGATCGCCTTTTCCGTGATCGATCCCTTTTCGACGGCGACCAGCTTGTTGCCCTGCTGGTCTCCCTTGCTCGACCGTGCCCAGGCGTAGAGACCGCCGGCAACGGCGACGAGAATCAGCAGCCAGAGCAGCGTTTTGAAGAGTTTCCGCATGCGAAGCCCCCGAACGACGAAAGAAGCCCCGGCCGCCAGGTGTCAACCCTGTTCTACGCGCGTGCCTGGCGGAAGTTCCCCTGTTCCGTTAGACGGCGCACCGTGGATTTCGTTAGGCCGCCGGGCCGGGCGCGGTAAGCTTTCGCGAGAGGTTTTCCATGTCGAAGCGCGATTACCGTCTGGTGACGCAGTGGCGTGTCTACGGGACCGCCGATGAGATCTTTCGCGTGCTGGAGGCGCCGGCCGAGCTTCCCCGCTGGTGGCCGAGCGTCTACCTCGCGGTCGAGGAGCTCGAACCGGGCCGACCGGACGGCGTCGGGCGGGAAGTCGCTCTGGTGACCCGGGGTTGGCTCCCCTATACGCTCGCCTGGGTCCTCCGGGTCGCGCGGGTCGATCCGCCTTTCGAGCTGGAGATCGAGGCCGAAGGGGATCTGGATGGCCGCGGGCTCTGGACGCTGGAGCCCGCCGGCGCCTGGACGTGGGTCACCTTCGAATGGACCGTCACGGCGCGCAAGCCCCTGTTGAGCGCTCTGTCGCCCCTCTTTTCTCCCGTGCTGGCTGCCAACCACCGCTGGGCGATGGCTCGGGGAGAAGAGAGTATTGCCCTGGAGCTCGCCCGGCGGAGAGCGGCCAACTCGACCGAGCGCGAGCGGGTGCCGGTTCCCCCGCCTGCCGCGCGCACCGCGACGGTCCTTCTCGCCGGAGCCGCCGCGGCGGTGCTTGCGCTCGGCGCGGCCGTCCTCCGGGGACGGCGCCGCCGCGCGTAGTGTGAGCGGGACGCGGCAGGCGCGATCGGTTTAGCCGCCTCCATGGACTGGCGCGAACAGCTTCAGATCTTAGGCGAGGTGGCGCTCGCGATGGGGCTTTCCGCCGTGATCGGGGCGGAGCGGGAGCTCGCGCGCAAGCCTGCGGGCCTGCGCACGCACATGCTCGTCTCCGGCGCCGCGGCCCTGCTCGTCGGCCTCGGCTTCACGATCGTCCGGCGCTTCGGCGGGTCGGCCCAGTATCCGCTCGTCCGCGTCGACCCCGTCGTGGTGATCCAGGCGGTCGTCACCGCGGTCGGCTTTCTCGGCGCCGGCACAATCCTCCACCGCTCTTCGAGCGTGCCGGCGTTGCCGGCCGAGCACGTGGAGGGCTTGACGACCGCGGCCTCGCTTCTCTTCGTCGCCGCGCTCGGCACCTGCGTGGCCTTGAGACAGATCGTGCTCGCCGTCGGCGTCACGGGGCTCGGCTGGTTGACGCTCCGCGTCGTCGGCCGGCTGGAGGAACGGCTCCGCCGGCGTGCCGCGGCCCGACCGGCCGAGCGATGACCCGGCCGCCGCTTTCCCGATGAGACCCGCGGAGCTCGCCCGGGGCATCGGCCTCTTCGACGCCACGGCACTCGTCGTCGGCTCGATGATCGGATCGGGAATCTTCATCGTCTCGGCGGAGAGCT
>JBDUBP010000013.1:0-23859 GCA_040004075.1 Acidobacteriota bacterium | reverse complement strand
AGTACGTGTAGTAGATCTGGAACCCGTAGCGGTTCTCGAAACGCTTGTTGAATCCCACCGTCCATCCCCAGTACCGGCTCGAGGCGGTCGATTCGACGGTGGTCAACTGGCCGATGCCGTTGGTCCCTCCCGCGCCGAGCCCGGAGGCAAAAGGCGAGCCCAGCTCGGAGGCGTTTCGATCCACGAACCGCGTCAGGTGCACGGTCTTCGACTGGTTGTATTTGAGGATCGCGGCGATGCCGGGAACGATTTCACGGTCGAATCCCACGCCCACCGATGTCGTTCGGGGATTCTGGAAGTCCTTGCTCGTGACGGTCACATCGGGATGATCCGGAACGGCATTCAGTTGCGACGGCGGGACGACGTTCGGATAGGCGGGAGGAAGCGGGCCGCCGAAATTGCCGAAAAAGCTGGCGCGGAAGATGGTCTGGCCGATGCTCCCGTTCGTCGACCGGCTCCCGGCGAGAACGAGCCCCGGAATTCGCGCGTAGAAGATGCCGGCGTTGGCACGCACGACGGTCTTGCCGTCTGCAAAGGGGTCCCACGAGATGCCGAGCCGCGGCTGCCACATCTTCTTGTCCGAGGGGATGGTGCCGTCCGACGGGAAGGTCTGCCCATTCGAAATCCGGCCGATGAATCCCGAATAAAAGACGTCAGATGGCGGCGTGATCGGGTCCGGTTCGATCTGAGCCTCCCAGCGCAGCCCCGCTGAGATCGTGAGGCTCGGGGTCGGTTGCCAGGTGTCCTGGATGAAAACGGCCGGTTCCGTCTGTCGAATCGTCTGGGTGCCCGCCTCGGCCGCGGTCCGCCCGCCCACGCCGGCGAACTGGAGGTACAGGAGCACGGGTCCCGTGATCGTCGTCCCCGCCGGGCACGCGCCGTTTGGGGACGACGTCCCGTTGGAGCATTCGACGTAACGGGAATTGGCGACGTAGTTGAGGAATCCAGCGGTCGAACCGAAGATGTAGCGGCCGTTGGCGAAGCCGACGAACGTCTGCGACGATTCGGTCCGGTTGTATTCGAAGCCCGCCTTCAGCGAGTGCTGGCCGAAGAGATAGGAAACGTTATCGTTCAACTGGATGCGCGTGTCGTGGTAATCCACGGGGATGAAGAACGGCTCTCCGAAGCGATACGCGCGGGCGAAGTCGAAGGCCGTGTCGGGAAGCGGACGATTCTGACCGGTGATGTTCGGTCCGAGGTACGCCCGCGGACGGTCCTCGCGCGCCCACTGGCCGCGAAACTCGTTGGCGAGGTTGCCGCTCAAGGTCGAGAGGAGGGACGCGGTCCCCGAGTTGGAGTGGTCGAGCTCATCCGCGTTCGCGGTTCGGCCCCAGGAATCCACGTCGAAGGTGCCATTCGCCTGGTCCGCCCAAGTGTAGCTGTAGCGGACCGTGGCGAGATTCGTCGACGAAAGCTGCCAGTCGAACTTCGCGAGGAACACGCGCGCGTCGTTGGTCCTCTCGACAGGAAGGTTCTCGTTCGGGCTGCCGAGGGCCGAGAGCGCGTTCAACACGGCGGGCTCGATACGGTTCGGATCCGTCTGCTTCGTCGTTCGGCCCCGCTGGTAGTCGCCCGAGACGAAGTAGAAGAGGCTGTCGCGAAAGATCGGTCCGCCAAGGGCTGCGCCCGCCTGGTACTGATTGGAGTCGAATTCCGGCGACCGGCTCCCATCGGGGTTCTCGGGCCGCGCGGAGAGGTTGTGGTCCTTGTAGAAGAGGTGCGCGCTGCCGTGCGTGTCGTTGGTGCCCGATTTCGTGATGACGTTCACGAAGCCGGATGACGAACGCCCGAATTCCGCGTTGGCTCCCTCTGCAACGACGACGACTTCCTTGACGGCATCGAGGTTGAACGTGAAAGCCGGTCGCTGTCCGCCGCGCTGCTCTCCGAAGAAGGGGTTGTTGAAGTCCGCGCCGTCGACGGAGATGTTGTTCTGAATCCCCTTCTGGCCGTTGATCGACAGCTCGTCGCCGTCGGGACCCTGCACCGTGGTGACGCCGGGAGTGAGCTTCGTGTAGTCGAGGAAGTTGTGGCCGTTGTTCGGGAGGTTCTGCACCGCGCGCTCGTCGATCCGGGTCGACGCTTCGGTTCTCGAGGTCTCGACGAGCGGCGCCTCCGCCGTCACGCGGACCTCCTGGGTGACGGTCGACAGCTCCATTCGCATCGGCAGGTTGATCGTCTGCCCGACGTCGAGCGTGAGGCCTTCCCGCACCAGCGTGCGGAAGCCCTGCAGCCCGACGGTGACGCGGTAAGGCCCGAGGGGGAGCTGGCCGCCGCGGAACCGGCCATCGCGGTCGCTGGTCAGGGCCTGCTCGAAATTCGTCGCCGTGTTGCGGAGGGAAACCGCCGCCCCCGGCAGTCCCCCCCCGTTCGCATCGGAGACGACACCCTGGATGACTCCGGTCGTCGCCTGCGATTGCCCGAAGCCGGCGGCGGCAACGAGCGAGAGGAACACTCCGAGCACGGTCGACCGGGGCATGGATCTGCGCATCGCTTCCTCCTGCAAAGAGATGTCCGGATCGTTTCAGCGGAAAGGCGGCGCGTCAAGCTCTTATCCCGCGCGCCGAGGCTGAAAATTCCGCCTGAACAAGGACTATCGCTGCCGGTGGCAGCACCTCGAGAATCGCGGGGTGATGCGACCGTGGCGCCCTTTCGCGGCGGAGCCATTTGTCCGCGCTCATTTCGCGTTAGCCTTCCGCCGCGATGATCCGCGTCGGGCTCTGCGGGTTCACGATCCCGATGGAGGATTACCCGCTTTATTTCCGGGTCGTCGAGGTGCAGCAAACCTTCTACCAGCCGCCGCGGGACGAGACGATGCGGAGGTGGGTCGAGGCGACTCCCGCGGGCTTCGAGTTCACGCTCAAGGCCTGGCAGCTCGTCACCCACCCGGCCTCGAGCCCGACGTACCGGCGGACCAGACGGGTTCTCGCTCCCCGGGAACGAGCGGGATGCGGTTTCTTCCAGGACACGGCGATCGTGGCGGAGGGATATCGCCGCTCGATCGAGTGCGCGCGCGTCCTCGGAGCGACGGCCCTTCTCTTTCAATGCCCTTCGAGCTTCGGGCCGGATGCGGTCTCGATCGAAAGGCTGCGCTCCTTCTTCGGACGGATCGAGCGCCCGGCCGGCCTTCGCCTTCTCTGGGAGCCCCGGGGCGCCCCGTGGGTCGCGGCGCGGGAAAAAGCACGAGCGCTCTGCGAGGAGCTCGACATCGTGCATGTCATCGATCCGTTCGTCACGCCGCCCGCGCGACACCCTGTTTATTGGCGCCTCCACGGCATCAGGGGAGCGCGCCACTCCTATCGCGACGAAGAGCTGCGGCGGCTGCAGGGAATGGTCACCGCGGCCCGGGCGGCGCCGGCGCCGCCCTCATACGTGCTGTTCAACAACCTCCCCCGGGCAGGCGATGCCCGGCGCTTCGCGGCACTGGGGGGTTAGCGGGCTCCGGATTTTTCCGCCCGCCGCGCCGGGCTTTCGCGTCCGTCCTTCTCTTCCGGCCGCTTCCCATGTATTTTGCTCGGGTGATTCTTCGCCTCGCGGCGTGTCTCCTCGCAACTCTTCTGATGGCAGCGCCGCTCCGAGCGGCGCAGGGGAAGGCCCGCGTCTTCACGGGCACCATCACGGACACGGAATGCGGGCCGAGCCACCGGCGGATGCTGGCGCGCGGCGGCATGGGATCGAGCGCCTCCTCGTGCACCCGGGCGTGCATCCGGCGCGGCGCGACGTACGGAGTTCTCGCCGGCGTTCCGAGCCGGTTCTATCAACTGGACGACCAGGAGAAGCCGGCGGCGTTCGCGGGAAAACGGGTCAGAATCCTCGGCCGGCGCCACGGCGATACGATTCTGGTCGAAACCATGGAGGGCATCCGCTGAGTAAAAGTGTCGCGCCGGGGTGCGAAGCGCCAGGCACGAAGCTCGCAAGAATCCATAACCTGTTGGAGTAACCCATCTGGCCGGGCCAGCCGTGAGGCGCCTCGCCGGTTTCCCGGAATCCTTTCCATGAGTCTCAACCAAAAGGGGAGCGGAGGCACATCGGACGGCACCAGGCTCTTCTGGTGGCCATGTCCGACCTGCCGCCTCTGGCATCAGACCCGGGTCGCCACCGAGCTTCTCCAGGGAGACCGGATCGAAGTGCGCTGCCCCGTCAACGGCCGGCTCGTCGAACGACCGATCACCCACCGCCGGCCCGCCGGTGAGCCCTGGGTGCCGCCCCACCGGACGGGACTGATCGCGCGGATCTTCCGCCGGTTTCGCAGCACCCGATAGAGAACTCCGCCCGTCCCGGAGGCGGCCCCGGATCGGACCCCGAAAAGCACCGACCAATCCTCCGCGCGCGGATAAGATCCGCTCGGAAACCCGAACTTCAACGACAGGAGGGACAGATGGCGAAACGGTTCTCAGGAATTCTTCTCGCGGGTCTTGCCGTTGCCGCGCTCGCGACGGCGCAGGACAAACCCAAGGCCGGAGCGAAACCGGCGGCGGACGAAAAAGCGATGATGGACGCGATGATGAAGGCGTCGACGCCCGGGGAAAATCACAAAAAGATGGAAGCCTTCGTGGGGACTTTCGACGCGAAGGTCAAGATGTGGGAAAAGCCGGGCGGGCCGCCGCAGGAATCGACCGGCACCTCGGACGGGAAGTCGGTGATCGGCGGGCGATACGTCCAGGAGACGTTCCAGGGGACCATGATGGGGCAGCCCTTCACCGGGATGGGCATGACCGGCTACGACAACGTCCAGAAGAAATACGTGTCGACCTGGGCCGACTCGATGGGGACCGGGATCATGATGAGCACCGGGAAGCCGGATGCCTCGGGCAAGGGCATGGAAATGACGGGCTCGGCCCCGGACCCGATGACCGGCAAGATGATGACGCTCAAGCAGAAGATGACGATCGCCGACAACGATCACCACAAGTTCGAGATGTGGGGCCCCGCGCCGGATGGCAAGCCGTACAAGATGATGGAGATCGAGTACACCCGCCAGAAGTAGACGCTTTTCGAACGGCCCTCTCCTCCGCGCGGGGGAGAGGGCCCTCTCCGACAACTCAGTTGATGTCTTCCCCGGCGTCGATCCGGGTCACGAGTCCCTGGACGTATCTCTTCTGATCCTCCGGGGCGCGAGAGAGCGCTTCCTTCATGTGCTTCGAAGCGTTCTTCCTGTCTCCGCTCGCCAGCTCGCCTCGCGCCAGGCCGCCGTAGACGAACCAGACGCCGGGGTTCTTCTGCGCATTCATCTGGAACACCTTGATCGCCTGCGCCGGCTTTTTCTCGGTGAGCAGCTGCCGGCCGTAGTTGTGAAGCTGCGGAGCGCTCGCCTTCGGCACCGCCTTCGCCATCACGGCCTCCGCCTCGGAAGTCTTCCCGGTGAGAGCGAGCAGGCGGGCCTTCGTCTCGAGGTTCTCAAACCGCTCTTCGACCCCGATCGACTTGTCCGCCCACTGCAGAGCCTCCGGAAGGGCGATCTTGTTCTCGGCCGCGTACGTCGCGGCCTCGTTCCACCCCTCCCACGTGAACGCCGGGAGCGTCCGAAGCTGGTTGCGGATGCGGCCGAGCGTGGCCTCGTTCGAGACCGCGATGCGCATCGGGACCGCGAGCTTTTCCCAGCGAAGAGCGAGGGTCACGGAATCGGGTGACGGCGTTCCAAACTCGTACGTGAGCGCTTCCGTCATCTCCGCCGGAACCGGCTTGACCGTGACTCGCAAGGCGTCTTCCGCCTTGTCGTAAAAGAAACTGCCCCACGAGGTCGAATTCTTCGAGAAGATGATCGTCCAGGCGTCCGCGGTGGGAACCATGTGCAGGCCGTAGACTCCCGCCGGAAGCGGCTGGCCCTCGACCGTGACCGCGTCGCTCACCTCGAACGTCGTGTTCTCGTTGGCGCCGGCCCGCCAGGTTTCGCCGTAGGGGACGAGCACGCCCCAGAGCTTCCGACCCTTGACGAGCGGCCGCGAATACGTGACCGTCAGGTCCGTCAGTCCGACCCTCTGGCCGGCAACCGCGTGGGAGCTCGCCGCGGGCAGTTTGACCACGAGTTGCGCCTCCGCGCAGGCGCCGGCCAGGGCGAGTGCGGCCGAGAGAGCCAGAGCGCGGCGCCCGAATCGCTTCCAGGTCATAAATCCTCCTCGTTGAGACGCCCCGGGGGTGGGGCATCGCCCCGAGATACGGCCCCCCGGCCGCGGGGTTTGAGCCAAACCGTCTCGGATTTCTCTCGAATTTTCGGGGCCGACGCCCCGAACGGGCTCTCGAATTGCAGGAGGAATCGGGACAAACGGAGGTTCGTACGTCTGCAAAACCGACTCCCTCGATGCCCTCGCGAAGGGTTCTGGTCGTGGACGACGACGCGGAAACGCGCAACGGAATCCGCGATCTCCTTATAGAACAGGGGTTTTCCGTCGAGTGCGCGACCGACGGGGCGGAGGCCCTCGCTCTTCTGCGCGGCCGCCCGAAGGTGTCGCTGATTTTTCTCGACCTGACCATGCCCGGCATGAACGGATGGGAATTCCGGCGGGCCCAGCTTTCCGACCCCGATCTCGCCTCGATTCCCCTGGTTCTCACCACAGGACACGCGGAGTACGGGGACTCGATGGTGTCGCTTCGCCCCGACGGCCATCTGCAGAAGCCGATCAAGCCGGGCGAGCTCCTTGGCGTCCTGGATCGCTTTTCGGAGAAAATCGGGTGAGACCGGAGGAGAGCCATGGAGACGTGCGTCCTCGTCGTGGAAGACGATCCCGAGCTTCTGGAGGCGTTGAGCGGCGCCCTTGAATCGGAAGGCTACGGTGTCGGGCGGGCGCGCCACGGGCTCGACGCGCTCGGCCAGCTGCGAGCCGGCAAACGGCCGTGCGTGATCCTTCTCGATCTCATGATGCCGATCATGAACGGATGGCAGTTTCGGCACGAGCAGCGGCAGGACTCCGAGCTCTGCAAGATTCCCGTCGTCGTCGTCTCCGCGAAAACGGACAGCGCGCAGCACGCCGCCTGGCTCGAAGCGGACGCGTACATCGAGAAGCCGATCTCGCTCCAGACGCTGCTCGAAACGGTGCACCGTTACTGCGGCGGCTGTGCGCCGCCGCCGCTCGGCTGAGAGAGGATCCGCCCGCCGGGCGGGCCGGCGCCGCCGCACGGGCGGCGGAGAAATTGAGCGCCGCCCGGCGCGTGACGGTGATCACCGGGGCGGGGGTCTCTGCGGCGAGCGGCATTCCGACATTCCGGGGGCCCGGGGGCCTCTGGAAAAACCACCGGCCCGAGTCTCTCGCCACGGCGGCCGCGTTCGCGCGCGATCCCGTCACGGTGTGGGAGTGGTATGCGTGGAGACGGAAGAAGATTGCGGCGGCCGCGCCCAACGCCGCGCACGCGGTGCTCGCGCTGTGGAGCCGCCGGTTCGAAGCGTTCACGCTCGTCACTCAGAACGTCGACGGCCTTCACGAGCATGCGGGAACGAGAGGAGTGGTGCGTTTTCACGGTTCGATCTGGCGTCTTCGCTGCTCTCAGAGCTGCGGCGAGCGCGAGTGGGAAGACCGCGACACCGATCAGACTGCACTGCCCCGGTGCCGGACGTGCGGCGCTTTCGCGCGGCCCGGCGTGGTGTGGTTCGGGGAGGAGATCCCCGAGGAGTCTCTGGAGGCGGCCTTCGAAGCCCTCGACTGCGACGTGTGCCTCGTCGCCGGGACCTCCTCGGTGGTCACACCCGCGGCCGGCCTGGTGGGCGAATCGCGCCGCCGCGGCGCCTACACGATCGAGATCAACCCCGAGGCGACGCCAGCTACCGGCGGAGTGGATCTCGCGATCGCCGGTCGCGCGGAGGACGTGCTGGTCGAGATAGAGGAGAGGCTGAGCGTCGAGGGTTGAGCGTTCGAATCTCAACTCTCAACTCCAACCTTCAACTTCCCCCTCGCTTCGAGCACGCGGGCGAGAGCGTCTTCGGCCGAGTCCGCGAGCGCCGTGATGTGTCCCATCTTCCGGCCGGGTCGCGGCTCGGACTTTCCGTACAGGTGGAGCTTGGCTTCGGGGACGGCGCAGGCGGCGCGCCAGTCGGGCTCGCCGCCGGCCCAGAGATCGCCCAAGAGGTTTGCCATGGCCGCCGGGCGCAGGGGCCGGGTCGAGCCGAGGGGCAGGCCGCAGACGGCTCGCAGCTGCTGTTCGAACTGGCTCGTGACGCAGGCGTCGACGGTGAGGTGCCCGGAATTGTGGGGGCGCGGCGCGAGCTCGTTGACCAGAAGGCCTCCCGCCGCCTCGACAAAAAACTCGACGCAGAGGACGCCCACGAGATCGAGCGCCACGACGATTTCGCGCGCCATCCCCGCGGCTTTCTCGCGCAGGGGATGGTCCGGATCGCAGACGGTGTAGTCGAGGATGTGGCGCGCGTGCGCGTTGCGCAGGATTCCGAAATCGGCGATCGAGCCGTCGACTCCGCGCCCGACGATGACGGAAATCTCGTGGTCGAAGGGGACGAAGCGCTCGAGCACCGCCTCCTCTGCGCCCATCGACCGCCATGCCGCCTCGACGTCCTCGGCCGACGAAACGCGGGCCTGTCCCTTGCCGTCGTAACTGAATCCGGCGCGCTTGGCGACGGCGGGGCCTTTGAGCTCCCGCCAGGCGGCGGAGAGCTCGTCCGGCGACCGCGCCACGCGGTACTCGGCGACCGGAAACCCGTTCGACCGCAGGAAGGCCTTTTCCCGCACGCGGTTCTGACACACCGACAGGACCTCGCCTCCGGGGCGCACGGGAGCGAGCTCGGCGGCCGCCGCGGCCGTCTCGAAGGGAACGTTTTCGAACTCGAAGGTCACGACATCGACGCGCCGCGCGAATTCGCGCACGCGATCGAGGTCGTCGTAGGAGGCGGTGACCTCGACGTCGGCGACCTGCCCGGTCGGGGTGTCGTACTCGGGCGAATAGGTGTGCACGCGGTAGCCGAGCCGGCGGGCGGCGATCGCGAACATCCGGCCGAGCTGGCCGCTCCCGAGCACTCCGATGGTCGAGCCCGGCAGGACCGGGCGTGTCAAGGGAGAGTTTCCGACCGGACGGCGCTCGTCTGCTCTTCCCGGAACCGCGCGAGCCTGTCGGCAACGGCCGAGTCGGAGCGGGCCAGGATCGCGGCGGCGAAGAGGGCCGCGTTGATCGCGCCCGCCCTTCCGATCGCGAATGTGGCCACCGGAATCCCGGCCGGCATCTGGACGATCGAGAGGAGCGAGTCGAGGCCCTGGAGCGCCTGGCTCTGGACCGGCACCCCGAGCACCGGCAGAGCGGTCTGCGCCGCGACCATTCCGGGCAGGTGAGCCGCGCCGCCGGCGCCGGCGATGATCACCTCGATCTTCCGGCCTTCCGCGGCCGCCGCAAACTCCGCCATCCACGCGGGGGTCCGGTGCGCCGAGACGATGCGGGACTCGTGAGCGATGCCGAGGCGCTCGAGAGTCTCGGACGCGTGCCGGAGGGTGTCCCAGTCCGACTTGCTGCCCATGATGACGGCGACGCGCGGATCGGGCGGCATGCGCGGATTGTAGGGGAAGTTAGTTCTGCAAATCCCTCGGCAGCTGATTGAGCTCGAGCCAGTAGACGGGGAGCATCCTCAGGCGCTGAAACATGAGCTCCGGGGTCTCGGATTTCGAGACGAACGAGTTCGCTCCGAACTGATACGCGGTCTGGATGTCTTCGCGCTCCTGGGAGCTCGTCAGAACGACGACGGGAACGCCGCGCGTGAGAGGGTGCGACCGGATGCGCTTCAAAACCTCGATCCCGCCCATCCCGGGCAGTCCGAGGTCGAGCAGGATCAGATCGATCTCCGGTTTACGCGTCGCGCGCTCGAGCGCGCGCTCTCCCGTCTCCGCTTCCTCGACCTCGATCTCGTCCCCGAAGGCGCTGTCGAGAATTCTTTTCATCACCCATCGGTGATTCAAATCGTCTTCGACCAGGAGAATTCGACGAGGTCCGATCAGCGGCAAAGCAGGTTCCTTTCCGGTTAGACCGGGCGTATTCGGGGCTGCGCCTGAAGAGCCAGAGCAAAACCGATACCCAGCGCGCTGGGAGTCCCGCGGGGAGACCAGCCGGGCCGTGTCCTCCATTCTGGACAACCACCAATCGCTTTAAGGGGTTAAGATCAGGTTTTTCCGGCGAAAGAGGGATGAAAAAAGGGATCTGGGTGGCAGTGGCGCTCGCTATTGGCGTTGCGGGCGCCTGGGGATACGGGGCCCTGGTCCGGCAGGAGAACGACGACGGCCGCAAGGTCCGTCTCCTGGCGCTCGCGGAAGAGCAGCGTCTGGACCTCTCGTTTTCGCGGAGCGGGCGTCTCATATCCGGCGTGCCCGACGAGGGTGAAGCCATCCAGGCGAAAGCCGTGGTTGCGCGCCTGGAAGAGCCGGGGCTCGCCGAGGACATCTCGGACCTCGAGCGTCAGAGCGAACAGGTGCGCGCGCGCGAGAACGCTCGGCGGCAGGACGTCGCGCGGCTGGCCGCGCAATGGGCGCAGACGGTGAGTGAAGAGAAGCGTCTGAGCCGCCTCGCGAAAGAGGGAATCGCGGCGGCCGCCGATCTCGAAACGCTTCAGCACCACCGCGAGGAGCTGGCCGCTGCGGTTCGCGCGCGAGAAGCGGACAAGGGCGAGCTCGAGGGGCAGACCAAGGCGCTGCAATCCCGCATCGACAAGGTCCAGCGTTTCGAACGCGAGGGAACGCTCCTGTCTCCCGCCGCGGGCATAGTGCTGACGCGCCACCATCGCCTGGGAGAGTTCGTTCCTGCCGGAGATCCCATCGTGACGCTGCAGGTCGAGGCGCCGTACCTCCGCGTCGAAGTCCCGGAAGAGCGGCTCTCCGTCTTTTCCATCGGCGCCACGGTCCGCGTCTGGCCGCAGGCGCGCACCGGCGAGTCGTTCCCGGCGCGCGTCTTGTCCGTGAAGCCCCGGTCCGAGTTTGCGACCCGCAGAAACTGGGGATTGCAGAGCCGCGACCTGCGCACCTTTTCGGTCCGGTTGAAGCCCGAAGGCGCGGCGATCGTCTCCGGTCAGACTTTCGTGGTCGAAGCGGGCTCGTGATCATCCGGGCGGGAGGCCGCCGGCCGATCGCGGCCGAACCGCCCGCTTGAAAATCAGCCCGCAGTCTCTCGCGATCCGCAAAAAGAGTCCCAACCCCGAAAAACTCGCCGCGATGAGCTCCACCGCCTCGATCGAAGCGAGCGCGCTGACGAAGCGCTTCGGCGATTTCGTGGCCGACGATCAGGTGACCTTCGCGGTCGAGCCCGGAGAGACGTACGGCCTTCTCGGGCCAAACGGCGCCGGAAAAACGACCCTGATCCGCATGTTGACGACCCTGCTTCCGCCGAGCTCGGGCACCGCGCGGGTACGCGGACACGATCTCGTGCGGGAGAAGCGCGCGGTGCGCGCGGCCATCGGCACCGTCTCGCAGGCGATCACGACGGACGAGAACCTGACAGTGCGGGAGAACCTTTCCGTGCAGGGGAAGCTCTACGGCCTCTGGGGACGGGAGCTCTCACGCCGCATCGAGCGCCGCCTGACGCAGGTAGGCCTCTGGGACCGGCGCGCTCAGGTGACCCGGCATCTCTCCGGCGGCATGCGCCGGCGCCTCGAGATCGCGCGCGGGGTGCTCCACTCTCCGCGCGTCCTCTTTCTCGACGAGCCCACCACCGGACTCGACCCTCAGAGCCGCCGCTCCATCTGGGATCTCCTCGCGGAGATGAAGGAATCGGACCCCGAGCTCGCCGTCGTTCTGACCACGCACGCGATGGACGAAGCGGACTTTCTCTGCGACCGGGTCGCAATTCTCGATTCGGGACGGATTCTCCAGGAGGGAGCCCCCGAGCAGCTGAAGCACATGCTGGACACGGGCGAGCACGTCGCGATCGAGACCGACCGGCCGGTCTCCGATGCGGACAGAGAAGTCGTCATCGCGCTCGGGGCGGCCAACTGGCGGTCCCCGGTCGCCGGTCACGCCGAATTCCAGTCGCGGCCCGGCGAAGGCGTGGGCCGGCGAGCCGCGCAGCTCCTCGAGGAGCGCGGCTATCGCGTCGTGCAAATGACGATCGCCCCCGTCACGCTGGAAGACGTCTTCTTTTCCTACACGGGACGAGGCCTTCGCGAGTGAGCCGTCCCGCCCGCGGTCCTCTGCTGAGCCTGCTCGGAATCTCCGCCATCTGCCAGCGGGCGTACGTGACCCTCTGGCGGCAGCCGGTGCTCCTGATCTCCACGATGATATTCCCCCTCATCTATTTGCTGCTCCTCGGCAACTCGCTGAACCGGCCTCTCCGGACTCTCCCGCTCGCCGTGGTGGACGAAGCGAAGAATTCCCTTTCCGCGGAGTGCCTCCGAGGCGTCGCCGCGCTCGAGAGCGGCCGCCAGCTGATCCGGCTGCAGGTCGTCGAGAACCGTTCCGAGGCCCTCGACGCGCTGAGGCGGGCGCGATACAAGGGAATCTGGGTGCTGCCGCAGGGGCTGTCGCGACTCGGTCCGGCGCCGTCGTTCATCGGAGACAACACGGATCGCGCGTCCTACGACGTCCTGGAATCCGCGCTGCGCGATCTCTGGGTAGAGGTCTCCGCCGCCCGCGGGGGCGTCCCCGCGGCGCCGGCCGCCCGTCTCGAGGCGTACCCGTATCTCGATTACCTGACCTACCTGTCACCCGCCGTCGTCTGCCTGGCGATCTTCATGGGATCGATGGTATCGGGGGGCCTTCAGGTCCTGGAGGACCGGATGTTCGGATACCACGAGGGGTATCTCGTGACGCCGGTCTCGACGGGCACGCTCGTCGCCGGGCACATCATCGCGGGCGCCCTCGTCGCCTCGATCGCGGGAGCGGCCGTCCTCGTCGCGCTCCTTCTGTTCGCGCCCGTTTCCCTCTCGGGAGCGGCCGGCATCTCGGCCGCGTTCTTCACCGTTTTCTTGACGGCTCTCGCGATCGCCGCCGTCTGGTCCCTGCTCTTCGCGCGCGCGCGGCGGGCGAGCGTTCTGCGCGGGATGTTCGGGATCATCAACGCCGCGCTCTTCTTCCCGTCGGGTGCGCTGTACCCCGTCGAGAGCTATCCCGGCTGGCTGCGCGCGCTGTCGACGGTCGATCCGCTGACGTACGGGCTTCGCGCTCTCCGCGATCTCGTACTGCGCGGATCCCCGGTCTCCTCCTGCTACCCGCCGTGGATTTTTCTGCTGACCTTCACGCTGGTGTGCGGGATGCTCGCGAGGGTGTTTTTTAGAAGGGAGATTTGAGGGGAAGTTGAGCGTTCTCAACTCTCAACTTTCTTTCAATTCCTCAGGGTGCGCCGCGCGGGAGCGTGCTTCTTCCGCGTCGATCACGCCCTCGCGGATCAGTCGGCTCAGGGACTCCTCGAGGCTCATCGAGCCCTGCTTGCGCGTCAGGGCGATCTCCTGGTTCAAGTGCTGGAGCGCGTTCTTGCGGATGTGCTGGCGAGCGCCGTATCCCACCACGAGGAGCTCGGCGGCGGCGGCGAGTCCGCCTCCCCGGCGGGGCAGGAGGGTCTGGGTGAGTATCGCGGCCAGCGCCAGCGAGAGCTCCTGCCGGATCGTGCCCTGACGCTCGCTCGGGAACGAGTCCGCGATCCGCGAAACGGCCGACGCCGCGTCTGTCGTGTGCAGGGTCGAGAAGACGAGGTGGCCCGTTTCAGCGGCCGCCAGGGCGATGCGCATGGTTTCCGGATCGCGCATCTCACCGACGACCAGCACGTCCGGTGCCTGGCGCATCGCGGCTCGGAGCGCCGTCGGGAAATCCGGAGCGTCGGGCCCGATCTCGATCTGCTCGACGAGGCTCGTCCGGTGCGGAATGTCGTACTCGACCGGGTCCTCGATCGTGAGGATGTGGCGCGCGTCGCGCCGGTTGATCTCTTCCACCATGGCCGCGAGCGTCGTGCTCTTGCCCGAGCCCGTCGCGCCGCCGATCAGGACGAGCCCGCGCGTCAGGCGGGTCAACGCCTCCACCGCGGGAGGCAGCCCGAGAGACGCGAGGCGCGGCGCCTCGGCGGGAAGAGAGCGGAGCGCGGCCGCGGCCCGTCCTCTCTCGCGATGCAGATTGATCCGGAAGCGTCCGAGGCCGCGCTCCTTAAAAGAGCTGTCGGCATTTCCTTCCGCGGCGTATCGCGCGCGGGCGCCGGGCGGCATCGCGGGCAGGACGGCATCCTCGATCTCGTCGCCCGAAAGCGGCGCCTCCGCAAGCCGAGCCACCCTTCCGTCCACGCGAACGGACGGCGGAGCGCCGGCGACGAGCAGAAGGTCGCTTCCGTGCCGCTCGACCAGCTCCTCGAGCCATCCGGTCAGGCGCGCCGCGCTCCGGGGCGCCGGCTCTCCCAGGCCCCGAGGAAGGGGTGCTTCGAGCGCCTCCTCCGCCTCGCCGGCCGGCGTCAGCGCCCGCCCTCCCGTGTTCAACTGCCGGATCAGGCGGTTGATATCGTCGGTCTCGTCCATCGCCTCATCGTATGGAAAGTCCGCGGGACGCCGCCAGAGGAGATGCGCGGGACGCCGAAGGATGAAGGTTCGATGAACCCTGAAACCCCGGGGGCCCCGATGACATCTATGAGATCCATGAAGATCATTTCGTCGTTCCGCCTCCCCGCCCTTCTGCCGGCCGTTCTCTGTCTGGCCGCATGCGCGGGGCCCATTGCCGCCGCCGCGGGACCGAAGGACCTCGCCGTCGCGGGCCCGGGCCCGGGAGGGGCCACGAAGCTCGCTCTGGCGCCGTCCCTGTCGTTCACGGACGACTCCTCGAGCAACTTTCCGATCCGCGGCGAGAACCTGACGGACGGCCGCATCGCGACGGACCGCCCGACGGCCATCTTCTTCGGGACGTCCCACTGCTGGAACACGAACCGCGAGGCCGAGCGCTTCGTCCGTCTCTACGAGTCGAGAAAGGAGTCCGTGCGCTTTCTCGTCGTCGATCTGAACAAACCCTCGCCGGACCAGAAGGCCCTCGTTTCACGCTTCTACTCCGGTTACATCCCGACGCTCGCCTTTCTCGACCGCGGGGGGAAGGTCGTCTACAACAGGTCGGGAGAAACCGCTCGCGAGCGCGGCGACGCGAGCGGGCTCGAGGAGCTGGTGAAGCGGGCGATGTAGGGGAAGTTGAGAGCTGAGAGTTGCGAGTTGATCAGGACAGCAGTCTTCGGCTCTGGTCGTCGTAGAGTCTCGCGACGGAGTCGGCGTACCCGTTGTAGGGGAGAGTCGGCCGCCGTTCGATTCCGTTTGGGCCGAAGAACTTTTCGGTGGCCTGTGACCAGCGCGGATGGGGCACCGCCGGGTTCACGTTCGAGAGAAATCCGTACTCGAAAGGCGCGAGGGAGCGCCAGAAGGTGGGCGGCTCGCGATCGGTGAATTCGAATCGCGCGATCGCCTTCGGGCTCTTGTATCCGTATTTCCAGGGCATCCGCAGCGACATCGGAAGCCCGTTCTGTTTCGGAAGCTCGCGTCCGTAACTGCCGATCGAGACGAAGGCGAGCTCGTGGACGGCTTCGTCGAGCCGGAACCCCTCGAAGTAGGGGAACGGATACCAGGGCTTCAGCTGGTCGGGCGCCTCCGAGGGCCGCTTGAAACTGACGGTCCGGAGGAACCTCGCGGAGGAGAGCGGCCGCGCGAGATCCACCAGCGCTTTCAACGGAAAGCCCGTCCACGGCACCGCGATCGACCAGGCTTCGACGCAACGATGCCGGTAGACGCGCTCCTCGACCCGCATCCTGCGGACGAGATCGTCGCGGTCTATCGAGAACGGTTTCTGCACGAGGCCGGCGATCTCGATGACCCAGGGCCGGGTCGTGAGCTTCTGCGACGCGTGCGCCGGCGAGTCTTTCGTGTCGCCGAACTCGTAGTAATTGTTGTAGCTCTCGACGATCTCCGGTTTCGAGATCGGGCGGTCGATCGCATAGCGGGCGTTGCGTTTTGCAGGATACAGCCGCGCGATGTCGCGGGGAACGGCCTCGGCCCCGCCGGCGATCGCTCGGTCGCAGCCGGACATCGCCGAAAAAGCCGCGCCCACGCCCGCGAACGCGATGGTCTCCAGGAACCGACGCCGATCTACGACGAGGCCCTCCGGAGTCACGTCCCGGTCGAGAAGTCCCCATGGCTTTTTCCGCCGCACGCGCATCGAACGCCCTATGCCCTACGGCAATCGGTCCGAGTCTGGATGTCGAGGTTGGGGAAACGAGCGGAGGAACAGCTGAGAGCTGACAACTGACAGCCGAAAGCTACCCCGCCAGATGCCAGTCGCTGTGAGGCGCCTGGTTCTCGACGAACCATCCGTGCAGGAGACGGCCGTAACTGACGGGCTTCCATCCGATCGAATCGAAGAACGGCCGGAGCGCGAAATGGAGCCGGCGCAGGTTGTAGAGCGGCACACCCGTGAAGAAGTGATGCTCGAGGTGGTACTGGGAGGACAGGTACCAGAAATCCCACCAGCGGGACGGCTTCATGAGCGTTCCCCACTTGGCGGGGTCGTCAGGCTCGATCGCATAGTGCTGGCCGAGCCGGTTCAACGCGAACGCGATGGGAAAGACGAGGAAGTACGGCACGAGGTAGACGCGGGCCAGTACCCCGGCGCCGCCGGTCGAGAAGAGCACTCCCATGATCCCGATGTGGACCAGGATCGTCACGAGACGCTCGGCGGCGATTCTCCGGCGCAGTTTCGGCGGATAGCTCGCCGTCTCCTGCGCGGCCGCGCGGAAGTAGATCGGGAAAAGGGCGGGCGTAAAGTACAGCGCCTTGTACCAGCGGCGGTTGCGTTTTGGCGACAGGTAGTGCCGCTTGGGGTCCGCCTCGGCGTCCCCGAGCTCGGCGTGATGCGTCAGATGCCAGCGGGTGAACTGGAGGGCCGAGATTCCGGACGGGATCGCGTAGAGGAGCCCGAGTGTGCGCTCCAGGCCCGGCCGCGGCCCGTTGAAGACAGCGCGGTGCACCACCTCGTGCAGAAGAACGGTGAAATTGAACACGGTCCACCCGGCGACCACGGCGGCCGGTATCCAGATCCAGGGCTCCCGGAACCTCCAGCAGACCGCCATCGACGCGAAGAGAAGAGCAAACTGGCGGGCGGCGATGAGAAGGTGCCGGGCGGGACTCTTGCGGTGGAGCGCCTTCAGAACGTCGTGCGGGATCGCCCGGGTCAGCCGCCCGCGCAGGTCCCTCGACGCCGCGGCCCAGTGATGGTCCCCGCCCATCGGGGGATATTCCTCGGGCCGGGGGGCGGGAAAGGGAATCGGTTTGGCGCTCATCGGACCAGGCTCAAAACCTCCATGCCGGGGTAGTTATTCTAGCGGAGCGCGCCTGCCAGGAACATGAAACGGAGCTTGCGTGGCTCAGGGGGCAAAGGGACCCGGCCACCGCGGCTCCGGGGGCGAGGCCGCCCGGTCGGTGGCGGCCGAAGCCCCCGCTTCAAAGTCAGCTCGCGGATGCCAGGAACTCAACAAAGAGCCTCCGACGCCTTTTCCCGCATCTGTTTTGGCCCCCGACTCCGGAATTTGCCACGGACCCGCACGTTCCCATCCTAAGAACCCACGGAGGATCTCGCATGCGCCGTCTCTCCCGACCCTCGACGCTCGCAGCGTTGGCGATGACTCTCCTCATGCCCGTTTCCCTGACCGCTTCGATCCTCTCGGACTTCCAGGCCCGGTTCGCGCAGACGATCTGGGCGGCCCAGCGGACCGAGGCCATTGTGCGTTCGCTGCCTCATTCGGCGTCCGCGGTGTCGACACCGGAAGGCCTTTCTTCCTACGCCGCCCTCCTCGCCGAGAACACCGCCGCTTTAAACGCGCTGGCCAGCGTTCGGACGTCGACGGACGAACAGCGCCGGGTCATCGCCGACGGCCTCCAGACGATTGCCTCCGCGCTCCACGACCAAAGCGCTTTGGCCGCCAACCGCGGTCTGTCAGGTCTCGTTTCCCACCTCACCTTGCTCGAAGAGTCGTGCCGCTCGACCATGGCGCAGATGGGGACGGCAGGCGGCAGGCGGTAGGCGGGCGAGAAGAGGCGAAAGGCGAAGGGCAGACGGAGGGAGGGGAAATTTCCTTTCGATACCGATTCCCTCTGGTTGATCGCGGAGTACCGCGGCCGTCTCGCTCCCGTTGGTCGCTCGGCTCCCGATTCCAGATTCCCGGCTTCTGTCCCGAAAGAAAAAGGCCCCCGGGCGGGGGCCTTTCTGAACCGGCGGGCAGCCGCCCTCGGGCCGACTACGTGCCCTGCTCCATGTTCGCGACCGTGATGGTCTTCTTCTCTTTTTCCATCGAGCCCTTGACCGTCACCTTCTTGCCCGCCATGCCGGCCATCTTGGCCATCATCGCGTCGTCTCCGGACAGCACGAAAACGCTCTTGTCGTCGGGCGTATAGAGGGCCCACTTGGCGCCCTTTTCCTTGACGCACTTCACGGCGCAATCGGCGTGATCCGCCTTTGCCCCCGCGGCTCCGCAGTGAGTCTCCGTCACGTAGCCCGTCCAGCTGCCGTCGGCCTTATCGGCGGCCGGGGCGGCCAGCGCGATGAACCCGATCGCGGCGGCGGCGACGAGCGCGCGAGACAAAATCTTTCTCATACGACTTCCTCCTGTTGCCTCTTTAGGTCCGGAAAATCCGGCTCCTGGAATCATATACGTTAGGACGCGTGCTTCGGATGGGGGGCCAGGCGCTGCTTTCCGGGATGTACCGGGCGGCGCTCTCGGCGGTCGATCCGGCACGGGGGGTCCGGCGGGCCCTGGCCGACCCCGCGATTCGCCGCCGCCTGCGGGAGGCCCGCCGGGTCGGCGTGTTCGCCGTCGGAAAGGCGGCTCGCGGAATGTTCGCGGGAATCCCGCGCGGCGCGTTCGAACGGGCGCTGGTCGTCCTCCCGGGCGGATATGGCGCGCCGGCGGGCCGGGACGTCGAAGTCCGTGTCGCGTCGCACCCCGAACCCGACCTCTCGAGCGTAGACGCGGCGGGAAGCGCTCTGAGATTCTTTTCGGAATTCGGCTCCGGCGACGTCATCTTCTGTCTGGTCTCCGGGGGGACGTCGTCCCTGCTCTGCCTTCCCCCGCCCGGCGTCACCCTCGCCGAGAAGAGGCGGCGTGTGCGCGAGCTCTCTCGTTCGGGAGCCTCGATCGACGAGCTGAACAGGCTCCGCACATCGCTCTCCCGGGTCAAGGGGGGCGGGCTCGGACGCGCCACGGAGGCGTCGCTCGTCACGCTGGTCCTGTCCGACGTGCCGGGCGACCGTCCGGAGCTCGTGGGTTCGGGGCCCACGGTCCGCGGCGGGCGGGGGGATCTCGTGCGGGTCGTCGGCTCCAATCGGATGGGCCTCGCGGCCGCTCGCGATTTCGCGCGGCGCCGCGGCCTCGAACCCCGGCTGCGTGCGCGCCGGCTCGCGGGGGAAGCGGCCGAAGAGGGGCGGCGGATCGGCCGGTCCGTCCTGAGACTTCCCGAACGAGGTGTTCTGCTCGCCGGGGGAGAGACGACGGTGCGGCTCAATCCACGTTCGGGGCGCGGCGGAAGGACGCTCGAGCTGGCCTTGTCCGCCGCCGAGATCCTCGACGGATCCAACGCGGCGCTTCTCGCGGCGGGCTCGGATGGGCTCGACGGGAGCTCGCGGGCGGCCGGCGCGTTCGCCGACGGTTCGACGTTCGAGCGTTCCCGGCGCCGCGGTCTTTCCGCCAGGCGCTCGCTCTCCCGGCACGACACGGAGCCCTTCTTCGACGCGCTCGGCGACCTTCTCGTGACCGGTCCGACGGGCACGAACGTCTGCGACTGGGTCTTCGCAATCGGGCCGAAGACATTGATATAATTGGCGGTTCGCCATGCGTCCGACCGACCAGAACCGGGAGCTCGCCCTCCTCGAGCGATTCACCGAGACCCCGAAGCGATTCGGCGCTTACCGCATCGCGCTCGGCTTTCCCAACTCCTACGAGATCGGAATGTCGAACCTCGGTTTCCAGTGGGTCTACCGGCTCCTGAATCGAGTCCCCGACCTCGTGTGCGAGAGGTTCTTCTTCGAGGACGGGGAGCCCGCGGCGACGTTCGAGACGGGCACTCCGCTCTCGGAGTTCGGTTTACTCGCGTGGTCGCTGTCGTGGGAGATGGACGTCGTCAACATCCTGAAGACCCTGCGCGCGGCCCGGATCCCGGAGCGCCGCGGCGCGCGCGACGAACGGCACCCCGTTCTCCTCGTGGGCGGAGACATCGCGCGCATGAACCCGGCGGCGCTGACGCCTTTCGTGGACATCTTCGCGCTCGGGGACGGCGAGCGGCTCGTCCCGCGCATCGCCGAGCTCGTTCAGTCCGGGTTCTCGCGTGAAGACTTTTTGGCCGCCGCCGCGAGGATCCCCGGTTTCTTCATTCCCGCGATCCACGGCCCGCGCGCCGAGGCGGCGGAGAGCGGCAAGGTCGTCATCCAGCAGCCGATGTCGCGCAAAGACATCACACCGTTCTTCGAGGTCCCGCACACGACCGCCCTGACTCCGCGCACGGAGCTCGCGGACAAGCTCTTGATCGAGATCTCGCGCGGATGCACCGAGATGTGCCGGTTCTGCTGGGCGGCGTACGCGATGGCCCCGATCAAGCAGTACCCCGCGGCGTCCATCCTGAAGATCGCCCGGGAAGCGAGGCCGCTCACCGGCCGGGTCGGGTTGATCGCCACCGCCGTCTGCGACCATCCGGAGATCGAAACGATCCTCGCCGGGCTCTCGGAGCTCGAGTTTCACATCGCGCTGTCCTCGATCAAGATCGACGCGATCGAGGCGCCGATTCTCGAGATCCTGGCGCGGCAGGGGGAAAGGGCACTGGCGATCGCGCCCGAAGCCGGCAACGAGCGATTGCGCCGCCACATCAACAAGAAGGTGTCGGACGCGATGCTTCGGGACAAGGCCCGCCTGGTCTTCGCGCACGGGTTCACGCGGCTGAAGCTCTACCTCCAGGTCGGTCTCCCGACCGAGACCGACGAGGACGTCCGCGACATCGTCCGGACGGTCGCCGATCTCCGGGAGATCGCCATCGCCGAAGGGCGAGGGGCCGGCCGCGTCGCGCAGCTCGTTCCGAGCGTCAACGCCTTCATCCCGAAGCCGCACACCCCTTACGAGGACGAGCCCCTGGCCTCCGAAGAGTCCCTCAGGGAAAAGCTCGCCTTCCTTCAGCGCGAGTTCGAGGGGATGGGCAACGTGGCGTTCCGCGGGATGTCGGTGGGCGAGGCGGTCTGGGAGGCGTACCTCGCGAAAATGGACGAGACGGGGGCCGACATCCTGGAACAGGCCGCCTCCGGCGTTCCAGTAAGGCGTCTGCTGAAGGAGCACCGCGAGCGCATCGCCGCGGTGGTCCGGCCGGGGTCCGTGCATCCCGCCGCGGCCGGCGTGCCCGCCCCGTGGGCGTTCATTTCGAAGCGCTGAAAAACACTTCAGCACAAACGGAGCTGCCATGAGACGTCTCCCCTCGCGCCTCTCGCGGGGTCGCGTGCCCCGGGTGTCGGGAATCGCGGTCTGGATGCTGGCCGGACTGTTCGGGCCCTTCGCCTTTCCGGTGCGGCCCGCCTCCGCGCTCGACCTTCCGCCCGTCAACGCGCCCCGCGAGATGTTTCGGGCGCACCGCGAGAAGTTCCTGGCGAAGCTCCCCCCCGGCTCCGTCGCCATCCTGCACGGCGCGCCGCTGCGCACGATGTCCAACGACACGGAGTACCTCTACCGGCAGGACTCGGACTTCTATTACCTGACCGGCCTCGAGGACGCCGACGCGATCGCCGTCTTCCGTCCCGGCGCCGCGGACGGCAAGCGCTACGTCCTCTTCGTCCGCGCGCGAGACGCCCGCGCGGAGACCTATCAGGGTCCGCGACCCGGTCCGGAGGGGGCCGTCTCGACGTTCGGCGCCGACGCGGCGTTTCCGATCGCGGACTTCCAGGATTCCGTCGCCAAATCGGAGGGCCGCGGCGCGCTCGGTGGGTATCTGGGAGGCGTCGATACGGTCTACCTGTGGGACGGCGGAGACGAAGCCTGGGCCGAGCGATTCCGCGGAACACTGTCGAAGCTGCGCGCGCGCGATGCCGGTCCCGCGGCCGTGGTCGACGCGCGGGAGGTCCTGCACGAGCTTCGCCTCATCAAGGACGCCGACGAGCTCGCGCTTCTCCGGCGTGCGTCGGAGATCTCCGCCCGCGCTCACGCGGTGGCGATGGCGGCCGCGGCGCCGGGCAAGTACGAGTTCGAGGTGCAGCAGGCGCTCGACGCCTACTGCGGGGCCAACGGCGCCCGCCGCATGGCCTATCCGTCGATCGCGGCCTCCGGACCCAATTCCGTCTTCCTCCACTGGGACCGCAACGACCGGGAGCTGTCCGACGGTGACGTCCTCTTGAACGATTCGGGCGCGGAATACCGCTATTACGCGTCGGACGTCACGCGCACGTATCCCATCAACGGGCGCTTCAGCGCGGAGCAGCGGGCCGTCTATGAGGCCGTCCTGACCGCGCAGAAGGCCGCGATCGCCCGCGTCCGCCCGGGGGCGACGCACGACGAGATCGAGCAGGCGTCGGCTCGGTCTCAGACCGAAGGGCTCGTCCGGCTCGGTCTTCTTTCGGGCGACGTCGACAAGCTGGTCTCGGAACGCGCCTACTTCAAGTTCACGCGCCACGGCATCTCTCACTGGGTCGGCATGGATGTGCACGACCCCGCCCGCTACCGCGTCGGGTCCGCGTCCCGGGTGCTCGCCCCCGGCATGGTGCTGACGATCGAGCCCGGCATCTACATCCCAGCGAACATGGCGGGGGTGGACCGCAAGTGGTGGAACATCGGCGTCCGCATCGAGGACACGCTCGCTGTCACGGCGAAGGGCGCCGAGTGCCTGTCGTGCGGAGCCCCGAAGGAGATCGCGGACGTCGAAAAAGCCGTGGGGAAGAGATAGCGCCCGCCTCCCCCCCTCCCCGCGCGCCGGGGAGAGGGCAGGGGTGAGGGCGGCGAAGAAAGCCAGCCGGGTTGAATGAGAGCGCGGGCTCTAGACAGCCGGCACCAGGATCGAGACCTCGTGCTCCGAGGCCCGGCAGACGATCGGCGTTTCGAGCACGCAGTCTCCATCCACCTGCACCTCCACGGGGTAGGACTCCCGCGAACGGATCTCGATCGTCCGGCCGCGGACCGTCCTCGCGATCCCTTCTTCGAGATGGCGGGATTTTCCGCGCTCCATCCGCTGGAAGAGTGAGAAGAATTTCCACCGGCTTCGGCCCGAGAAGAGCATCGCGTCCATCTCCTCCGCCTCGAGGGAGGCGCCCGGGGCGATGATCCACTCGCCGGCGTAGCGCGACGCGTGGCAGATCACGGCGAACGTTGCGTCGTGCGCCACGCCATCGACGACGACCTCCAGCCGCGGAAATTCGTACCGGAAGAACTCCGGCGCGACCGTGACGAAGATTCCGGCGCGGCCGAACCACCGCTTCAGGAGCGGGCTCATGCGTCCCATGATCCGGGCGTCCAGCCCCACTCCCGCCCAGAGAAGAAACGGCCGGTCGTTGGCGGTGAGCAGTCGGACGCGCCGGGGAACCCCGGAGACCAGGAGCTCCTGGGCGCGGTCGATGGAGAGCGGGATCGAGAGCTCGCGGGCGAGCACGTTCGAGGTCCCTCCCGGAAGGACGGCGAGAGGAACCTCCGCGCCCGAGAGCCCCGAGGCGGCCTCCGAGATCGTGCCGTCGCCTCCGCACACTGCCACGAGGTCCACTCCCCGCTGGACGAAGTCGCGGACGATCTCGGTGGCGTGTTGCGGCCCCTCCGTGGGCGCGTTCACGAGCTCGACGCCGCGAGGCCGCATCTCCTCGATCAACCGCGACATGCGCGCGCGGCGGTCCCTCTGACCCGCCGTCGGGTTGTAGATCAGGACGCCGCGTTTCACCGGAGCCGCCGCTCCCGCGGCGACCTGGAATTCACGATTCGCGGGCCAAGGGCGAAGGGCGAACGGCG
>JBDUBP010000067.1:0-7285 GCA_040004075.1 Acidobacteriota bacterium | reverse complement strand
ACGGAGCGCGGTGGGCGCTCGCCGGAGAAGGCGAGGAGTTTCCGCTCTTCCATCCGGTGACCGGAGTCGTGGTCACCGGCCGGCACCTCGTCCTGCACGAAGCCGACGCGCCCCTCCCCGAGCTGCGGTGGGCGTCGCGCGCGCTTCGCCGGCCCTCGCTCTCGGCGGCGCTCGAGCTCGTGCGCTCGGACGCGTTTCATCCGGAGACGGAGGTCGTCCTTCCCGGCCCGGCCGGCGCGGATCCACCCGGCGTGGCGGGCGCCGCTTTGCTGTCCGCCGCGGACGTCTCGGCCGACCGCGCGGCAGGGGCCGTCGACGCGGCGAGCGCCGGGCACCTGCTGTTCGCCCGGACCTACTTCGCGGCCTGGCGCGCGCGGGTCGACGGCGCGCCCGCCCGCGTGCTCGTGGCCAACGCGCGGGATCTCGCGGTGGCAATCCCCGCAGGCAGGCACGCGTTCGAGATCGCCTGGAACCGCGAGCCCTTCCACCGCGGGGTCCTCGCGCAGGGCGCCGCGCTGCTCCTCGCCTGCGCGATCGGAATCGCCACCCGGAAGACCCGGACGGAAGCCCCGCGCCGAAACACGGAGTCATTCAACGAAACGCCGACGGGAGGACTCGCATGACGATCCGGATGAGACGCATCGCCCGCATCCTGCTTTTCGCTCTGATCGCCGTGGCGCCGGCGGCGGCGCAGACGGCGCCTTCGCCGCTCGGCGAGTCCGCGGAGCGCGTGCAGGCGGCGATCTCGGCCTCGATCGCCTCGCAGAACATCTCCGGCCTGTCCGTCGCGGTCGTGATGGGCAACGAGGTCAAGTGGTCGGGGGGCTACGGCTTCGCGGACCTCGAGAATTTCGTGCCCTTCACGGCGACGACGGTGTGGCGGTTGGGATCGATCTCCAAGCCGATCACCGCGGTGGCCGCGATGCGGCTCGGCGAGAGCGGCCGACTCGACCTCGACGCTCCCATCCAGGAATCGTGCCCCGCGTTCCCGGCAAGGCCTCAGCCGATAACGGCGCGCCATCTTCTCGGCCACCTGAGCGGGATCCGTCACTACAACCGGGACGAAAATTTCAACAGCACCCGCCATTACGAGAGCGTCCCGGCGTCGCTCGACGCGTTCAAGTCGGATCCCCTGCTCCAGGAGCCGGGTACGGCATACACGTACTCGACCTACGGATACGTCGTCCTCGGGTGCGTCGTCGAAGGCGCCTCGGGGAAGCCGTACGAGGAGTTCATCCGCGAGAGCGTCACGCGTCCGGCCGGGATGGATCGGACACGCGTCGACGACCAGGCGACTGTCGTCCCCAACCGCGCGCGCGGCTACGCGAAGGCGCCGAGCGGCGAGCTTCGCAACGCCGACCTGGCCGACACGAGCAACAAGGTTCCGGGAGGCGGCCTCGTCTCGACCGCGGTGGACCTCGCGCGGTTCGCCATCGCCCTCCACACGAACAAGCTGCTGAAGGCGGAGACCTTCCAGAAGATGCAGGTTCCCATGAAGACGAAGGACGGGAAAGAGTCTCCCTATTTCGGATGGACGATCGTGGATCGAAAGGGAGAGAAGCTCCTGACGCACGGCGGCTCCCAGCAGGGGACCTCCACCTACCTCGCCATGGTGCCGGCCCGGGCTTCGCGGTCGCGATCCTCGCCAACACGGAAAGCGTCAACGTCGGAGAGCTCGCCCGGCAGCTGACGGACGTCCTCGCGCCGTAGGGAAGTCGAGAGTCGAGATCAGGCGTTAAGAGTCAGACGTCGCTTTTTCGGCGATGTCCCAGAGGCGGGCCGCGGCGGCATCGTCCTGCGCGGCGGCCGAAGGCTCGGCTTCGCGGAGCTTGTCGAAGTAACGGCCGCTGATCTTCGAGACCGCCGGATCCGAGGCGAGACGGACGACGGGGCGGGCGCCGACCTCGGCCGACGGCAGCACTCTCTCGAGAATCCACCGCGCCACCGCCGGTGCCGACCTCCAGATGTTGGTGGCGATTCCGCCCGGGTGGACCGCGTTGGCGGAAATCCCGGGCTCGCGCCGGGCGAGCGCGCGGGTGAAGAGGTTCAGAGCGAGCTTCGAGTTCCCGTACGCGCGAAACGTCGCGAAGCCGCGCTCGAGCTCCAGGTTGTCCCACTCGAGTCTTCCCGACTTGTGACCGACCGAGCTCACGTTGACCACCCGGGCCGCCGGAGCCTTTCGAAGCGCGGGAAGCAGGAGTCGCGTCAGGAGAAAGGGACCGAGAAAATTCGTGGCCCATGTGAGCTCGTGGCCGTCGGGAGAGAGCTCCCTCCGCCGCGACGCCATCCCGGCGTTGTTGACGAGAACGTCGAGCACGGGGTGCGCCGGGGGGAGCCGCGACGCCGCCGCACGGATCGAAGCGAAAGACGCCAGGTCGACGGTCGTGAGCTCCGCCCGGCCGCCGCGCGCCCGGATGTCGTCGACCACCGCCTGGCCGCGCGCCGGATCGCGAGCGCCCACGACGACGAGCGCTCCCATTCGCGCGACGGCACGCGCCGTCTCGAGCCCGATCCCGGACGTCGCGCCCGTGACGAGGACCGTCTTGCCCGTCATGTCGGTGGAAGAAGTCATCTCGCCACTCTAATATCTCTTCGGTGGCGTTCCCCTCCGTCCCTCTGTCCCGCCGGTGCTCGAGGACGGCTCTTCTCACGGCGTTCGCGTTGCTCTCCGGATCGTCCGGGCTTCCGGCGCCGGCCGGAAGCCGCAGCGCGCCGTTTCTTCCCCCGCGCGTCGTGTCGCTCGGCTCCGATCACAATCCCGTCGCTCTCGCGAGCGGGGACTTCGACGGCGACGGCGTTCTCGACCTCGCCGTTGGAAGCGCGGGATCGAACGATCTCCTCGTGTTTCTCGGCGACGGCCGGGGCGGGCTCCGGCGTGCGGGCGCGTTCGCGGCGGGACCGGACCCCGCTGAGATCGCCGCGGCCGACCTGAACCGCGACGGAAAGCTCGACCTGGCCATCGCCAACCACGGCGTTCCTCTCGTCACCGTCCTCCTCGGAGATGGACGCGGCGGGTTCTGCCCAGCGCCCGGCTCTCCCCTTCGAGTCAGAAGTCAGCCGCACCCGCACACGATCGGAATCTGCGACGCCGACCGGGATGGCTCGCCGGACCTCGTGATCGACAGCTGGGGCGAAAACCGATTCACGTTTCTTCGGGGCGATGGGCGAGGCGGCTTCGCGGCGCCGGGCGTCTCGATCGAAGCGGGCCGCAAGCCCTACCGCAATCTGCGGCTGACGGATCTCGACGGAGACGGCCTTTACGACCTCGTCGCGCCGAACCTCGCCGGCGGACTGGTGACACTTCTGATCGGGGACGGCGCAGGACATTTCCGGTCCTCCGGCAAGGGTCCTCTCGCGGGAGGGCCGTCGCCTTTCGCCGTCGCGGTGGCCGACGTGAATCGCGACGGCCGTCCCGACATCCTCGTCGCGAACTATTCCGGTCAGGGGACGGATCCTTCCGGCGACGGGCTCACCGCGCTGCTGAACGAGGGCGGAGGCCGGTTCCGGCTCGGGCCCAGGATCCCGACCGGGCGAGCGTCGGGGGACGTGGCGGCGGGAGACATCGACGGAGACGGAATTGCCGACGCGGCGACGGCCAATCAGGTGGACGACACCCTCACGATCGCGTATGGCGGCCCCGACGGTCTCTCGGCGTCGCGGACGGCGACGGTCCGGGTCGGGGGCCACCCCGAGCGCGTCCTGCTGGCGGATTTCAACGGGGACCAGAAGGCCGACGCGGTGACGGCGAATCCGGAGGATCACTCGATATCGATCCTGGTGACGAGATAGTTGTCAGTATTCAGTTCTCAGTTTCTCAGTTCCTGAAGCTGAGAGCCGACAGCTGACAGTTACTCCCCCGTCGCCACCGGTCCGCCGCGGCCCGGCAGGGTCGTCCGGACGAGCGCCCGGACGAGAATGTTCTCGCGCCGGCCGAGCGCCTCGCGGGCGAGGTCCGCCAGCGTCGGGAATGTGACCCCGTCTGATCGCCAGTCGTCCAGGATCTGTTCGAAGAGCGGACGGCGGGACCGGCCCTCGACCTCCGTGTGGATGGTGTGGACCTCCGTCCCGCGCGGCGCGCGCCGGTAATACTCCCGCTGCGCGGCGTCGGTCGGCAGGTCGTCCCACGCGAGCGTCTCGTCCAGAGTCGGCAGCGTCGAAGGAATCTCGAGGGTTTCGAAGACCCGCTCGCCGGCGCGCGGAAAGAACGGTGAGCCGCCGCGGGAGTTGGACGTGAAGAGCAGGCCCCGCTCCGCCTCGACCGCGAGAGAGCGGGCGTTGGCGGTCCATCCAGGCGCCGCGCTCGAGACCGCCGGCGCTCCGAATATCCGTCGGTACTCCTCATGCGCGCGATCGACGTGCTCCCGGATCTTTTCGTCGGACCAGCGGTCGAGCCCGTCGTGCCACCCGACGTGGTCCCAGCCGTGAACGCCGGTCTCATGCCCCGCTTCCGCGACGGATCGGATCTCGCGCGCGCACCTCTCTCCGATCGGCGGAGCGGGGAGCAGCGTCCCGTACAGCATCGTGGGGAACCCGTAGAGCGACGCCGCGCGGCTCTTCCACATCTTCCGGAGGAACCCGCTGCGTGTGAACACCCGGCGCGCGGCGACTCCCGAGCGGTCCGGCCCGAACGTGAAGTAGAACGTGGCGCGAATGCCCCGCCGGGCAAAGACGTCGAGAAGCGCCGGGATTCCCTCGCGCGTCCCCACGAGGGTGTCCGCGTCCACCTTGAGCGCGACGCGCCGGGACGCGGGACCGGCGGCCGGCGGCGCGCTCAACTCCTCGCCGGGCGCTTGTCGAGGTAGAAGGCGACGGTCCTCTCGATCGCCTCGTCCATGGGGACGCGCGGCTCCCAGCCCAGGATCTCCTTCGCGCGGGCGACCGACGGGACACGCGTCAGGATGTCCTGGTAGCCCTCCCCGTAATACTCACCCGACGAGACTTCGACGATGGGAGTCTGGAGTGCTTTCTTTCCGAAGTTCGGGTGCGCCGCGACGGCGGCGACCAGGGCCTGCGCGAGCTGGCGAACCGACAGGTCGTTGGCGGGATTGCCGATGTTGAAGATCCCGCCGTCCGCAGCGCCATTCTCGTTCTCCAGGATCTTCATGAGGCAGTCGATGCCGTCGGAGATGTAGGTGAACGACCGGCGCTGCGTGCCTCCGTCGACGAGCTTGATCGGCTCGCCGTACAGGATGTTGTGGAGGAACTGCGTCAGGACGCGGCTCGATCCCTCTTTCGGGGAGTCCACGTCATCCAAGTGCGGGCCCATCCAGTTGAACGGCCGGAACAGGGTGAACTTCAAGCCGCTGGACGCGCCGTAGGCCCAGATGACCCGGTCGAGCAGCTGCTTCGAGCAGGAGTAGATCCAGCGCTGCTTGTGGATCGGGCCGTACACGAGGGTCGAGCGCTCTTCGTCAAACTCGGCGTCGGGGCACATTCCGTACACCTCGGAGGTGGACGGGAACACGACTCTCTTTCTGTAACGCACGGCCTGTTTGACGATGCGGAGGTTTTCTTCGAAATCGAGCTCGAAGACCGCGATCGGGTTGCGCACGTACGCCGCCGGCGTCGCGATCGCGACGAGCGGCAGCACGACGTCGCATTTCTTGACCTGGTACTCGATCCACTCCTTGTTGATGGCGATGTCGCCCTCGAGGTACGTGAACCGGGGGTGCCCCAGAAACGGCGCGATCTTGTCGCTGCCGATGTCGAGCCCCGACACCTCCCACTCGGTCGTGCCCAGGATGCGCTCCGTCAAGGCGTTCCCGATGAACCCGTTCACGCCGAGGATCAGCACCCTCATGGCGTCACGGTCTGCGCGATGAACCGGCTGGATTCCATCTCGTCCTCTCCCTCCCGCTGCAGCGCGAGGATCTCCACGTACCGGTCGTCCCCGCACGCGACGTAGAGGCGTCCCGCCTCGATCCGGATCTGTCCGGGGAAGTTGTCGTGCGCGCCGAGATTCGGCAGGCTCGTCTTCCAGAGCGTCGTCTTCGCCCCGAAGATATCGGTGAACGCTCCCGGCCAGGGATGCGTCACGGCCCGCACGAGGTCGTGGACCTGCTTCGCGCTCGATGACCAGTCGATCCTTCCGTCCTCGGGAGTGCGGCGCCCGAACTTCGTCGCGCGAGATTCGTCCTGCGGCACGCGCGGGGCCCCGCCGGCTTCGAGCTCGGGGAGACGCCGCGTCAGGACGCGCACCGCCGCCTCCGTCACGCGGTGCTGGACGTCGAGCGCGGTGTCGTCGGGTCCGATCGGCACGCCCTCCTGATCCACGATGTCTCCGGCGTCCGCCCGCGCGGTCATGACGTGCAGCGTGGCGCCCGTCGCGGTCTCGCCTTTCAACACGGCCCAGTTCACGGGCGCCCGGCCGCGGTACTTCGGAAGCAGCGACCCGTGGACGTTGTACGCGCCTCGCGGCGGCAGCCGCAGCATCTCGTCGGGAAGAAGGCCCCGGTAATAGAAGGAGAACAGGAGATCCGGCGCGGCGCGGCGCACGCGCTCCAGAACGTCCGGCGACCGCGCGTCTTCGACGATCGCGGTCTCGATGCCACGCTCCCGCGCGAGCCCGGCGACGCTCGGAAACCAGAGCGCCTCGTCGGGGCGGTCGGCGTGCGTCCCGACGAAGACCACCTCACGCCCCGCGTCGAGCAGCGCCTTCAGGCACGCGTGCCCGGTGTCCGAGTACGCGAAGACGGCGATCCGGGTCAACGCCGGACCGCCGGAGACGGGTCCGGGGCGGCCGGGACGGATTTCGGCGCGGGCGGAATCGCAGGGGCCTCGCCGCGCAATCCCCACGCTCGGCGCACCGAGAACCGCGGCCGGCCGCGCACCTGCTCGTAAATGCGTCCGACGTATTCGCCCACGATGCCGAGGCCCGCCATCGCGACCCCGAGCAGCGTGAAGAGGATGGCGAAGAGAGTGAAGACTCCCTCGACCTCCGCGCCCACGATCAGGCGGCGGACGAACAGGAACAAGCCGAACGCGATCCCGCCCAGGGCGACGAACGTCCCGAGGATCCCGAAGAGCTGCAGCGGCACCGCGGAAAAACCCGTCATGAGGTCGAAATTGAGGCGGATCAGCCGGTACAGCGAGTACGCCGATTCGCCACCCGTCCGGGGAGCGTGCGCGACCTCGATCTCGGTCGGGTTTCGCGCGAAGCTCTGCCCGAGAGCGGGGATAAACGTCGAGGCTTCCTCCGTGCGGTTGATCTCGTCCACGACGTCGCGGGAGTACGCGCGGAGCATGCAGCCGAAGTCGGTCAGGCGCATGCGGGTGATCGCCACCG
>JBDUBP010000178.1:0-7389 GCA_040004075.1 Acidobacteriota bacterium | reverse complement strand
TGGCTCCCCTTCCGCTCAATACCGCCGGGACCGTCTTCAGAAGGATCTTCAGGTCAAGCATCGGCGACCAGGTGTCGATGTACTTGAGATCCAGAGCCATCCACCGGTCGAAGTCCACCTCGTTGCGACCGGAGACCTGCCAGAGGCACGTCAGCCCCGGGTTCATGCTCAGGCGGCGGCGCTGCCAGGGCTGGTACTGCGAGACTTCCTCGGGAAGGGGCGGGCGGGGACCGACCAGGCTCATGTCTCCCCGGATCACGTTCCACAGCTGCGGCAGCTCGTCGATCGACAGCCGCCGCAGGATCCGCCCGACGAAAGTCGAGCGCGGGTCCCGCGACATTTTGAAGACAGGCCCGGACATCTCGTTCAAGTGCGACACCTCGGTCAGCCGCTGCTCGGCGCCCGCGTCCATCGTACGGAACTTCAGGAGCGTGAAGTGGCGGCCGTTCAAGCCGCATCTCACCTGGCGGAAGAACACGGGACCCTGCGAGGTGAGCTTGATGGCCAACACCGCCAAAACCTGGATCGGCAGCGTCAGGACGAAGAGGCACAGCGAGACGGCGAGGTCGATCGCGCGCTTGACGACGAGCTGGGTGGGGTTGGAAGGCGTTGTCGTGAAGGAGAGGAGCGGAATTCCGTCGAGCTCCTCGAGCACCGGCCGCGCCAGCACGTGGGGAAAGATGTCGAGCGAGATGTGGGCGCGGACCCCGTGCCGTTCGGCCACGAGAAGCGCCTCCTCGTACGCGCCGAGCTTGCCCTTCTCGATGACGAACACGACTTCATCGACGACCTCCCGCAGGAGAACGCTCTCGAGGTCCGTGATCTTGCCCGCGCACGGCCACCGGTTCGCTCGCCGGATCTCGCCGCCATTGTCATCGTCGAGGTAGCCCATCACGCGGAATCCCCAGTGCGGGTGGGCTTCCAGAAAATCGGCGAGCTGCGCCGCCTTCTGGCCGGTCCCGACCAGAAGCACGGTGCGGAAGTTGAACCCTCGCGAGCGGACCCATCGCGACACGAGGCGCAGGGCGACCTTCTCCGTCGCGAGAAATGCGAAGTTGACCGCGGCGAAGACCACGAGCAGCCACCGGCTCACGAACTCGAGACGAAGGCCGTACACGAGCAGGGCCAGCATCGCGGTGCCGCCGATCGCGACCTTCGTCGCCGCCCAGATTTCTTCCGCGAGGGGAAGGGTCCTGTGGCTGCGATAGAACCCGGCGACGGACAGCATCACGGCCCAGAAGGGAAGGATCAGGACCAGCAGGAAGAGATATCGGTCGAAGGGATGCAGCGGTTTCGGAAACAGAGACGGCGACAGCGAGGTCAGCACCACGTGACGGATCACGTACGCAACCGGGAGGGACAGGGCCGTCAGGGCCAGGTCTCCCGCCAACACCCCGAGCGCGATCGCCCGCGCCTTTTGCTTCAGCATCGAATCGTCGGTCGCCGGCGGCCAAACCGCCCGCGGACCCGGATGTTATGAAATGGGGCGCCGTCCTTCAAGAACGGCTTCGTAACGGCTGGCGACATCATCCCAACGATACCGTTCTTCTGTTCGGTTTCTCGCCCGCTCTTTCCATACGGAGAAGGCGGGCGGATCATCCAGGACTCCCGTGAGGAGGTCCGAGAGCGTTTTGGGCCGCCGGACGTCGAACGCAAGAGCCGCGCCGCCCGCGACCTCCTCGTTTTCAGCCGACTGGTGGTAACAGACGATTCGTCCATATCCGAGCGCTTCGACGAGGGCGGGGTGGGTCCCTCCCACTTCCGTCGCCTGGACGTACACCGCGGCGCGGGCGAGCAGCTCCCGATAGCCCTCGCCGTAGATCGCGCCCGGGAAAAGAACCCGGGGGTCCGCGGCGGCTCGCACCCTTTCGATGTACGCGCGCGCATACGGGGCGTCGCCGACGATCACCAGGGGAACCGTCCCCGGAACCTTCCGATAACTCTCGACGACGGCGAGCGCGTTGTTCTCGGGCTCGAGCCGCGAGACGTACAGGACGTACCCCTCCGGCCGAAGCCCGAGCGCCTCGAGCGCGGACGTCCCCGAGGGCGCCGGCAGATCGCCCCCGTAGGGGATGAAGACCGTCGGGAATCCGTAGCGCTCCCGGTAGTACTCCTGGATCACCCGGGCGTCCGACACGACGGCGTCGGGAAGGATCGTCGAGAGCCGCTCGGAGATTCGATACGCGGCCTTCCCCGCCGCGCTCCATTTGCGGCGGTGGCGCTCGAGCCCGTCCACGTTCAGGACGACCCGAGTGTTTCCGGAAAGGCGCGGGACGAAGGACGTGGCGGCGTTGATCGCGTTACAGACGAGCACGGCGTCGTAGCGCTCGAGCGCGGCGTCGAGCGCGGAGAGAGCCCCGTGGGCGACCGTGTCGAGGTACTTCGTCGGTATCGTCGGAAGCACCCGAACGCGCGCGCCGCGCCAGGTCTCGACACCCGCGGCGGCGTAGCGGGTCCGCGTGTAGACCGTGACCTCGTGGCCTCGCGCGGCAAGGCGGGCCGAGAGCTCTTCGGCCAGCGTCTCGAATCCTCCGTACCGGGCGGGGATCCCCCGGGTGCCGAGGATCGCCAGGCGCATGCTGGAGAAGTTATCAGTTGTCCGTCATGAGTTATCAGCTCTGACCTTCGGGAGCGCCTGGATCTCCCGGCGCTTCGACCAGAGACGCTTCCGGTTTTGCCAGAGCCAGCGGAAGGCGGGGAGGGACGTTCGTTCGACGGTCAGACACGCCCCGATCACCAGGAGATCCCGCGCCAGCGTGGGCAGCAGAGTGCGGACGGCGTCCCCTCCGGACTGGTTGTTGATGCGGAGGAGGAAGCGGTTCTTGACCGAATGGAGGTTGACCGCCGGCGTCATCTGCCTCCGGCGCTCCGGAAGATTTCGCCGGCGGTGGTACGCCACCGCGCCCGGAACGTAGAGACACCGCCACCCGAGGTTTCGCAGCCGCCAGGCGAGGTCCGCATCCTCGCGGTAGAGGAAAAAATCTGCGTCGAAATATCCCGTGGAGATCCGGGCGGCGGCGAGCGCCTCGCGCCGGTACATGCCCGCGGCCCCGCTGGCGCCGTCGATTTCTTCCTCCCGCTCGTAGCGCCCGGCGGCCGGCTCGCCGGCGCCGCGGTCGAAATGCCGGCCGGACGCGGTGAAGACGATTCCCGCGGAGTCGAGCACCTCCGAGGGCCGAAGGTCGGGGCCGGCGCCCCGCAGCAGCCGGCCGGACGCGGACCCGGCGTCGGCCCGATCGTCCATGCGCGCCACGATCCGCGCGGCAAATTCGGGCTCGAGGCGGCAGTCCGGATTGAGCGCGAGCACGTATCGGCTCTCCGTGGCGTCGATGCCCGCGTTCATGGCGGCGGCGAACCCGGTGTTTTCGGGCAGAGCGACGACGCGCACTCCCAGGCGCTCCGCCGCGGCGCGCGAATCGTCCGCCGAGGCATTGTCGACGAGAAGGACCTCGCGCGAGACGCCCCGCTGCGCGAGCGCGGACTCGAGAGAGATGGGCAGGTCGGCGGCGTCGTTGTAGGAGACGACGATGATGGCGACGTCGACGCGGCGGCGGCCCAGCTCCAGGGATCCGTTCAACGCTTTTCTCTCGAGAGCCCGAGGGCCATCCGCAGGACCGCAGCGTAGGCGCGCGCGGCTTCCCCCCGCCGCCGTGGGACACTGCGGCGGAACGGGAGCAGGGCGAGCCTGAGCGCCATCCCGCCGGCCAGAAGGGCGCGGTACGCGGCGCGAGCAGCCGCCGGATAGTGCTTGCGCCGGTACCGCAAAGCATTCGTGTACAGGATCGGCAAGAAGCGGTCGTACCCGAGCCGGGCGGAGGAGACGCCGCCGGCATGCGTGAACCGCGCCGCCGGCCAGTAGAGGATGGAGCCTTCGGCCGCGAGCCGCGCGCACAGATCGACGTCCTCGAACCATGCCGGGACGAACGCCTCGTCGAATCCGCCGACGCGGTCGAACGCGCGGCGGCGGACCGCGAGAGCGGCTGCCGCAGCCTGCTCGACGGGAAAGGGCCGGTCGCGGTCTTCGTCCGCGTAGCGGGCGTCGCGCCGCTTCGCTCCGTCGGGCCGCAGATGCTCTCCGAGCAGGAGCTCGCGCGCGTCGGAGGCGAGCCGCGGCAGGCGTCGCAGCTGAAACGTGAATTGATCCTCGCCGCCCGGCCGCGCGAGGGCGCGGCGTCCCGGCGGCCGCGGTTCGCCGTCGGCCGCGTCCACGAGTCGCGGCGCGAGGGCGGCCGCTTCGGGGTGGTCCTCGAATCCCCGAGCCAGGGCCGTGAAGGGGTCCCCCTGCGCTCGCGTATCGGGGTTCAAGAAAAGAAGGATTTCGGCGGCTCCGGCGGCGGCGGCTCCCTGGTTGGCGGCAGGAGCGAGCCCGCGGTTGTCGGCGTTGACCAGAATGACGGCATCGGGCCAGAGCGCTCGGATACGATCCTCGCGGATCGAACCCCTTCCGTTGCCGACCGCCACGAGGCGGACCGGGAGGTCCCCGCCGGCAGATCCGGCCCGGCACACGGCGAGAGAGCGCACCGCTTCCTCAAGGTCGTCCGCGTCCTTCCACGAGACCAGAATGACGGCGATTCCGCCGGCCCCCGAAGGAGGGGTCGCCGGCGTCCCGGGAGGACGGGCGCTCACCTCGCGAGTCGGTTCCGGCCGGCCGGGCTCCCCTGGTTCCCCGCGGCGCCGGCCGTCCGAGGCCAGTCGGCGAGCGGCCTCGCTCCACCGGCGCCCGCCCGCGCGGCGCGCGCGGAAAACGCGAGGCCGCTCCACACCGCGAGAAGCAGAAGCGGCGCGCGCCACCCGAGCGACCGCGCGTGGGCGAGGTCCGCTCGGAGGAGGCTTCCCACCTCGCGCCGGACGAGCCGCGGCTCGAAGTTGCGGAAGAGGGTTCGCCAGCGGTTTTTCGCCACCCAGACGGCGCGCTTCCAGGGCGTCCGCGACCCGGTGCGCGAGCCTTCGTGCCGCGCGAGCGCCGCGGGATCGCAGGCGAAACGCCATCCGGCGCGCGCGAGCCGGAGAGACAGGTCGACGTCCTCGTAGTACGCGAAGAACGACGGCTCGAAGACCTCGGCGGGCGCGGCGACGTCCGCGAGGGCGTCCCGACGGTAGAGCGCGGCGGTCGCGGAGACGCCGCTCACCTCGAAAACGCCAGACGGCGCGGAGGAGGGCGCCGCTCCTCCCAGAAGAGGGACGGCCTCCCGGCGCGAGTTCCAGTCGAGGCCCGCGGAATCGATGCGCGTCCCGTCCGCCGTGAGGACGAGCCCCTGCACGCCGGCCAGCCGCTCGTCGAGCGCCAGCCTCGCCGCGAGCCGGGCCACGTAATCGGGCGCCAGGGTCGCATCGTTGTTGAGCAAAAGGACGAAGGGCGCGCGGGTCCTGGCGATTCCCTCGTTCGCGGCGCCGGCGAAACCGAGATTCCGGGTAAACGGGATCACGCGAACGGCGGGCGCCTCGCGGGCGAGCCTCTCCCGCTCCGCGGGGCTCGACGCGTTGTCGACGACCACTATGGACAGGTCGATCGCCGTCTGGGCGTCCAGCGACCGGAGCGCGGCAAAAAGGGAGTCGCCGCCGTCGCGATTGACCACGACGCAATCGACTTCGGGGAGCTGGAAGGGAGGGCTCAAACGGTTGACTCGGACACGCGCGCGATGTAAACCGGCCACATTCATGTTAGCACGCGAAAGGCTTCGTTCGGAGGCGGAGGCCCTCCTTCGCGAGTTCCCGGAGCGCTACGCGACCTCCGGGATAGACCGCTTCGTCGAGCTCGACCGCGGACGGCGGGAAAGCGTCACGCGCCTGGAAGAAAAGCGCCGGCGGCGCAACGAGCTCACCGCGGTGCGCGCGAAGCCCGACCCGGAAACGATCGCCGAGATGAAGCGTCTGAAGGAGGAGATCCGCGGGCTCGAAGAGGACGTCGAAGCGCGCGAGAGCGAGCTCACCGCCGCGGAGCGGCGCATTCCCAACGTCCCTCATCCGAGCGTGCCGCGCGGGAAGGACGAGAGCGCCAATCGTCTGGAGCGCACGTGGGGAGAGCCGCGGACGTTCGATTTCCCTCCGCAGCCGCACTGGGACCTCGGTCCGGCGCTCGGAATTCTCGACTTCGAGCGCGGGGGCAAGATCGCGGGCGCGCGGTTCACGGTGCTTCGCGGGGCGGGCGCACGGCTTTCGCGCGCGCTCGGCGCCTTCATGCTCGACCTGCACACCCGGGAGCACGGATACGAGGAGATCCTGCCGCCCGTTCTCACGAACGCGGAGTCGCTGTTCGGGACGGGCCAGCTGCCGAAGTTCGAGGACGACCTCTTCAAGACGCGCGAAGGCCTCTACCTGATCTCCACGGCGGAAATCCCCGTGACGAATCTGCATCGCGACGAGATCCTGCGCGACGACGCTCTCCCGATCCGCTACGCGGCCATGACCTCGTGTTTCCGCTCGGAGGCCGGCGCCGCCGGGCGCGATACGCGGGGGATGATCCGCCAGCACCAGTTCGACAAGGTGGAGCTCGTCGCGTTCGCGAAGCCCGAGTCCTCCTGCGAGGTCCATGAGGCGCTGACGCGGCACGCGGAGGAAGTCCTTCGGCGGCTCGAGCTCCCCTATCGCGTGGTGACTCTCTCGACGGGAGACATGGGCTTCAATCCGGCGAAGACCTACGACCTCGAGGTGTGGCTACCCGGGTTGAACGAGTACAAGGAAATTTCCTCGTGCTCGAATTTCGAGGATTTTCAGGCGCGCAGGGCGTCGATCCGCTTCCGCCGGGCGGAGGGAGAAAAGCCCGAATACGTGCACACCTTAAACGGCTCGGGGCTGGCCATCGGGCGCACCCTGGTCGCGGTGCTCGAGAATTATCAGCAGGCGGACGGCTCAGTCGAGATCCCGGCGGCGTTGCGCCCCTATTTCGGCGGCGACCGTATCCCCCGTCCGTAGGTGGAGACCGCCGAATACCAGCGCAACTACGAGCTGGAGCGGAGCTACTGGTGGTTTGCCGGCGTCCGCGCGATGGTCCGCCACCTCCTCGCCGCGAGTGGAGCGCCGGGCCGGCTCGGACGCGTGCTCGACGTCGGTTGCGGAACGGGGGCATTGATCGACGAGTTGAAGGAACGCGCGGACAGCATCCGCGGCGTCGATTACTCGCCCGAGGCCCTGCGATTCTGCGCGCGCCGCGGGCTGAAATGCGTGGCGCTCGCCGACGCGCGGGAGGTTCCGTTTCCGGACGCGTCCTTCGACGTCGTCACGGCGATCGGCCTGATCGAGCACCTCGAAGACGACGGAGCCTTCCTCGCGGAAATGAGTCGGCTCGTGCGCCCGGGCGGGCTCCTGGTGATGCTCACGTCGTCGTTCCCGTGGCTCTGGAGCATGCACGACGTCGCCAACCAGCATCACCGCCGGTATTACCTGCGCCCG
>JBDUBP010000151.1:0-7436 GCA_040004075.1 Acidobacteriota bacterium | reverse complement strand
TTTTCCTGGCCGCGGCGGCCTTTCCTGCCGACGGCATCTTCGGCGTCGACGGCAGGAAGATGTCCTGCATCTCGGGAATCGGTCCCGCTTCCTTCTCGAACCCGCAGCCGGCCTTGTCGCACGCGAAGACGTTGCCGCCCTTGCGCTCCCGGAGGAGCAGGTACGAGTTCCCGCACTGCGGGCACGCTTCGGGAACGGGGCGCGCCGAGAGCGTGAAGTCGCAGGACGGATAGTTGACGCAGCCGTAGAACGGCCGGAAACGTCCGCGCCGCTCCGCAATAACGCCGCCGTCCTTCGGGCATCGGACCCCCGTGTCGCGCACGGGCTTCGGCGGCTTGTACCGGCACGTCGGATAGTTCGAGCAGGAGACGTACGCGCCGAAGCGCCCGTGCCGCCGGACCAGGGGATGCTGGCAATCGGGGCAGGTCTCCCCCGTCGGCTCGTCCGGCCGCGCCTCGGCCTTGCCGCCCGCCATCACCACGTTCACGACGTTGCGGCATTTCGGATACGCCGTGCAGCCTAAGAACGCCGAGCCGGAGCGGCTCTGGCGCAGCTTCATCGGCGAGCCGCACTCCTCGCACGACGTGCTCTCGAGCTCGGTGGCGTCGACGGTGTCCTCTTCGGGATCGGGGATGTTTTCCGTGAACGTGCAGCTCGGATACCCGCTGCAGGCGACGAAGAGGCCGTTCTTTCCCATCCGCAGCTTCAGCTTCTTTCCGCACTTCGGGCACGCCTCGGCTGTCGCCGGCACGACTGGAAACGAGAGGAGCTTCCGGGCCTCCCCCAGAGGGATGCCCGCCTTCCCGGAGACCATCTCGTCGAGAGCCCGGTCCCGATCAGCGGTGAACGTCTTGTCGAACTCCGCGAGAGCGGTCTTCCAGGGAAGGGTCCCGTCCTCGACCTCGTCTAAACGCTCCTCCATCCGAGCAGTGTAGGAGGTCTCGAAGAAATCGCCGAAGTACGGGAGCAGGAGCTCGATGACGGTGCGGCCGAGAGCCGTGGGAATGAACCGCCGGTCCTTCTTGCGGACGTACTCGCGATCCTCGATCTTGCGCAGGATCTCGGCGTACGTCGACGGGCGGCCGATGCCGTTCTCCTCCAGGAACTTGACGAGCGACGCTTCGTTGAAGCGCGGCGGCGGCTGAGTCGATTTCTTCTCGGGGATCACGGCGACGGGCTTCAGCCTCTCGCCTTCGACTAAGGGCGGGAGGCGCGAGCCCTCCTTCTCCTTGTCCTTCTCGGGGCGATCGCTGTCCTCTTCCTCCTCGGCCGCGACGCCGTACGCCGCGAGCCAGCCCGGAGACTTCAGCGTCGATCCGTTCGCGCGATAGACCGCCTTGCCGGCCGAGATGTCGGCGGAGGTCGTGTCGTAGACCGCCGGGTTCATCTGCGAGGCGACGAAGCGCTCCCAGATCAGGCGGTAGACCTTCGATTCGTCTGGAGCGAGAAATTTCGCCACCTTTTCGGGCGGCAGGTCGAGGTACGTGGGCCGGATGGCTTCGTGCGCGTCCTGCGTGTCCCGACGGCTCTTGAAGAACCGGGGCGACTCGGGAAGAGTGTCGGCTCCGTACTTCGTTTGGATGTGCTCGCGCACGCCGGTCAACGCGTCATTGGAAACGCGCGTCGAGTCCGTGCGCATGTACGTGATGAGGCCGACCGTCCCGCGCCCCGGAATTTCGCGGCCCTCGTACAGCCGCTGGGCCACCTGCATCGTCCGCCGAACGGCGAACCCCAGCCGGCGAGCCGCCGCCTGCTGCAGCTGCGATGTGATGAAGGGCGGCGCGGGATTCTTCTTCCGCTCCGCGCTTTCCACTCTCGTGACCGTCCACGTGGCGGCGTTGGCGACGTCGTCGCGGACGCGCATCGCGGCGGCTTCGGACTCCAGGCGGGGGTCCGTCCCGTCGAACTTGAGCTTCGTGCCCTCGAACGAAACCAGGCGCGCGGGGAAGACGGGCGGCGTCTTTCCTTCGAGCTCCGCGTCGGCGGTCCAGTACTCGACCGGCCGGAACGCCTCGATGGCCTGCTCGCGCTCGCAGATGATCCGCAGAGCGACGGTCTGGACGCGCCCGGCGGACAGTCCGCGCCAGATCTTCTTCCAGAGGAGGTCCGAGACTTCGTAGCCGACGAGCCGGTCGATGATGCGCCGCGCCTGCTGGGCGTCCACTTTGCGCGTGTCGATCTCGCCGGCGTCGTCCATCGCCTGCAGAACGGCCTTCTTGGTGATCTCGTTGAACCGGACCCGCTTGAAGAACGTGTCCTTGCCCCCGACGCCCTTGCCGGCGCCCTTCAGGGATTCGTACAGGTGCCAGGAGATCGCCTCGCCCTCCCGGTCCGGGTCCGCGGCCAGGTACACGGCGTCGGAGGTCCGCGCCGCTCTCTTCAGGTCCGACAGGGTCTTTTCCTTGCCGGCCAGCACCTCGTACGTGGGCTCGTATTCGTGGGCGCGGTCCACCCCGAGGCCCTTCTTGGGGAGGTCCCGGACGTGTCCGTAGGAGGCGAGGACCCGGAAGTCCTTGCCGAGGAACTTTTCGAGAGTCTTCGCCTTGGCGGGCGACTCGACGATGACGAGAGATCGGGTCATAAAGGGGGTGGAAGCTGGCATATCCACGCGGAAAGCGCAAACAGCCCATTTCTCCGACTGTCATAACAGGCCGGTATTCCGGCCGCGTAAACCCTTGATACCGCAGGGATGAATGGACCCCGGGCCCGGACGTCGGAGCCGGGGCGGCGCGGGGACGGCCTCGCGGCGCTTTCCGGTCCTTTACGCAACCGGACTCTCCGAAAGGGCGTAGCGCCCGCCCCCCGCGTTTCGGGCGAGCCCGGCGGCCTCGAGCTCGAAGAGCGCGGCCAGAACGCTCGCGGCCGGCAGATCCGCCTGGTCGCCGAGCTCGTCCGGCGTCGCACCGCCATCCGACGATAAGGCGCGAAGCAGCGCCCGGGCCTCGGGAGAGAGGTCCAGGGCCGGTCCCGCCGCCGCAACGCGCGGTCTTGCCGGGCCCCCGATGGCCGGAAAGAGCTCGGAAAGCACGTCCTCGGCTCCCCGGCAGAGGATGGCCCCGTCGCGGAGGAGCTCGTGCGTGCCGACGGAGGTTTCAGAGAAAACGCTGCCGGGAACGGCGAAGACGTCCCGCCCGAAATCGGCGGCGAGGCGGGCCGTGATGAGGGAGCCGCTCCGGCGCGACGCCTCGACGACGACGACCCCGGAGGAGAGCCCCGCGATGATGCGATTGCGAATGGGGAAGTTGGCGGCGCGAGGCTCCTCCCCCGGCGGATGCTCCGAAACGATCAGGTGCGCCGGCTGGAGGGAGTCCTTCAGGCGGGAGTTCTCCCGCGGGTAGTCGACGTCGAGCCCGCAGCCCAGCACCGCGATGGTGCCCCCCGGTCCTTCCCGCGCGGCGGCGTGCGCCTCGGCGTCGACGCCCCGCGCGAAGCCGGAAACGACGCACACGCCCGCCAGAGAGAGATCGCGGGAGAGGCGGCCCGCGACCTCCCGGCCGTACCGCGTTGCCCCGCGCGAGCCGACGACGGCGACGGCGGGCAGCGAGAGTCGGGTCACGTTCCCGAAAGCAAACAGAAGAAACGGAGGGTCCGCGATCTCGGCCAGCGCCCGCGGATAGGCCTCGTCAAACGCCGTGACGATGGCGATCCCGGAGCGTTCCAGGCCGGCGGCCCACCGATCCGCCTCGCCGTCGTCCGTCGAGCGGAGCAGCGCTCGAGCGCGTTCCGAGGACTTCAGTCCCTCCGCGAGCTGCTCCTCGGGCGCCGCGAGGGCCGCGCTGATCCCCCCGAGGGCCCGGACGACGGGCCACACCCGGCGGGGAGTCAGGACCCGCGACCGCGCCCAGGAGAAGGCGAGCCGCCGCAGAAGCGCCGAGGAGAGTGGTCTGTCCAGAACCTGCCTTAATCCTTTCTTGAAGGTCGCTCGTCCGCAATCGAGGGGCCGGAAAGGCCCAGTCTGCGCTCTCGCCGGGGTCTTCTCCTCCGGATTGTCCCGAGCGGAGCACGGGAAACGGTAACGGCAGGGAACAAAAACGTCCGGGGAGGCTTTCCTATAATAGCCGCCGGCGATCGGAGAAAACGTGACGCGACCCAACGCTTCCCTGCTGTTGCTCTCGGGCGTTCTGGCATCGGCGATCGGCTGTGCGGGGTATTCGCGGACGGACAAGGCCGCGTCGCAGCTCGCCTTCGGGACGGAGGTCGCGCGCAAGGGGCTCTGGCGGGAAGCCTCCTTCCGGTTCGAGCAGGCGATTGCCCGCGAGCCGAACAACGCGCGGGCGCACAACAACCTCGCCGTGGCCCTCGAGGCGAGCGGCGAATACGCGCGGGCGCTCGGCGAATACAAGCGCGCGCTCGAGCTCGATCCCAAAGACACCTACATTCGCCGCAACTACGCGCGGTTCGCCGAGTTCTACACGTCGTACACGCGGACGACTGGAAAGGCCGCCAGTGGCTCCTGAAAAATCGCTGCGGTCCGCCGCCGCCCTCGCTCTCGCTCTGCTGATTCCTCTTTCTTCCGCGGCCCCCGTCTTCGCAGGCGTCTCCCAGGTCCGGCTGAAGCTCCCCTTGAAGCCGCGGCTCCCGCTGCGCGGCAACGAGAAGATCGCGCTCGCGCCGTTCCTCCTCGTGCAGGACGCCGAGCGCTCCAAGGACAAGCGGCTCCAGAACGTGGACCTGCAGGGCGAATTCCACCGGTTCCTGAAGAAGCAGATCGACAAGAAGACCAAGCTCGAGGTGATCGAGACGCCGCCGGAGATGAAGCTTCCGACGCAGAACCTCGCCGAGCTCGGGCGGGCCGCGGAGTTCTGGCGCTCGGTCGGAACCGCCACGGGGGCCGAGATCGTGGTCTCGGGAAGCCTCGAGTTCCGGGTCGAGGACCGCTCGGGCTACAAGACCGAGGAATACAACTCTCCGATCAACGGGCAGACCTATTACCGCCAGGTCTACGTCGAGCAGACCGGCTTCGTGTTCGACATCGTGTTCGTGGTCTTCGATGGGCGCACCGGAGAAAAGATCCTGCAGGACGAGTTCAAGGACTTCCGCCAGACGGGAGGCCGCCGGGCCGACGAGCTCCAGGGCCTCTTCGAGAACCTCTTCTCGCTCGAGAACCAGATCCTGAACCTCTTCGTCGCCCGCGAGCGCGAAGCGGACCGGTACATCTTCACCGACTGACGTTGCCGACGGGAGCCCTCGCATGAAGAAATCCCTGCTGATCGTGTCCCTTCTGCTCTGCGCCGCGGCGGCGGCGCTCGCCCAGGAGGGGTTCGGCGAGAACAAGATCGCCTACGACAAGTTCGACTGGAAGACATACCGCTCGACCCACTTCACGATCTACTTCTACGAGCGCGAGCGGACTTCGCTCCAGAAAGTGGCGTCGTACGCGGAGAGCTCCTACGACGACATCTCGCGCCAGCTCAACTTCCAGATCCCCAAGCCGATCAACCTGATCTTCTACGCGACTCACTCCGATTTCGAGCAGACGAACACCCTCTTGAATTTCATCCCGGAAGGCGTCGGCGCCTTCGCGCTCCCCTCCCGCAACCGGATGGTTCTGCCGGTCGACCTTCCGGAGGAGAAGCTCCAGCAGCTGATCGCGCACGAGCTCACTCACGTCTTCCAGTTCGAGATCCTGTTCGGCGGGAACTACCTCCGCGCCGCCACGACGAACGCTCCGCAGTGGCTGACCGAGGGGATGGCCTCCTACTTCGGCAACGACGAAGACAACAAGGACCGCATGGTGCTGCGGGACGCCGTCCTCGCCGATCAGGTCCCTGAAGTCACCAAGCGCGGCATCCAAGGGTTCTTCGCGTACCGCTTCGGCCACGCCGTCTTCGACTTCATGGCGGCCGAATGGGGCAAGGACTCGGTCCGCGAGTTCGTCTACGAGTTCCGCAACCAGATCGGCCCGTCGATCGAGAAGGCCGTCAAGCGGCAGTTCAACATCACGGGAGAAGACTTCGACATCAAGTTCCGGCGCTACCTGCGGCAGCGGTACCTGAAGATCCTCGCGGAGAGGGGGGAGCCGATCGACTTCGGCGAGAAGTTCAAGGTCGTCGACTCGCCCTCCGCCGAAACCTCGCCGCGCGCCTACCCCTCCGGGGACTTCATAGTCGCCCTCTCGACCTACAAAGAGGACGCGGACGTCATCGTGCTGTCGACCCGCGACCGGAAGATCTACAAGAACCTCACGAAGGGTTACACGACCCAGTACGAGTACCTCGTCTCCCAGTGGGTGACGACGGGCCCTCAGAGCGGACCGGACGTCGGCGTGTCCCCCGACGGAAATACGGTGGCGGTCTTCGCCCGGCGCGAGCGGGGGCGCGACCTGCTCCTCTTGAATGCGCTCACCGGCGGGATCCGCGAGCGCGTCGAGATGCCCGACCTCGATCAGCAGTTGAACCCGTCGTTCTCCTCCGACGGCAACCTCGTCGTTTTCCGGGCGCTTCGCGGCGGCCGGTCCGACATCTTTTCCTACGATCTCGGCTCCCGCGCACTGACCAACCTGACAGATGACGACGCCTGGGACTTCTCTCCGGCGTTCTCGCAGGACGGCCGCTGGATCTACTACTCGTCGATCCGCGGGACTAAATCGAAGATCTTCCGTTTCCACCCGGAATCGCCCGACTCCCGCGAGCAGATCACCTACGGCGACTGGAACGACGAGGACCCGTCACTCTCCCCCGACGGAAAGCGGCTCTTCTTCACCTCCGACCGCGACACAGGCATCTACAACATCTACTCGATCAACCTCGAGACCGGCGAGACGCTCATGCACACCAACGTGGTGGCGGGCGTCTTCTCTCCCACGGTCTTCGTGGGCAAGGACAACACGGAAAAGCTCGTCTTCTCCGCGTACTACAAGCGGCGTTTCACCCTCTATATCGCCGATTCAAAAAAGCCCTTCAAGCGGCTGAATGAGCTCGCCCCGGTTGCCTCCCCCGTGGGGCCGGGCGGTGTCACGCCCTTCCAGCCCGCAATCGAGGTCGCGGTCGATCCAGAGAAAGTCACGCCCAAGATCTCCCGCAAGCTTCAGCTCGAAGACGCGCAGATCAACGCCGGGGTCAATACCGACCAGACGTTCGTCTCGAACACCGTCCTGGTCTTCGGAGACAATCTCGGCGACCGGCGGCTGTACGCGGTCTTTCAGTCGCTGTCCTCGTTCACGAATTTCAACTTCACCTATCTCGACCTGTCTCGCCGTCTCCAGAAGGGCATCCAGCTGTTCGACGACCGCACCTATTTCCTCGCCATAGACCAGAGCCTCGGACAGGACCGCCTTGTGCGCGACCGGCGCGCCTATCGCGTGACCGGCGGACTGGCCCTCCTGCAATACCCGCTCGACCGGTATCACCGGCTCGAAGGGCAGGTCGGATACATCTCGCGCTCCTACGACTTCCCCTTCGCCATCACGAACAACGACGGGACTCAGCAGTTCTTCG
>JBDUBP010000045.1:0-7472 GCA_040004075.1 Acidobacteriota bacterium | reverse complement strand
GTGATCGCGGCGTCCAGGTGCGACAGCCGGTCCCCCGTCGTGCGGTACGTCGCGATCTCCGTCTCGACGAACGCGCTGAGAGCCCTGGCGGTGAGCTCGACCTGCGCCAGCGAGAGCGCGGAACCTCGCGCGGCGAGCCGGATCCGTCCGGGAACCGCGACCGCCGTCATCTGGATCCCCCCCGGAGAAGGCCGGGAATCGGAAATCGGGAGCCGAGCGACCAACGGGAGCGAGACGGCCGCGGTGCTCCGCGGTCAACTAGATCGGGGATCCCCTCTCGCCCCTCGCCTCTCGCCCCGCGCCCCTTGTGATCCCTCATTCGTCCTCGTCGAGATGGAAGAGGTGGCGCACCGCCTCGACGCGATCGAGGCGGCGGCCCGGGTCGCCTTCCGACTTCAGGCGCCGCATCGGCTCGTGCAGGAGCCGGGCGGCGAAGGAGTTTGCATAGGACGCGAACCGCTCGCGGTCGGCGGCCGGAAGCCTCGCCAGCTCGTCGTCCCGGATCCTGTCCAGGTGCTCCCGCAGGCCGGTCACCGTCGGGACGACCGAGAGGTTTCCCATCCAGGCGAGGAATTTCGCCAGCTCTTCCTCGAGGATCGCCTCGGCCCGGGGGACCTCGCGCGCGCGTCGCCGCCGGTTGTCCTCGGCCACGGACTCGAGGTCGTTCACCCCGTAGACGAAGGTGTTGTAGACGTCGCGCACCGCGGGCTCGACGTCGGGCGGCACCGCCAGGTCGAGGAAGAACATCGGGCGCCCGCGCCGCTGCCGCATCGCGTTCTCGACGTCGTCGCGGCGCACGACCGGCCTCGGGCTCGAGGTCGTTCCGACCACGACGTCGGCCGCCGCGAGCTCCCGCGAGACGTCTTCCCACGGAACGACGAGGCCCGAGACGCGCGCGGCGAGGCCCTCCGCGCGGCCGGGAGTGCGGTTGGCGATGCGAAGGTCCCGCACGCCCGCGTCGAGCGCCTGGCGGGCGAACAGGCTTCCCGTGTCGCCCGCCCCGAGGACGAGCACGGTCCTCCGGGAGAGGTCGCCGAAGACCTTTGTCGCGAGCTCGAATCCGATCGAAACGACGGAGAGAGGATGGCGCCCGATCTCCGTTTCCGCGCGCACGCGCTTGCCCGCGGCGACGGCGGACTCGAAGAGGCGGTGGAGCACGGCGCGTGTGGCACCGGACTCCTTCGCGATGCGGAACGCCTGCCGCACCTGCCCCAGCACTTCGCTCTCTCCCAGGGCCATGGAGTCGAGACCCGAGGCGACGCGGAACAGGTGGCGGGCGGCCTCGGCGCCTTCGCGGCGGAACCCCGCGCGCTCGAGCGCCGCGGGCTCGAGGCCGCGCCATTCGGAGACGTACCGGGTCACGAGGTCCCCCGCGTCCCCGCCTTCGCCGAAGAGGGCGTAGATCTCGCTGCGGTGGCACGTCGAGACGATCACCCCCTCGGAGACGATTCCCTTTCCGAGCAACGAGCGCAGCGCCTCGCTCACCTCGTCCGCGGAGAGCGCGATCCGGTCGCGGACGGAGCCCTCCGCGACGCGAAAGTCCCAGCCGAGCAGGAGCAGTCGGGCGTCGGCGGCCGGGCTCATCGGAACCCGTGAGAGCGGGAAAAGAACATGTTGACGATCGTGTAGGAGAAGAGAACGAGGCCATACCCCAGGATCGACAGGATCGCGACGCGGGGTCCCTTCCAGCCGCGCCTCTCCATCCACAGCAGGAACCCGTAGAGGCCGAGCGTGGCGATCGCCCACTCGATCTTGGGATCGCCCATCGTCGCCCACACGCGGTTGGCCCACAGGAGACCGAACAGGACCGACGCGGCGAGCACCGCGATGCCGATCGAGACGCTCGTGCGATTCATCTTCCCGATCACCTCGAGCGGCGGCAGGCGGGCGAAGAGAATGCCGGTCCGGCCCCGCCGGATCTGGCGGTTCTGAACCAGGTACAGGACCGACAGGACGAAGGAGAAGGTGAACGCGGCGTATCCCAGGATGCCGAGCGTGACGTGCATGGCGAACAGGGAGCCGCGCATCTCGCTGTCGGGAGCAGCCGCCCGCATCGGGAGCAGCAGGCCGGCCGCCGAGAAAAGGATGACGAAGGGGATCAGAAAAGGCCCGATCGCGCGCTCCCGATGCCGGAAAAGGAGCGCGAGATAGGAGACGCCGAGCATCCACCCGAACAGCGAAAGAGAGCCGCCAAAGGACCTGTAGGGGACGGAGTGGAGCATCCGCGCGGTGATCTCGAGATCCGCGAAATGGAGCGCGAGGCCGGCGGCCAGGAGGACGGAGGCGGCGGAGGTCCGCAGGATCGTGCCGGAGGAGGCGCGCCCCGGCTTCAAGAGCGAGAGGATGGAGAGCGCCTCGGCTCCCACGTAGAGAGCGACGGCGAGCCAGCCGAGCGCGTGCCATTCCATCCGGCAATCGAGTCTAATGGATCGGAGGCGGCCGGTGAGGCCGCGCGGACCTGAGGCGGTCTGAGCCGGCGGCGGGAGAGCCGGCGCCCCCGTCGTCCAGGGGGCCGGCTCCGCGGGAGTTCGGAGAGAAGCGGCTGTCTTAGCGGCCGGATTTTGCGGGCGGCGGCGCGGCCGGCTTCGCGTCCTCGAGCGGCTTGTTCGCCTCGACCTGAATGTTGATCTCGACGTCGTCACCGAGCATCACGCCTCCGGCGTCGACGGTTCGATTCCAGGTGATGCCGTAGTCCTTCCGGTCCAGAGTGAAGGCGACCTCGAAGCCCGCCTTCTCGACCTTGCCGGCCTTGATGAATCCCCCGTGCCGGACGGGGATCGTGATCGTCTTCGTCACGCCGTGCATCGTGAAATCGCCCGTCACGTCGTACGCGTCCTTCCCCCTGGAGCTGACCTTCGTGCTCTTGAAGGTGATCGTCGGAAACTTTTCCACGTCGAAGAAGTTCGGAGACCTCAGGTCCTTGTCGCGGTTCTCGTTGCCTGTGTCGATCGACGCCGCCTGGATCGTCACGTCGACGCGCGAAGCGGCCGGGTTCTGGCGGTCGATCGAGATGGTCCCGTCGTATTCCCGGAAGCGCCCTTCGACTTTCGAGACGAAGTGGCGGATCCGGAACCCGACGAGGCTGTGCCCCTTGTCGAAACTGAAAGTCTCGGGGGCGGCGAGTGCGGCGGAGGCGGTGAGCAGGACGGCGGCGGCGGCGGACAGAATGGCGAGCCTCTTCTTCATATTCTTCATGTGCTCTCCTTTTGCTGCTGTGGGCGCGGCGCGGGGCCGCGGGCTCCGAACCGTTCCGACGAGACGGAATATGAGACGAACTATGTCATCGGGGGCCGCGAGGATTCGGGGGCGGCCAAAACCCGCTGCCCTTGACCTGTCCCGGAGGGCTTCATAGACTGCGCTTCCGGCTGAAACCGCCTCAAGGAGGGATCTCTTTCCCATCCCATGACGACGACCGACCCTTTTGGCGTACGACGGGAGTTCTCTGCGGGGCCGGGGAAGTCTGGGACCTTCTACTCGCTCCCCGCGCTCGAGAAGGCCGGCGCCGGCTCCGTCTCCCGCCTGCCCGCCAGCCTCCGGATCGTCCTCGAGTCGGTGCTCCGGGGCGTGGACGGGAAGCGCATCCGGGAGGAGGACGTGCGGGCGCTCGCGAGCTGGCAGGCTCGCGGAGAGCGCGTCGCCGAGGTCCCGTTCATCGTCGCCCGGATCCTCCTTCAGGACTTCACGGGCGTTCCGCTCTTAGTCGATCTCGCCGCGATGCGGTCGGCCGTCGAGCGCCTTGGCAGGGACCCGTCGGTCATCGAGCCCCTGGTCCCGGTGGCCCTCGTGGTCGACCACTCCGTGCAGGTGGACGTGTGGTCGGTGCCCGACGCGTTCCAGCGGAACATGGAGATGGAGTTCCGGCGCAACCGGGCCCGTTACGAGTTCCTCAAGTGGGGCATGCAGGCGTTTCACGGATTCGACGTCGTGCCCCCCGGCATCGGCATCTGCCACCAGGTCAACCTCGAATACCTCGCGCGCGGCGTGCTCGAGCGCGACGGGGTGTGGTTCCCGGACACGGTGGTCGGAACCGACTCCCACACGACGATGATCAACGGGCTCGGAATCGTCGGCTGGGGCGTCGGCGGAATCGAAGCGGAAGCGGGGATGCTCGGCCAGCCGGTTTACTTCCTCGCGCCAGACGTCGTCGGCGTCCACATGACGGGGCGTCTTTCAGAGGGCGTCACTGCAACGGACCTCGCCCTGCACTGCACGCAGCTTCTGCGCGGGGCGAAGGTCGTCGGAAAATTCGTCGAGTTCCACGGCGAAGGGGCGGCCTCGTTGCCCCTTCCCGACCGCGCGACGATCGCGAACATGGCCCCGGAGTACGGCGCCACGATGGGGTACTTTCCCGTGGACGAGGAGTCGTGCCGATACCTTCTCGCGACGGGGCGCTCCGAGGAGCACGTCGCGGCGTTCCGCGCGTACTTCCAGGCGCAGGAGCTCTTCGGCATGCCCTCGGCCGGGCAGTGTGACTACACCTCGGTCATCGAGCTCGACCTTTCGACGGTCCGCCCGAGCGTCTCGGGGCCGAAGCGCCCGCAGGACCGCATCGACCTTCCGGACCTGAAGCGCCGGTTCCGCGAGCTCCTGGGCGCGCCCGTGACGGAGAACGGCTACGGAAAGCGCGAGGCCGACCTCTCCGAGCGGTTCCGCGCCCGGATCGGGTTCGAGGGCCCGACACCGGAAGTCCCGATGGAGGGGGGCGGCCACCAGGAACACACCGGATCGATCGCGGTCCAGTCGATCCAGAAGGACACCAACCCGTGGACCGAGACGGAAATGGTCAACAACCGGCCGAGCCCGGACCGCATCGAGGACGTGCCCGAGGAGCACATGCCGCCGGCGGTGGTGACGCTCGGCCACGGAGACGTGCTCATCGCGGCGATCACCTCCTGCACGAACACGTCGAATCCGAGCGTGATGCTCGCCGCCGGCCTGCTCGCGGAGAAGGCGGTCGCCCGCGGCATGACCGTCTCTCCGAAAGTGAAGGCGTCGCTGGCCCCCGGCTCGCGCGTCGTCACCGAGTACCTCGCCCGCACGGGGCTCCAGAAGCCACTCGACCAGCTCGGATTCAACCTGGTCGGATACGGGTGCACCACCTGTATCGGAAACTCCGGCCCCCTGGACCCCGGGATCGAAGAGGTCGTCACGTCGCACGACCTGATCGCCGCGAGCGTGCTCTCAGGCAACCGGAACTTCGAGGCGCGCGTGCAGCAGAACATCAAGGCCAATTTCCTGATGAGCCCTCCGCTCGTAGTCGCGTTCGCCCTGGCGGGCCGGATCGACATCGACGTCACGAAGGAGCCGCTCGGCCGCGGCGGCGACGGCACGGACGTGTACCTGAAGGACATCTGGCCGAGCCTCGCCGAGATTCAGGCCGCGCTCTCGCGGTCCGTCGATCCCGACACCTACCGGCGGCTGTATTCCGATTTCGTCGCCGCCAACCCTCTGTGGAACGAGATACCGAGCGCCGCCGGAAAGGTCTACAAGTGGGATCCCCACTCCACCTACATCCAGGAGCCGCCGTTCTTCGACCGGTTCAGCATGGTCCCGGAGGGCGTGTGCGACATCCGCAACGCGCGCGCTCTGGCGATCTTCGGCGACTCCGTCACGACGGATCACATCAGCCCCGCCGGCGCCATCAAGAAGACGTCGCCCGCCGGCCTCTACCTGCAGGAAAAGCACGTCGCGCCGCAGGACTTCAACAGCTACGGCTCCCGCCGCGGCAACGATCGCGTGATGACGCGCGGAACGTTCGCGAACGTGCGCATCAAGAACCGCATGGTGCCCGGAGTCGAGGGAGGCGTCACGATCTACCAGCCGCACGGCGAGCTGATGTCCATCTACGACGCCTCCGTGCGATACCAGTCCGGAAAGATTCCGCTCGTCGTCTTCGGGGGGCAGGAGTACGGGTCGGGCAGCTCGCGCGACTGGGCGGCCAAGGGAACGCGGCTGCTCGGAGTCCGGGCGGTCATCGCGCAGAGCTTCGAGCGGATCCATCGCTCGAACCTCGTCTTCATGGGCATTCTCCCCTGCCAGTTTCCGGAGGGAGCGAGCGCCGAGAGCCTTGGCATCACCGGGAGCGAGACCTACGACATCGCCGGCCTCGAGGCGGGAATCCACCCGCGGCAGATGGTCGAGCTGACCGTGCGATCGGCGGACAAGACGGAGAGGCGCTTTCCCATTCTGGTTCGCATCGACACTCCGATCGAGGTCGACTACTACCGCCATGGAGGCATCCTTCCTTACGTGCTGCGCCAGCTTCTCGCCGCCGAACCGCCGCCCGCCTGACTTCTGGACACCGGGCGGCTTCGCGGCCCGAAGCAGTAGAATTTCTCCTTTGATGCCAGCACCACCGTCATCCGGACGGCCGACACCGTCTTCCGGACGGCGGCTCCTCGACGCCTGTTTCGCGCGGCCGGTCGACCGCCCCCCCGTCTGGATGATGCGGCAGGCCGGCCGTTACCTTCCCGAGTACAGGGAGGTCCGCCGGACGGTCTCGTTTTGGGACCTGTGCCGTAACGCCGACCTGGCGGCGGAGGTCTCGCTCCAGCCGTTCCGCCGGTTCCACCCCGACGGCGTGATCTTCTTCTCGGACATCCTGGTTCCCGTCGCCGCGATGGGCGCGCAGGTGGAGTTCACCGAGGGAGGTCCCCATCTCCCGGAGCCGATCCGGTCGATCTCGGACGTTCGCCGGTTGCGGCGGTTCGACCCGGGCGCGGAGATCGGCTTCACCGGAAAGATCCTCTCTTCGCTGCGCTCCGCAGTCGGAGACCAGGCCGCGGTCCTCGGCTTCTGCGGCGCTCCCTGGACCCTCGCCTCCTATCTCGTCGAGGGGGGCGGCTCGAAGTCCTTCGCCGCGATAAAGGAAATGATGGGCCGCGACCGCGAGACGCTCGTCCGGCTCCTCGATCTGCTCGCGGACGTCGTCGGAGACGTCCTCTCCTTCCAGATCGCGTCCGGCGCCCAGGCCGTGCAACTCTTCGACACCTGGGCCGGCGAGCTCACGGTGGAGGATTACCGGGCTTGGGCGCTGCCCGCGGTCGCGCGGGCGATCTCCCGGATCGAGCGCCGGGGCTCTCCCGTCATCCTCTACGTGAACGGGTGCGGCCACCTGCTCGAGGACATGGCCCGCTCCGGCGCGGACGTTCTCTCGGTCGACTGGAGGGTCCCCATCGGCGAGGCGCGGCGCCGCGTGCCCGCCCTCGCGCTTCAGGGCAACCTCGATCCGGGCATTCTCCTGGGCGAGCCGGCGGAGGTCGACCGGAGAACACGCGAGATCGTCCGCGTCACGGGCGGGCGCGGCCACATCGTGAATCTCGGCCACGGAGTCCTGCCCTCCTCCCGGATCGAGTGCGTCGAGGCGTTCTTCTCCGCCGTTCAGGAGCCGATGACGATACCGGCGGAGGTGCTCCGATGACGGACCGCGACGGGGTGACGGACCGCGACGGGGTGACGGACCGCGACGCGGT
>JBDUBP010000214.1:0-7499 GCA_040004075.1 Acidobacteriota bacterium | reverse complement strand
CGCCCCCGGTCTCGAAGCCTCCCCGCACGCTGCGCGACGCCGTCTTCGAGCCGCTCATCGGAATCTTCCGCAAGTCGCGGGCGCTCGAGATCATCGCGTTTCTGCTGCTCTATAAGTTCGGAGAGAACCTGGCCACGGCGTTGACGCGCCCGTTTCTCATCCAGAAATGCTTTTCGCCCGAGGACGTCGGCCTGGCCACCGCGACCATCGGCCTGATCGCGATCATCGGAGGGACGTTCTTCGGGGCCTGGACTACCGACCGCGTCGGGCTCGGCCGGGCGCTCTGGATCTTCGGCGTCACGCAGGCCGTCGGCTTTCTCGGTTACATCGTCGTCGACCGGATGACGCCGGGCGTCCCGTGCGCCGGGGGAGCGGCGGGCGAGATCGCTCAGTCGATGGCGAACCGCCTCGTGATGTACGGGAGCGTGGGGGTCGAGAACCTGTGCCAGGGAATGGCGAACGGCGCCTTCGGAGTGCTCCTGCTGCGATTGACGCAGAAGCAGTTTTCCGCCACGCAGTACGCGCTCTTCTCGAGCGTCTTCGCGCTCGGCCGCACGCTCGCGGGCCCGCCCGCGGGATTCCTCGTCGACGCCATCGGATGGACTCCCTTTTTTCTCGTGAGCGTCGCCGCGTCGGTGCCCGGCCTCTTCCTCCTCTCCCGGTTCGCTCCCATCGACGCGCGGGAGGCGGACCTCGACGTCCAGGACCTCGAGCCGGGGCGGCCGGTCACGCGGGGCCGTCTCGCCGCCTGGAGCGCGCTCGCGGGACTGATCGGATGGCTCGCGGCGATTTCGGTGTCGTCTCTGCTGGCGGCCCTGAAGCAGATGCGCGCGCACCCCGGCTCCTCCTTCCCGTTCGCGTCCGAGCTTTCGAGGCTCCTCTCGCCGGATGCGACGTCCGACTGGCTTCGCCTGATCGGGCCCGCCGCCGTCGGGCTGGTCGTGGCCTTCGCCGCCGCCGCCCTGATCGCCGCCCGCCGCGGCGTGGCCGCGGAATCCGGTGCGCCCCGCCGCTGAAGAAGGGCGCCCACAGAAGAGAGAGGCCCCGGACGAGGCGCTGATGGATGACGCGGCGACCAAGTCCGCGCTACGCGCGGGGCGTGGCTGATTCGTGGCATTTTCAGGCGCGCGTGGGGGGCGCGTGCCCAAAAACGATGCGGCGACCTCACCGCGCTGCGCGCGGGGCGCCGCTAGCCGCCGCCCGCGGGCCGGATCGCGGCCCGGGCGCGGCCGGCCTCGGCCAGGAATTCCTCGATCGGGCCGCGTTCTCCGGCCTCGAGCCGCCGCGCGAAGTCGGCGAGCTCCCGCGACACGGACTCGACCGCCCGGGCCAGCCGTGCGGGATCTGAGAGCGAGAGCTCCAGGGCCAGCTCCGGTCGCCCGCCCGCAAGCCGCGTGGTGTCGGTCAGCCCGGGGCCCGCCAGCGCGCCCGCATCCGGGCCGAGCTCGCGGACGACCGCGAGCGCGAGGCCGCCGGCGACGGCCAGAGGAAGGTGGCTGATCCACGTCATCGCGGCGTCGTGCCGGTCCGCGCCGAGCACGACGGGGACGGCGCCCATGCGGACGACGAAACTCCGGACGAGCTCGACCGAGGCCGCGTCGCTCCGCGCGCCCGGGACGATCAGCCAGGGCCGCCCGGCGAAGAGGTCCGCCCTGGCTCCGGCGATCCCGGGCGTGGCGGCGCCCGCCATGGGGTGGCCTCCGACGAAGCGGATGCCGGCAGGCAGCGCGAGCGCCGCCTCGAGGACGGGAACTTTCAGGGAGGCCGCGTCCGTCAGCACGGCGACCGGCGCGAGCGCCGCGAGGACGCGCAGCAGGCCGGGCGCGGACGTCGTCGAGACCGCCGCGAAGACGACCCCGGCTCCGAAGACGGCCTCCTCGAGCGAGCCCGCGACCCGGATGCCGCGCCGCCGCGCGAGGTCCCGCGCGGCCTCGTCTTCGTCCCATCCGGCGGCGTCGAGGCCCAGGGCGATCGAGCCTCCGATCAACCCGAGCCCGGCGACGACGGCGGCGTCCCTCAATGCCGGGGCTCGAGGCCGGAGAGCGGTTCGGGCGCGCTCTGCTCGTCGCCCGGCACGCGCACGGACCATTCCGGGCGCAGGGCGCGCGCCCCGCGGAGGAAGACGTGCCGGCTCTCCGCCTGGCCGCGCTCCGTGTTCCAGTGGATGAGGACCCGGATGCAGCGGCCGAGCGAGCCCGGCACCGGGATCTCGCGCGAGCACAGAAGGGCGACGTCCTTCCAGCCGGGCAGGGCGCGGGCCGCGACGGTCGGGAAGGCGGCGTCGAGGTCCGAAGTCACCGAGAAGATCGCGCTCGCGACGTCTTCCCCGCGGATGCCGTTCAACTCGACCAGGAGCCGCAGGAGCTCACGAGTGCGCTCGGCGATCTGCCCCGCATCGTTTCTTTCGACCGTCGTGGCTCCGCGGATCCCCTGAAGCATGTGGGAACTGTAATGGAGAGTGATGAGTTGTCAGTTAACGGCATTCAGCTTTCCCTCATCAGAACTGAGAACTCAGACTCAGAACTGAAAACTGACTCCTGAGAACTATTAGTGCTAGCTTGTCCCGCCTGGACCAGCGCAACCCCATGAAGCACGTTCTCGGAATCGACGCCGGCGGCACCAAGACGCGGGCCTTGCTCGCGGACGCTTCCGGAAATGTGCTCGCGTCGGCGACGGGGAGCGGGGCGAATCTCCGCACCCACGGAGAGCTCGAAGTCGAGAAGGTCCTCCACGCGCTGGTCGAGGAAGCGGAGGCCGGCGGCAGCGTGCGCGCCGACGCGCTCGCCGTCGGCATCGCCGGGGCGGACCGGCCTGACGACCATGCGATCCTGCGAACGATCCTCCGGCGCATCGGTTTCAAGGAACGGGTCGTCGTCACCAACGACGCCCGCATCGCGTTCGTCGCGGGTTCGCCGCTTCGGATCGGGGTCGCGGTCGTCTGCGGGACCGGCTCGATCGCGTGGGGCCAGAACGCCCGCGGGGAGATCGCGCGCGCGGGCGGCTGGGGATGGCATCTCGGAGACGAGGGGTCCGGTTTCTGGATCGGCGAGCGGGCCCTCCGCGCGGTGATGCGGGCCGGGGACGGCCGGGGTCCGCGGACGACCCTGGAAGCCGCCGTCCTCGCGCACTTCCGTCTGACGCGTCTCGAAGAGATCGTCCGTCGCGTCTACGACCACGAATATCCGCGGCATGAGGTGGCGCTCTTCGCCGTGGCCGTGGCGGAAGCGGCCGCGGCAGGCGACATCGTCGCCTCGGAAATTCTGCGCGAGGCGGCCCGCGAGCTCGCCCTCGCCGCGTCGAGCGTCGTCGAAGCATTGAAGCTCAGAGAATCCCAATACGACGTCATCCTCTCCGGAGGCACGTTTCGCGCCTTGCCGCGCCTCCAGAATGCGGTGTCGCGGGCGGTCTCGTTCCCCGGCGCCCGCGTCCTGCCTCTCGCGGAGGAACCCGCGATGGGAGCCGTCCGCCTGGCCATCGAGGCGCTCTCGTGACTCTCGACTCTCGACTCTCGACTCTCGACTTCTCATGATCCGACTGATCGTCAACGCGGACGACTACGGCCGGACGGCCGGAATCAACGAGGGAACGATCGAGGCGCACCTGCACGGGATCGTCACCTCGGCGACCGTGATGATCCTCGAGGGCGCGGCGACGGAAGGGATCGGGCTCGCCCTGCGGCGCGCGCCGCGGTTGTCTCTGGGGCTCCACTGCGTGCTCACGGGCGGCGGGCTTCCCGCGTCGGACGCGAGGCGGCTGCGAACGCTCGCGCCGGGCGGCCGGTTCGCCCGCAACGCCGAGGCTCTTCCCTCCGCGCTCGATCCGGAGGAGATCCGCGTCGAGCTCGCCGCGCAGATCGCGCGTTTCGAGTCCGTGGCGGGCCGCCCGCCGTCTCACCTCGACTCGCACCACCATTCCGCCCTTCACCCCGTCATCCAGCCCGTCTTCGCGGGGCTGGCGGCGGAGCGCGGTCTGCCCGTCCGCGCGTCGAGCGCCGCGGCCGCAACAGCCCTGCGGGCAGCGGGCGTTCGGACGCCCGACCGGTTCGTCGACGATTTCTACGCGGAAGGGGCGACCGCCGGGAACCTCCGGCGCCTGATCGGCGATCTCGGGGAGGAAACGACCGAGCTCATGTGTCACCCCGGGTACCCCGACGCCGAGCTGCTCGCGGGCAGCACCTACGCGAGCGAGCGCGCCCGCGAGGTGGACGTGCTCTGCGCTCCCTCCGTCCGCGCGCTCCTGAAAGAACGGGGAGTGGAGCTTGCCGCGTTCGACGCGCTGTGAGGAGGCGGACGGCTCCCGTCATCCGGGTGTTCGAATCGGCGCTCGCGACCGCGGACGCGGCCGCGGAGACGGTCGCCGCGGTTTTGCGGCGGCGGCCGGCCGCCGTTCTGGTCCTCGCGTCGGGAAAGACGATGGTGCCGGTCTATCTCAGGCTCGTCCGTAGGAACCGGGAGGGGCGGGCGCCCTTCTCGAGGGCGGCGACCTTCAACCTGGACGAGCTCGCTGTCTCCCCCGGCGACCCGCGAAGCTTTCGCGCGTTCATGGAGAAGAATCTCTTCTCGCGTGTCGATGTCGATCCGCGGCGCGTTCACTTCCTGCGGGGGGATGCCCGGGATCCGGAGGCGGAGTGCTCCCGGTACGAAGACGAGCTCGTCCGCGCCGGACCGGCGGATCTCGCCCTCGTCGGCATCGGCCGGAACGGCCACGTGGCCTATCTTGAGCCGGGGCGATCGCTCGCGCCGCTGACCTCGCCCGTCCGTCTCTCCGCGGCGACGCGCTCGACGCTCGAGGACGACGGAGTGGTTCCGGCTCCTCGGCGGGCGCTCACGATGGGGATCGAGACGATTCTCTCGGCCCGCCGGATCCTGCTGATCGCGACCGGGAAGAGCAAGGCCGCCGCGATCTCGTGCGCGCTCCGCGGTCCGGTGGCCGCTTCCAGCCCGGCGTCCTATCTCTCGCTGCACCCCCGGTTGACGGTCCTGCTCGACCGGGCGGCGGCGAGGGATGCGGTCGTGCGTTAGGCGTTCAGTGCCGAGCGTTCAGAACTGACAGCTGATAACGGACGAATAAACCCGTTGCCTCTCACCCGGGCCCTCTCCCCGGGCGCGGGGAGCGGGGGCAGAGGGGCTTTACCCCGCCAGGGCGTCGGAGCCGGCTGCTTCTTCTCCCCGCGCGTCGATCGATTCGAGCAGGAGGCGGCGGATCCCGGACCAGGTGCGCTCCCACGAGAGACGCGAGAGGAAGGCGTCGGCGCGAGCGATCCGATCCGCAGGGTCCTCTCGAAGCGCGGCCTCCACCGCCGCGACGAAATCGGGGACGGTGTCCGCGATCCGGGCGAGGCCCTGCAGGCCGTAGGGGCGGACGACGTCCCGGATGGATGTCGACACGACCGGTTTGCCGGCCGCGAGATATTCCGGAGTCTTGGTCGGGCTGATGAACTTCGTGGATTCGTTGCGCGCGAAGGGGAGCAGCGCGACGTCCCAACCCGCGACGTAAGCCGGCAGGTCGTCGTACGCCTTCCGCCCGAGGCGATGGACGTTGGGAAGAGCGGGGAAGATCGCCGGATCGATCTTGCACGTCGGACCGAGAAACACGAGCTGCCAGTCGGAGCGCGCCGCCGCGACTCCGCCGACCAGCTCCAGGTCCATGCGCTCGTCGATGACGCCGAAGAATCCGAGGCGAGGTCCCGGGATCGATGCCTGGTCGGCGGGCTCCTCGCTCGTTTCCCGCGCCTTCGCGAAGTGCTTGACGTCGACGCTGCTCGGGAAGGCGTGGACGTTGGGATGCATGTTCCGCTTGGCTTCGTAGAGGCTTTCACCGCCCGTCAGGACGAGGTCGGCGCGAGCGAGCAGCTCGCTCTCTCTTTCCCGCAGGGCCTTTGGCGCTCCGGCGAACGCGGAAAGCTCGTCCATGCAGTCGTACACGATCGTCAAGGGCTGCAGGTGCCTCGAGAATCCGAGCGCCATCGGGGTGTAGTACCAGAGTACGTACTGGCGGATCGCATACCGCCGGAGCAGCTCGTCTAAGAGGTCCTTCTGGAGGGACGTCGTCTCATCGGCGTCCAGACCTTCCGGCAGGCGCGGCACCACGACATGCACGCCGTTCTCCCGGAGAGAGACTGAAAGGGTGGGCGCGATCCCCGCCGAAAACTCCGGTTCTTCCACGTAGAAGACGCGCGAGTCGCGCGCGAACCGCGTCAGGAGGTGCTGCGGACGCTGGAAGACGAAGTCCCAGCGCAAATGTGACAGGCAAACGACATCCGGCGCGGGGCTCGGCGCCGCGACGGGATTCTTGCGGGTCTTGATCGCGGATTCCGGCGCGAGGGAGGTCAGAGGAGCAGGGACACGGTTCCCACGCGGCGCGCGCACGGCTCGATTTTCCATACCCCGCCATTGTTCAAGATCCGTGCCGTCGCAGAAGACTCACAACGAGGGACTTAGCGGGTTACGGGGGGATTATCTTGGGCAGGGTTTGCTCGCCCGAAACGACCAGGAGGCGCGCCGCGGGGGCGCCGGTGCGAGCCGCCCGGTCGACGATCCGCGAGCCCTGATCCGGCCCGCCGTCCGGGCCTGCCAGGACGACGACGCTCCCCCCGAATCCGCCGCCGGTCAGCCGCGCTCCGTAAACGTGCGGCTCGGCTCGGGCGGCGTTCACGATCGCATCGACCGCGGGCACCGAGACCTCGAAGTCCTGTCTCTGCGACTCATGCGACGCGTCGAACAGCCGGCCGAGGCCGGAAAGATCTCCCTCGCGGAGAGCCGCCGCCGCTTCGATCACGCGTTCGTTCTCCGTGACCACGTGGCGCGCTCGCCGTCGGAGCGGTTCGGGGAGCCGTTCGAGGTCCGGGCGACGCTCGGCCGGAAGATCGCGGAGCTCCCGGACTCCGAGCCGCCTCGCGGCTTCTTCGCACTCCGCGCGCCTCCTGCGGTAGTCGCCGGAGGCGTGGTCGTGCCGCACGCCGGAATCGACGACCAGCAGCTCCGCCGCCGGCGGGATCGGGATGCGCTCGGAGGCGAGGCTCCGGGTGTCGAGGAAGAGCGCGACGCCGACGTCCGCCAGGCTCGACGCCATCTGATCCATGACGCCGACGGGCGCGCCCACGAGGTCGTTCTCCGCCCGTTGTCCGGCGAGGGCGAGCGCGACGTCATCGAGCGGTAAGCCGGCGAGCTCGCGAAGCGCGCGGAGGAGCGAGATCTCGAGCGCCGCGCTCGAGGAAAGCCCGCTTCCCACGGGGACCGCCGATCGGATCCACAGATCGAATCCCGGAACGGTCAGCCCCTGACGCGCGAGCTCCGCGGTCACGCCCTGGACGTAGTCGATCCAGTCCCCCCGCCGGGCCTCTTCCCCGAGGAGAAACTCGGAGATCCTCCCGCCGCCGGCCTCGGCGCTCGCGGCGCGCACCCGCCGGTCGGACCTCCGGGCGACCTCTGCGCGCGTTTTCTGCGGGATCGCGGTCGGCAGCACGAAACCGCCGTTGTAGTCGGTGTGCTCTCCGATCA
>JBDUBP010000250.1:0-24851 GCA_040004075.1 Acidobacteriota bacterium | reverse complement strand
CGCGGTTTCGGGGTCTTTCAGGTCAAGCGAAGGAAGCGCGGAATCGGCCGCAATCCGAAGACCGGCGTCGAAGTCACCATCCCGCCCGGAAATACCATCCGATTCAAGCCGGGCAAAGACCTCCGAGACCTCCCCTAACCTTCCTCGAGCACGACGCGTCGCGGCCGCCACGAACAGCAACACAGGAAAACTCGCCATGGCAACGCACCGCATCGGCGAGCTGCTCATCGCCGAAGGGTTTGTGACCGAGGCCTCGATCCAGCGCGCGCTCGGCTTCCAGCGTTCGAGCCTGGAAAAGGTCAAGATCGGCAGCATCCTTCTGAACTGGGAGCTTCTGTCCGAGGAGGCGCTTCTCGCCGCTCTCTCGAAGCTTCACAGACGCCCTGGGGTGACCTGGGCGGCTCTTCAGGACGCTCCCGCGCAGGTCGTGCGCCTCCTGTCCGCGTCGCACGCGGCGCGACTCGGCGCGCTTCCCTACGCCGACGACAGACGCCTTCTCCGGGTCGCGTTCGTGAATCCGTCCAACATCGCGGCCATTGACGAAGTCTCGGCGCTCAGCGGACGCAGCGTGGCTCCCGGGGTGGCGACGGAAGCGCGCCTGCTCCAGGCGCACCAGAAGTTTTACGGCCGCCACGTCCCCATGGAATACCGGACGATTCTGCAGAAGCTCGACCGCCGCGCGACCACCCCCATGCCGGGCGCGCGTCCCGCCCCCGCCGCCGGAGCCGCCGCGGCTCCCGCCTCAGGTCCTCCCGGCGCTGAAGCGTCCGCGCCGTCCATCCGCATCCCCGTCGGGGCATCGCCGTCCCCGAGCCCGGCCGCTTCGGCGCCGGTCGAGACGGGATCCGAGGAGGTCACCCGCGCCCTCCGTCTGGGCGGAGCCGCCCCGGAGACGGCGTCCGCGATCCCGCAGAAGTCGGGGAACGGGACTCCGGCCGTTCCGCGCTCGCCCTTTTCCGCAGACGATTCGCTGAGCGATTGGGTGGGTCAGGCCATCTCCGCGTTGACCGAGGGCCCTAGAACGGACGTGGCCCCGGCCTCTCCGGCGGGCGTTTCGAATCCGGCGATCTTCGGCCGGGACTCCGCCGATCCGGACCCCGCGCCGATCGAGTTTCGAGAAGAGGATCTTCCGCCGACCAACGCGTTTCGTGCCCGCCCGCGTCCCGCCGGCTCCGAGCCCGCGCTCTCCGAGGCGCACACGCGCGACGTGCCCTCCTCGATCCCGCCGTTCCGCCGGGCGACTGATCCGACGATCCCCTTCCCGCGGCACCGCGAGCCTCCTCCCGCGTTCGATCAGGAGGATGAAGCGGTCGCGGGCATGTGGCGGCTGGCGGCCGCGGGAGAACCGGCGGACGCGCCGGCCGTCGCCCGCAGCCGCGAAGAGCTCGCCGACTTTATCCTCGAGGGCCCCCTTCTTCCCCTGCCCCGCGTGATCCTCCTCGGAGCGGGAACCGGAGGCGTCACCGGGTGGAGGGGTCGTGGGGAGCGGCTGTCTGCGGACGTCGTCTCTTCGATCCGCGTTCCTTCCACGGAGCTGTCGATCTTCTCGGCGATCCACGAGTCGGGCGTCCCTCACTTCGGCGCGATGGACCGCTCGGAATGGCCTCGCGCTTTCGAGGAGCTGTTCGGACGCGTCCCGCCGGACTGCGCGATCTTCCCGATCCGCGTCCTCGACTCCGTCGCGGCTTTCCTTTACGCCGATCGCGCGGGCGCGCCGATGCACTACGAAGATTTCGCGATGGTCGCGCGCGCGACCGCCTCCGCGGCCAGCGTCCTCTCCCGATTCGTCCTCCAGCCCGAGCGGCGTTCCTCGGTTTCCTCCTAACTCGAGACCGGTCCTCGCGACCAGGCGGTGCGGGATCAGACCGCGTTCCCCCTCTCCGCCACACGGGTGCGTGCCGGATCCCTGGCGGCGCCCCGCGCGCAGCGCGGAAAGGAAGCCGCGTCGTTTTTGTGCGCGCGTCCCACGCGCGCCCAAAAATGCTGAAAGCCTGCCGTGAGATAAAGGCTCTCGATGGATGAGACTCCCGCGCCGCCGGCGCCCCCGGAGGGATCTCCGCCGGTTCGCCGGCCGCGATGGCTCCGCTGGCAGTTTCGACATGCCGAGCATCCGCTGGTCCACCTCGGACTGCTGCTGCTGACATTCGCGACGACCACGCTCGCCGCCGCGTTCTCGTTCACGACAGGCCCGACGCTCGCGTCCCGAATCCCCGGCGCTCTGCGATTTTCCATTCCTGCGATGCTGATTCTTGGAACCCACGAGATGGGTCATTACTGGATGTGCCGCCGCTACGGGCTGGCGGCCACGAAGCCCTACTTCCTTCCCGCGCCGACGATCTTCGGCACGCTCGGGGCGGTGATTCGGATCAAGGAACCCATCCGGACCAAGGCCGTCCTGCTCGACGTCGGGGCCGCGGGCCCTCTCGCCGGATTTCTCATGACGCTCCCGTTTCTCTTCTACGGGGTGCGGCACGCCACACCCGTCGCGACTCCGCCCACGGCGGACACGATGGTCTTCGGATATCCCTTCGCGGTCCGCCTGGCGCAGCAGTGGAGCGGCCTGGCACTCTATACGAGCGCGACGGTCCACGAAGACCCGACGTTCATGGCGGCCTGGCTCGGGCTCTTCGTGACGGCTCTGAACCTTCTCCCGATCGGCCAGCTCGACGGAGGGCATGTCGCGCGGGCCGTGCTCGGGAAGCGGCAGCCCGCGTTCTCGCTGGCGGCTCTCCTGCTGGCGCTGGCGGCGGCGATGAAAGGCGGCTACTCGTGGGCCATCTTCGCGGCGATCGTCGCCGCGGTCTTCGGAGTGCGGCATCCTCCGGTCGACGACGACGACACCCCGATCGGGACGGGACGCCTGACGATTGCTCTCGTCTGCCTCGCCGTCTTCCTTCTCTGCGTCACCCTGGTGCCGCTCGGAGAGCTGGGGCGCTAGCCGTCGGAAAACGCGAAACGGACGCTCGACGCTCAACGCTCAACGTCCCTTTACATCCACTACGAACGTCGCGGGCCCCTCGTTGACCAGCGAGACCTTCATCCACGCGCCGAAGATGCCCCGCTGCACCGGGATGCCCGAGATCTCGGCCGCCGCGCAGAAGTGCTCGTAGAGGGGTTTCGCCGCCTCCGGCCGGAGCGCTTTGTCGAAACCGGGACGGCGGCCGCGAGAGAGATCGGCGACGAGCGTGAATTGCGAGACCGCGAGGATCGCTCCACCCACGTCCGCGACCGAGAGGTTCATTCTTCCGGCGGGATCTTCGAAGATGCGGAGGCCGGCGACTCTGCGGGCGGCTTCCTCCGCCTCCGCGGTGGTGTCCCCCTCCTCGGCGCCCAGGAGGACCACGAGTCCCCGCCCGATCTGACCCACGGTCCGGCCGTCAACGTCGACGCGAGCCTCCGAGACCCGCTGGAGGACCAGCCTCATCGGCGTGCAGCCTCCGGCGGGATCATGCCCCTCCTCTTCCGCCGGACGGGGGTGCGCCGCGTCGGCGTCCCGCGACCGCGCGGATCTCGGCCGGCTCCGGAGAGCCCAGCATCGCGGCCGCGGCCCAGTAGAGGAGAGCGGCGGCGCCAATCGTGATGGCCAGGGCGCCGGCCCCCCGGAGGCCGCGCCAGGTGTCGAACGGGATCCATCGGCCGGCCAGGGCGAGAGCCGCGCCCATGACGGCGGCCGCGAGCAGGATCCGGGCGAGAGAGGTGCCCACCTCCCGTCCCCGCAGCCGCCCCTCCCGGCGCCGGAGGAGCGCGAGAAGGATGACGACGTTCACGCACGCGGCGACCGACGCGGCGAGCCCGATTCCGGCGAGCCCGAGGGGCTTCGTCCACAGGGTGCAGAGGACGACGAACACCCCGCAGTCCGCGAGGGCGGCGACGACCGGAAGACGCGTGTCCTTCAGGGCGTAGAACGCCGGGACGACGACGCGGACTCCGGCGAAAAAGAGGAGACCGGCCGAGAGCGCGGCGAGGGCATCCGCGGTCGGCGCGGTGTCTCCGGGCCCGAAGCGCCCGCCCTCGAAGAGGACGCGCACGATGGGGATCCGGAGGAGGATCAGTCCGACCGTCGCCGGCACAGTCACGAACGCGATCAGCCTGAGTGCGAACGCGAGGTTCGACTTGAAGGGGTCGCGGTCCGCGGAAAGGGCCTGCCGCGCCAGGAGAGGAAGGATGGCGGTCGCGACCGAGACGGCGAACCCTCCGAGCACGAGCTCTTTCAGACGGTTGGCGTAGTAGAGATGCGACACGCTGGCGTTGCCGAGGCCCGAGGCGAACCGCGTCGAGATCACCCCGTTGATCGTGTTGATGCCGTACGCGAAGAGGCGGGGCGTCATGAGCAGCAGGACGGAGCGCACCGCCGGGTCTTTCCAGCCGAGGGCCGGGCGGCCGACTGCCCGCAGCCGGAGGAGCGACGGCGCCTGGACCGCGATCTGAAGGACGCCTCCCAGCAGCACCCCGGCGGCCAGCCCGTAGGTTGGCTCGGACAACCGGGGCGCGATGACGGCTGCGCCGAAGATCATCGCGACGTTCAGGAAGATGGGGGCGGCGGCGGCCACCGCGAACCGGTGCCGGGCGTTCAACACCGCCTGGCAGAACGCCGAGAGCGAGACGAGCATCACGTACGGGAAGATCCAGCGGTTCAGGACGACCGTCAGCTCGAACTTGCCCGGGATCGTCCGGTAGTCCCGCGCCAGGAGATCCACCAGGATGGGAGAGCAGACGATTCCGGCGACGGTGAGGCCCGCGAGGATGAGCGAGAACGTCCCGATCGCGCGTCCGACGAAGACCCGCGCCTCCTCGTCCGACCGCGTCTCCGCGACCTCCGCGTAGACGGGAATGAACGCGGAGGACATCGCGCCCTCGCCGATGATCTCCCGGAGCATGTTCGGGATCCGGAAGGCCACGAGAAACGCGTCCGAACGCGTGCCCGCTCCGAGAAGCAGCGCGATCGCCTTGTCGCGGACGTATCCCGTGATCCGGGAGAGCAGCGTCAAGGGAGTGATGACGGAAGCGGACCGGACGATCCGCCCGCGGGTCTCCTGAGATGACTCCGAGGACATGAACCGAAGAAGTTATCAGTTGTCCGTTTTCAGTTGCCGGTATGAACCGGGCGGCCGCGGGAAACGGCAGAAACACGCAACGGAGAAGGGAGACCGGAAGACGGACGACGGGCGATCCGGGCATTTCCGGTCGTCAGTCGGGTACCAGGACATTGAGGACCCTCAACTGAGAACTGAAAACTGAGACCCGAAAGCTCTTTTCGCTCGGACATCATCTGTCCCGCCGAAAGTGAATTAATGTTCGGAGCACCTGAGAAGGAGGAGAACACATGGCGAGCGTCAATAAAGTGATCCTGATCGGAAACCTCGGCAAAGACCCGGAGATTCGAACCACCCCGCAGGGAACCTCTCTCGCGCGCTTCTCGGTCGCGACCACCACGAACTGGAAAGACAGCTCGGGCGCGCGGCAGGAGAAGACGGAGTGGCACGACGTGGTGGCCTGGGAGAAGCTCGCACAGATTTGCGGCGAGTACCTTCACAAGGGCAAGATGGTCTACGTCGAAGGCAGCCTCCAGACCCGAAGCTGGGAGGACCAGAACGGTCAGAAGCGGTACAAGACGGAGGTGAAGGCGAACAACGTCGTCATGCTGTCGCCGCGTCCGGACGGGGCCCGCGGCGCGTCGCCCGCGCCGGGCCCGCGCGAAGTGAGCGAGGTCGCGGAAGCGCCCGTCGACGACGACGACGTTCCGTTCTAGAGCGCCGCGAGCCGTCGACGGCAGAGTCGGGCGGAATCAGCAGGCGACACGTCATATCCCTCTCCCCGGGCCCGGGGAGAGGGAGACGTCGCAGCGGATCGCCGAACCAGGCGATCCGTTCGCTCAGGAGGCCGAAGTCGCGCGCTCGTGGAGGATCCGAGTCGCTTCCTTCAGGTGCTCGAACGACCTCACGGGACCGCGCGCCGCCGCACGGCGCTCCGCGGCTCTCCGCGCGTAGGCGGCGAGCCGCTCGGCGGCCTCCCGGCGCCGGTCTCCGGAAACCTCGATGTCGACGCGCTCGGCGCAATCCGGATACTCGAGTATCCGGCTGCACACGAAAAGAAGATCGCATCCGGCGCGGGATGCCTCGGCGCAGCGGTCGGGCATCTCTCCAAAGGACGCGAGAGCCCCCATCTCGAGATCGTCCGAGAAAGACGCCCCCGTAAATCCCATCACGCCGCGGAGGAGCGCCGTCGCGCGGCCGGGAGAAAGGCTCGCGGGAAGGCCCTCGGGACCGGCGGCGTGGGAGATCATCACCGCTCCCGCCAGGTCCATCGTGGCGGCGAACGGCGCGAGGTCCTTGGCTTCCTCCTCCGGGTCGTCCCGAAGAAAAGGCAGGGCCTGGTGCGTGTCGAGATCGCCTCGCCCGAGGCCGGGAAAGTGCTTGACGCATCCTGCGATTCCCCGGCCGTGAAGACCTTCGAGAAAAGCGGTCGCCGCGGCGACGATCTCCTCGGGCTCGGCCGACGCGCACCGTCCGGCGAGAAACCTCTCGGAGGCGCCAGGGAGATCGCGGTCGACCACGGGCGCCAGGTCGATGTTGAAACCGAGCGCACGGCAGGCCTCTCCGGCGAGCGCTCCCGCCTCCCGGGCGAGGCCGGCCCGGGCGGCGTCGTGAAAGGAGATCGACCGCCCGAAGAGATCGCGGAACCGGTCGACCGGGCCCCCCTCCTGGTCGATGCACAGAAGCGGCGGGCCGGGCAGGCGGGAGATCTCGCGCGCGAGGGATCGGACCCCGTCCGGCGTCTCGATGTTCCGGCGAAAGAGAATCACGCCCCAGGGAGGGAACCGCTCGAGAATCCCCCTCTCCTTTTCCGTCATCGCGGCCCCGGCGATGCCGACGCCGAAGAGCCGGCTCGCCGGGGCAAACCCCGTCACGAAAGCGGGCCCTTCAACCTCTCCTGCAGCGCGGCGAGCAGAGACAGCGCGGCGATCGGGGTCAGCCGGTTCACATCCACTTCGCGCAGCTTCTCGAGCACCAGCCCTTCGTCGGAGGAGAACAGGAGGATCTGCCCGTCGCCGGCGCTCGCTCCGGCGTGGCGTGCGATGACGGGCGCGCCCTGGACGTCCAGCTCCTGCTTTTCGAGATTGGAGAGGACCTCGCGCGCGCGGGCGATGACGTCCCGCGGGATCCCGGCGAGCTCCGCCACCTGAATCCCGTAGCTGCGGTCGGCCGCTCCCGGGATCACCTTTCGGAGGAAGACGACCTTCCCGTCGATCTCCTTGACGGCCATCGTCGCGTTGGCGACGCCCGGCCGGACGAGCGCGATCTCCGTGAGCTCGTGGTAGTGCGTGGCGAAGAGCACGAACCCGCTCTTCTCGGGAACGTCGTGCAGGTGCTCGACGAGAGCCCACGCGATGGACAGCCCGTCGAAGGTCGAAGTGCCGCGGCCGACTTCGTCCAGGATCACCAGGCTCTTCGACGTCGCTCCCCTCAGGATCGCAGCGGCCTCGAGCATTTCCACCATGAACGTCGATTCGCCGCGCGAAAGGTGGTCCGACGCCCCGACACGCGTGAAGATGCGGTCGAAGATCGACAACTCGGCGCGCGACGCGGGGACGAACGAGCCCGCCTGGGCCAGGAGCACGGCGGTCGCCACCTGACGGAGGTATGTGGACTTGCCGCCCATGTTCGGCCCGGTAACGAGGAGGATCCGTTTCTCCGAAGACAGATCGCAGTCGTTCGGGATGAAGGGCTCCTCGCGGCGAACGGCTTCGACGATGGGATGGCGGGCGTCCGCCAGGCAGAGGCGCGCGCGCGTCGAGAGCTTCGGGCGGACCCAGCGCCCCGAGGCGGCGGTCTCCGCGAAGCTCGCGGTGACGTCGATCGCCGCCACGCCCGAGGCGGCGGCCGCGACGCGGGGCCCACCCGCCGAGAGATCGCGCAGCAGCTCACCGTAGATGCGGTCCTCGATTTCACCGATTCTCTCTTCCGCGCCGAGGATCTTCTCCTCGAGGTCCTTCAATGCCGGCGTGACGAATCGCTCCGCGTTGGCGAGAGACTGCCTCCGGATCCAGTCGGCCGGCACGCGGTCGCGGTGCGCATGGCCGACTTCGAGGGAGTAGCCGAACACGCGGTTGTACCGGATGCGCAGATTGGAGATACCGGACCGGCGTCGCTCCTCCGCCTCGATCGCGAGCAGCGCGCCCTGGGCGTCGCGGCGGAGGCCTCGGAGCGCATCGAGCTCGGAGTCGGCGCCGTCTCGGATCGCGCCGCCGGCGGAGACGAGAATGGGAGGCTCGGGAGCGATCGTGGACCGCACGCGAGCCGACAGATCGGAGACGTCGGGCAAACCGTCCAGGAGCGCGCGAAGACGCGTCGAGAACAGCGGAGCGCCGGCCTCCCTCAACAGGGGAATCGCGTCGAGGCCGGCCGACCAGGCCGCGACTTCCCGAGGCCCCGCGGTCTCGGTCGAGATCCGGGCGAAGCGGCGCTCGAGGTCTCCGATGCCGTGGAGTGCCGCCTGAAGTCCCTCGCGCAGGTCGGGGCGCGTCACGAGCTCTTCGACCGCCTCCCACCTCGCCTCGATCTCGACCGGGTCCGTCGAAGGCCGGGCGAGGGCGTCGCGAAGAGCCCGGGCCCCGAGGGGCGTGCGGGTGCGGTCGAGGAGCGCGCACAGGCTGTGGTCCGTGGACCCGTCGGACGATTCGAAGATCTCGAGAGTGGCGATGGCGGACGCGTCGAGCCCCATCCGCTCGCCGAAGCGCAGCGGCTCCGGCGGGCCGATGTGCTCCGCGCCTCGGGGCCGCATCTCTCCCGCGTACGCGAGGGCGGCGGCGGCTGCTGCTCCTCCCGGAGCCTCGGGCTTCGCACGCTTCGTCGCCGAGGCGTCGAACCACGCCCCGGGCCGCCGGCTCTCCGCCGCTCCCCTGGGCACGGGCGCGGAGGCCCCCTCGGGAAGAAGCACTTCCCTCGGGCGAAACAGCGCGAGGGCGTCCGCCAGGCGGGCGGCGGGGAGAAGGCCCGCGAAGAAGCGGCCCGTCGAGAGATCCAGGAAAGAGGCCTCCCACTCCGCGTCGGCGCGCATCGCGTTTGGGCCCTCCGGCGGGAGCAGCGCCGCCAGGTAGGAGGCTGCGGCCGGGACGAGAGACTCGGCGTCGAGGACGGTCCCGGGGGTGACGATCCGGGTGATGTCCCGGCGCACGAGCCCTTTGGCGGCGCGCGCGTCCTCCATCTGGTCGCAGACCGCGACCTTCCGGCCGGAGGCGACGAGCCGGGCGATGTGATGGTCGGCGCTCTGCCACGGGACGCCGCACATGGGCGCTTCGATGTCGGAATCGCGGTTGCGCGCCGTCAACGCGATGCCGAGGATGGGCGCGGCCTCGCGCGCGTCCTCGAAGAACATCTCGTAGAAGTCGCCCATCCGGTAGAAGAGGATCGCGTCCGGCGCGCGGCTCTTCATCTCGAAGTACTGGCGCAGCATCGGCGTCGCGCGCGCGTTCAGGCTCGTGCTCGTGCTGGTACTCATCGCGCCGGCCTCCCGGCCTGCTCGCGGAGAAAGGGCGTGAGGGCTCGTCTTCCGGGGGTTCCCATGGATGATCGGGGTTAGCATACCGGTTCGGAACGGCGAATCCATTGCGGACGATTTCGATCCTCGCTCTCGACACGGCCAGCCCCTCGCCGGCCGTGACGCTTCTCGTGGGCGAAACCGCGTTCGACGAGCTCTTACCCACCGACCGCCACGCATCGGAACATCTCCTCGCCGGCATCGAGTCGTGTTTCTCGCGGGCCGGCCTCTCGTTGTCCGATTGCGCGCGCATCGCGGTGTGCGCCGGTCCGGGCTCGTTCACCGGCGTCCGCGTCGGCCTCGCCACCGCGTGGGGGCTCGGGCGCGCGCTCGGCTGCCCGGTCGAATCCGTGTCGACGCTCGAAGCGATCGCGGAGGCCGCTCGTGCTCCCGGCCGGCCGCGCCTCGCGGCGGCGCTCGACGCCGGGCGACAGGAGATCGTCTGGCAGGCGTTCGACATGACGGGGCCGCGCGCGATTCCTCTCGCGGCGGCTGCGCGGGCCCTGGCGGCGGACGCCGCCGTGCGGGCGTTCGACGGCCTTCCGTATGCCTCTGCTCCCCCGGACCTGGCGGGCCCCGGATCGGTGCCGCTCGAGACGCCGGTGTCCCGCGCGCTCGCCCTCGCGGTGGCGCGCCGGCCGGCGGACAGCCCGGCGGCGAGCTTCGCGGCGATCTACTCGCGGCCGAGCGCCGCCGAGGAGAAGCGTGGCGCTTCGTAACCCGAGCCCGTCCACGTACGCCGTGGCGCCGGCGCGGGTGGAAGACCTGGACGAGATCGCGCGAATCGAACGGGAGTCGTTCCTCGTGCCGTGGAAGCGGGAGTTCTTCGCGGCGGAGCTCGACGAGCCGTACCGCTACGCGCGCGTCCTCGTCGGCGGGCGCGACTCCGAGCCGCGGGTCGGCGGGTATCTCTTCGCCGTCTCGCTGTACGAGGAGTTTCACATCAACAAGATTGCGACCGATCCGCGGCTGCGCAACCTGGGCCACGGGCGCCGGCTCCTGGAGGACGCACTCTCCCGGGCCCGGAGCGTCGGGGCGACCGCGGTGACCCTGGAGGTTCGGCTTTCGAACCTGCCGGCGCGCGAGTTCTACCGCTCCTACGGGTTTCGCGAGGCGTACCGAAGAAAGTCCTATTACCAGGATGGCGAGGACGCCTACGCGATGGTGCTGGCGCTGGAAGAAAACCCTTCAAATAAAATAACTTAATGGCCTGGCGCGGGGTTCCTCCGAAGGTTCTTGAACCCCCGGTCGTTGGTGGTTAGACTCGGGCGAGTGGCCTTCCTTTTGCTCTACCCCGAAACAGAAAAAGGAGGTTCGAGCCGATGGAATACTCGACGGAGTCTTTGACGGAAGTCGACGCAGAGTACCGCCGCCTCCAGGACGCCCATCAGGATCACGAGCACCGCCTGCAGGACCTCGCCGGAAGAGCTTCCCTATCGGAAGCCGAAGAAATCGAGGAGAAACGCCTGAAGAAGGAAAAGCTCGCCCTGAAAGACCGAATGGAGGCGATCGCGCGGACTCGACGCGAAGGGGTCACGCACTGAAGTTCCCCCTCGCTCGCGAGGGATGGAAGTTCATCCTTCCCCCTCTTCTGTTGACGGTCCTCGCGGCCGCAACAGGACATCCGATCTGGGCCGTGGCGCTCGGGGCTCCCACGCTCTTCCTCATGTCCTTTTTCCGGGACCCGGAGCGCCGGCCCGTCGCCGGCCCCGAAATCATCGTCTCCCCCGCCGACGGCACCATCCTCTCGATCGGCCCCGCGGCGGAGGCGCCACCCGGCGCGGGGACCCGGATCTCGATCTTCATGTCGGTGTTCAACGTCCACGTGAACCGCGCACCGGTCTCGGGGCTCGTCGCCGACTACGCCTATTCGCCGGGCAGGAAGCTCGCCGCCTTCGCCGAAAAGGCGTCCCACGAGAATGAGCAGAATCTGATCACCCTGGAGGCCAGCGGAGGGAAGGTCGCCTTCAAGCAGATCGCGGGCGCCATCGCCCGCCGGATCATTTTCTATCCGAAGCCCGGCGACCCGCTCGAGAGGGCGCAGAGGATCGGGATCATCCTCTTCGGGTCCCGCGTCGATCTGTTCGTCCCCGACGGCGCGGTCGTCCTCGTTCGAAAGGGAGAGAAGGTGCGCGCCGGCCTGACCGGCCTCGCGCAGTGGCCGCCGCCCGCCCCCGGCCGCGGCGGCCGGCCTCCGGCGCGCGCGTGAGCGACACACCGCTCGACCCCGCGGCCACGGAAGTCCTCCGGCCGCGGCGGCGCCGGCTCTCCAAAGAGCGGCTTTCGCGCGGTCTCTTCGTCCTGCCGACCCTGTTTACGGTCGGGAACCTCTTCTGCGGCTATCTCTCGCTCTGGAGCTCGATCAACGGCACCTTCGAGCGGGCCGCGCTGCTGATCATCCTCGCGGCGATCCTCGACATGCTCGACGGCCGGATCGCCCGGTTGACCAATTCCGCGTCCGAGTTCGGCGAGGAGTACGACTCCCTGGCGGACCTGGTCTCCTTCGGCGTCGCTCCCGCCATCCTCGTGTACTCGTGGGGGCTGGCGGATTTTCATCGCCTCGGGCTCGCGGTCTCGTTCTTCTTCGTCGTTTGCGGCTCGATGCGCCTCGCGCGGTTCAACATTCAGACGAAGATCGCGGACAAGAAGTATTTCGTCGGCCTCCCGATTCCGGCGGCGGCCGGAACGGTCTGCACGCTCGTTCTCGCGACCCCCGAGCCTCTGGTCGACAGGGTGTGGATGACGGGCGTCCTGATCGTGACGATTCTCCTCTCGTACCTGATGATCTCGACGATCAAGTATCGCTCCTTCAAGGACCTCGATCTGCGGCGTCGGCGGCCCGCCTGGATCCTTCCGGCGATCGCCGTCTTCTTCATGGCCATCGCCTACAGCGCTTATCCGACGCTGCTGGCCCTAGCCGGCCTCTTCGCGGCGTCGGGACCTATCGGGAAGGTGTGGGGATTTTTGAGGAGGCGGAGGAAGACGGTCGAGCGTTGAGCGTTCAGCCTCGAGTGTTCCGCTCCCGGCTGACAGCTGACAGCTGACAGCTAACTCCCCTCCCTCGCCACTTCGGGTCCGGCCGACGAGATCAGGTGAATCCGGTGCGCGCAGCAGTCTTTCGGCGGCGGCTTGCGCAGGACAACACGCGCCGGGGCGATCTTCTCGCCGGGTCCCACGAGGGTCTCGAAGAAGCGCACGCGCGTGGCGCGGCCGAGAGTGACGGCCTGCCCATCGGGGCCGAACACCTCGAACCGGTCGAAGCCGCCGGCTCGAACGTCGGAAATTCCGCCGGACGGAAAATCGACTTCCACCCAATTCGAAGTGCGTGAGACGACGGACGCGTTCGGCGTAGGATTCTCGGCCGCCACCTCGACCCCGCCGCGGCCGGGCTCGAGCGTCACGCGCAAGTCCGCGCCCAAGGGCCGCCCGAGCAGGATGTCGTTCAACGCGGCGACAGTGAAGATGCGGTCGGCCTCGGCGCGGCCGTTCACGATCACGACGCGCCCTTTGACCGACCTCCGCCCGGCGAGATCCGCGCCGAGGTGGTACACGAGATCGGAGACGGCAGGCTGTCGGAAGACGACCCGCTCCCCGGCGGCGAAACGCAGGTCGCCGGCCGCGACCGGCCGGTGCGGCGTCAGGAGGAACGACGAAGCGGAGTCTTCCTTCAGAGAGAGGTCGTGGGAGAACTCCACCCCGGGGTCGTCGGTGAGGCGCGCGAAAACCGACTCCGGCAGGGCGCGCTCCGCCTGGCCCGCCGGCGTTGAACGCCCTCGAGCCGACGGCGAGTAGCCGGCGAGCCAGGGGACGCCCAGCTGATCCGCCGCCGCCGGATCCGACGTCGAGCCTTCGCCGAAGATGACCGCGATCGCGCCGTCCGTCGCGGCGGCGATCTTCTGAAAGGCCTCCTTCTGAGGCTCGTCCGGCGAAAACGGAAGGGTCCAGGTGAGCAGCATCGCCCGCGGCAGCCGCGCGCGGAACCCCTCGACGGCCTTCGCCCAGGAGAGAGACTCCGACGCGGCGAACGACACGTCCAGGTGGATGCCGCGCACCCGGCCATACTTCGCCGCGTTCTCGAGCGGCGACTTTGCCGCGATCCAGAGCGCGTCCGCGAGCGCCGTCGCGCCCGCCGGATCGGCGAGCGGGGCCGGAGACCCGCGGCTGACGGAGAGAACCAGGGTCACGGGCAGCTTCTGAAACGGCTCCGGCGGCCGCTCCGCAGGCGTGGCGGTCCAGAGCCCGCCGGCGTGCGTCACCGCCGCCGCGGGAAGGAACACGGAGGCGAACCCTGCGCGCGCCATCCCGGTCTCGATCCCGTTGCCCGGCTCGGCGCTGCCGTCCCGGAGCCAGACCGCGTCCCCGGCCGGCAGCCGCGCGGCGTTTTGCGACGCGCGTCGGGCGCACCCGGGCGCGAGAAGGAGGAGGAGCGCCGCCGCGAGGAGCGCCGGTCGGTGTTTTCGCCCTGCGGCTGCCTGCCCTGCGGCGCTTTTCTGCGCTGCGGAGCTTTTCTGCCATGCGGCGCTGATCTGCCATGCGGCGCTCGGCCATCGGGACGGGCTCAAGCGGGAACCTCGGACCGTTCGAGAAGCGGGAGATCGAAGCTCACGCGAAATCCTCCCTCCGGCCGGTTCTCGGCGCGGATTTTTCCGCCATGCTCCTCCACGATCTTCTTCGCGATCGCGAGGCCGAGCCCGGTGCCTCCGCTCTTGGCCGAAAAGTAGGGATCGAAGAGCCGCGGCAGAATCTCGGAAACGACTCCGGGTCCGGTGTCCTCGACGGCGATCTCCGCGTGGTTGCGGGAGGGGCGCGCGATCACCCGGATCCGTCCGGGCGTTCCGGTCAGGGCTTCGACGGCGTTGCCGATCAGGTTCGAGAACACGCGGCCGAGGAGCCTCGGGTCCGCGTTCGCCGTCATCTTCGGCTCGATCTGCAGGTCCCATTCGATCCCCGCGGCGCCGGCGTAGGCGGCGGCCGCCTCCAAAGCCAGGCGGGAGACGTCGGTCGGCTGAATTTCCGGCGCCGGCAGGCGCGCGTAATCCGAGAACTCGGACGCGGACCGGCGAAGCTCCTCGGTCTGCCGCAGGACGTTGGCGACGCACTCGTCGAGCACGGCCTCGAAGTTGTCCGAGCCGCGCCGCCAGACCTCGCGCAGATGCTCGACCGAGAGCCGGATCGGCGTCAGGGGGTTCTTGATCTCGTGGGCGATGATCCGCGCCATCTCGGCCCAGGCGGCGAGACGATTGGACCGGACCACGTCGGATACATCTTCGAGCACCGCCATGCGGGTGCCCTCGCCGCCGAGGGGAAGAGGAACCGTGACGATCCGCCACCGCTCCCCGGGCCGGGGCTCGATTTCCACTGAGGACAAGGATACAGAGTCGTCCGACAGAACGCTGCGAACGACGGCCATCGCGCGTCCGGGGAAGACCTCCTCGAGGGTGGCGCCGTCCGGCGTTCCGCCTCCGAGGCCCGCCGCCGCGGGGTTCGCCAGGACGACGGAGCCGTTCTCACGATAGGCGACGACTCCTGCCGTCAGATGCGCGAGGAGGGTGGCGAGCCGCTCCTTCTCGGCGGAGAGCGCCTCCGTGTGCTCCTTCAGGCTTCGGGACATCGACAGGAAGGCGCGGACGAGCTCGCGAAGCTCCTCGTCCGGGGGCTCGGCGAGCCGCGGCGCGAAGTCTCCCGCGGCAACCGCTCGCGTGCCGGCGACCAGGTCAGCGACGGGCCGCGCGACGCGCACCGCGAGCCGGCTCGCGACGAGCGCCGAAAACAGAAAGACGAGAAGGCTGAACGCGGAGACGGCGGCGGTGAACTGCGCCGCCTCGGCTTCGGCCACCCGCTGCTGTGGCAGGAGAAGGATCGAGAGCAACGCGGGGCTTCGAACGCCGGGCGCTCCGGGAACGGACGTCAGGTTCGTGGTGATCTCCTCGAGGCGGCTGCCCGACACGGGCCGGGAGCCCGTCTGCTGGCCGGAGCCCGACAGCCCGATCGCGACGTACGCCGCGGCCGGAACGCGATCGGGCACGAGGCCCGCGGAATAGAGGTCGCGCCGCGAGGTGGCCAGGAGGCTCGAGTCCGGCGCGTAAACGGAGAGGTCATAGTCGACCGCGTTCGCGAGCCAGGCGAGGATCTCGTCGTCCAGCGACACCAGGCTCCCGTGCCCGCCCGTCGCGGACGGCAGGTAATCGTCGAGCACCTTGCGCGCCGTCTCGAGGCCCGTGCGCGCGTGCTCGAAGGTGTCGCGCACGGATCGCTGCACGATCGTGGTCCGCAGGAAGAACGTGACGGCCATCAGCGGGATCATCACGACCAGCAGGAACATCCCGACCAGCCTGCCGCGGAAGGTGCGCGGGCCCGTCGGAAACGCCTCCTCCCCGGTGCGGCGCGCCGCGACGAGCCTCCAGAGAAACAGCAATGCCGAGATCCCGGAGAGCAGCGCGATTCCCGGAAGCAGGAGCGCCGCCGTCAGAAGACGTCCCAGAAAATCCGGTCCCGGAATCGCGACCAGCCGGTAGCCGTCCGGTATGGGCCGCACCTCCCCCCACAGGTCGTTTCCGGCGAACGTCAGGTGGATCGGAATTGCCTGATCGGACGCCCGCAGCGCTTCGAGCAGCATGGGCTTCAGAGGCGGACCCTCGTCGCGCCGGGCGCCGTCGCGAGCGTACGTGGCGAGGACGGTCTTCGGCGGCGTCTCGCGCTCGGATCCCGCCTCTTCGCGAATGCCGAGCACGACGCGGCGATAAAACTCGATCCGGGGTGGAAGCGGCTCCCATTCGGGCCAGTCCGCCACCTTCAGAACGACGGTGCCCCAGCGGCGCCCGCCCGCGCTCAAATCGACGTCGCGCCGGACGACCGCGAGGTCGAAGCGATCGATGTGGACGGGGCCGTCCGGAGTCCGCTTTCCGAATTCCGGCTCGGGGATGATCGAGAACTTGCTCCGGGCGCGCCCGCCGAGGTCGAAGACTTCGTAGGAGCTCACGGCCGGCGGCCCCGACGGCCGCTCGCCATTTTTCCAGATGCGGTAAGCGAGGTCCGAGAGGTCCGTCCTGTCGAGCGGCGCCGGCAGAGTCTTCTCCAGGTCCAGCGAACGCACGCGCTCGGCCGCACGCTCCGCCGTGAATGCGGCGTCCGCGGAAGGCCGGGCCGGGTCCGGAATCCGCACGGACGCGGCTCGCCGCATGTTCGCCACCACGCGGGCGTGCTCGGAAAGGGTCGAGGCGGCGAGGACGACGAGGAGCGCGGTGCCCGCGACGAGCCTGGGGCCGGAGAGCGTGCCTCGCGCGCGCACCTCCGCGATGGCGCGGCTCCACAGGTGGAACGCGGCGACCGCCGCCGCCACGGCGGCGACGAGGAAACCGGGCGCGGCCGAGACGAGGGCGAGGCCGCCGCCGAGAGATACGGCCGGCACCGCGATCGCCGGCCCGAGCCCCCCTCCGCGCGACGGGGCGCGGGCCGCGGACGCGGCGATCGCGAGCGCCGAGAGAACGAGCGCCGTGAGCCCGGCGAGCCGGAGCAGAGCCGCGGGCGAACCGCCGAGCCGCGAGCCGAGTCCCGGCGGCTGGACGAGCTGGGCGGCCAGGAGAGCGAGCACGAACAGCGCATAGGCGGCTGTGAGACGGACCTCTCGCCGGGGCGCGCGGGCGTCTTCGCGGAGAATAGCCAGCGATTTCGGCAGCAAGGCGAGCCCCGCCCCGAAGAGCCAGGTCCGAGCGAGGCCCGAGACGCGAAGGCGGTCCGAAACGACGATCTCCGCCGCGAGAAAGAGAAGGAAGAGCGCCGCCCCGACGCGCTCGGGATTATCGCCGCGCCCGATCAGGAAGAGCGCGGCCGCCACCGCGATCCAGAGGGCGATTCGCCGTCCGCGCGCGGGGGCGGGCAGGCCGCCGCCGGCGCGTTCGAGGACCAGCAGGGGCTGCCCGGCGGCGTCGCGCAGCGGCGCGGCCGGCTCGGCCGGCGGCGCCGCGGCGGGCGCCCACCGCTCGGAGGCGCCGCGCACACCGAGCGCCCGGGCGAACTCGGGCGCCTCGAGGGGAAGCGTGCGGGCGCAGTAGACGACACCGGACTGCGGCTCTCCGGGAAGCGAGACGCGCGCGATGAGCGTGAGCCGGGTCGCGGACCACCGCGTTCCGAGCCCGTCGCGCTCCTGAAATCCGGCGAGGCTCGCGGGCGCGTCTCCCCACCACGCATGGGCGGCTCCCGCGGGGTCGGTCAGGGCGATCCAGGTTCCGCTCGGCGCCCCCTCGACCGCCTGCCGCGCGGCCGAAAAAAGCGTGAGGCGATCGATCGCGACGCCTCCGCCCTGGAGGGACCGCGACACGTCGGGCCGGGCGCCGAAGGCTCGCGCGCGTGCGGCAAGCGACGCCGTCTCCTGCCCGAGCGCGCTTTCGAGAGCGCGCGGAGGATGTCCCCCCGACTCCTGCCCGCCGCCGAAGATCCATCCGTCGGCGAACGCGAGCGCGAGAAAGCCGATCGCCGCCGCGACGAGAGGCGCCCGCCGGCCCCGAACCACGCCTGCCGTGCGGTCTAGAGCGACGGGAGATCGACTCCCCGCGCCTTCGCGGTGGCGATCGCCTCCGGGTATCCCGCATCCGCGTGGCGCATGACGCCCGTGCCCGGATCCGCTTTCAGGACGCACGACAGGCGCCGCGCCGCGGCGGGGGTCCCGTCGGCGACGACCACCATGCCCGCGTGGATCGAGTTGCCGATCCCGACGCCGCCTCCGTGGTGCACGGAAACCCAGCTCGCGCCGCACGCGGTGTTGAGAAGGGCGTTCAAGATCGGCCAGTCGGCGATCGCGTCGGATCCGTCCCGCATGCCTTCCGTCTCGCGGTTCGGAGACGCGACGGAGCCCGCGTCGAGATGGTCGCGGCCGATCACGATAGGGGCCTTCACGCCGCCAGTGGCGACGAGCTCGTTGAACGCCAGTCCGGCGCGGTCGCGCTCCCCGTAGCCGAGCCAGCAGATCCGCGCCGGCAGTCCCTGAAAGGCGACCCGCTCCTCCGCGAGCTTGAGCCAGCGCGCGAGGGCGGCGTTCTCCGGGAAGAGGTCCAAGAGGGCACGGTCCGTCGCGAGGATGTCCGCGGGATCGCCCGAGAGCGCCGCCCAGCGGAACGGGCCCTTTCCCTCGCAGAACAGCGGCCGGATGTACCGGGGCACGAATCCCGGGATGTCGAACGCGTCCGGGACGCCGCCCTTCCGGGCCTGCCCGCGGAGGTTGTTGCCGTAGTCGAAGACGACGGCGCCGCGCCGCTGGAGCTCGAGCAGCGCGCGGACGTGGCGGGCCATGGTGTCGTACGAGCGTCGGACGTATTCGGCGGGATCGGTCTCCCGCAGCCGCACGACGTCTTCATCCGGACGGGCCTCAGGGACGTAGCCGGCGAGCTCGTCGTGCGCAGAGGTCTGATCGGTCACGAGATCCGGCACGATGCCGCGGAGGAGGAGACGCTCGAGCAGCTCGACGGCGTTGGCGCGTACCCCGATCGAGATCGCCTCCCGGCGTTCGCGCGCCGCGAGCGCCCGGTCGATGGCGCCGTCCACCGTCACTTCGCGGACGTCGAGATACCGCGTCCGCAGGCGCCGCTCGATTCTCTCGGGATCGACCTCGGCGATCAGAGCCACGGCGCCGTTCATGGTCGCGGCGAGCGGCTGGGCTCCTCCCATTCCGCCGAGCCCCGCCGTGACGACGAGTCTGCCGGCGAGATCTCCTCCGAATTCGTGCTCGGCGGCCGCGGCGAAGGTCTCGAACGTGCCCTGAAGGATTCCCTGGCTCCCGATGTAGATCCACGAGCCCGCCGTCATCTGGCCGTACATCGTGAGACCGAGACCCTCGAGCCGCCGGAACTCCTCTCCCGTCGCCCACGCGGGCACGAGGAGGGAGTTCGCGATCAGGACCCGCGGCGCGTCCGCGTGCGTCTGGAAGACTCCGACGGGCTTCCCGGACTGGACCAGCAGAGTTTCGTCGTCTTCCAGTCTCCTGAGCGTCTCGACGATCCGGTCGAAGGCCTCCCAGTTGCGGGCGGCCTTGCCCGTGCCCCCGTAGACGATCAGCTCGTCGGGTTTTTCAGCGACGTCCGGATCGAGGTTGTTCTCGAGCATCCGGAGGGCGGCTTCCTGCTGCCACCCGCGGCACCGAAGCGTCGCGCCTCGGGCGGCGCGAATCGTTCGGGGCGCAATCGAGGCGGGCACGGGGGAAAGTGTAACGGTTATCGGTTCTCCGTTTTCAGTTGTCAGTCCCGAAGGCTGGTCCCCGACTCAGAACTGAATACTGACGACTGATGACTGGCTATTCCAGCGTTCCCGCCAGGCGAGCCATCGCGTCGCTCGACAGGAACTGCCGGGCCGTCTCGAGGTCCGGCGCGAGAACCCGGTCCTCGTTCCAGGGCCGCACGACCCGGCGGAACGCCCGCCGGAGGGTCTCGAGGGGTCGGGAGGAACGCACCGGGCGATGAAATTCCATGGCCTGAAACGCGGCCAGAATCTCGATGGCGAGGACGCGCTCGAGATTGTCGACTATCGCCGCGAGCTTGCGGGCCGCGATCGGAGACATCGAAACGTGGTCCTCCTTGTCGGCGGACGTGGGGATCGAGTCGACCGAGGCGGGATGCGACAGCGTCTTCGACTCGGACACCAGCGCGGCGGCCGTCACCTGCGCCATCATGAGGCCGGAGTTCAGACCGCCTTCCGCGACGAGAAACGCCGGCAGGTCCGACAGGGCCGGGTTCAACAGCTTCTCGATGCGCCGCTCGGAGATCGAGGCGAGGTCCGTCGCCGCGATCGCCGCGTAATCGAGAACCAGGCCGACGGGCGCGCCGTGAAAGTTTCCGCCGGAGATGATCTCGCCTCCGGCAGGAAAGACGAGCGGGTTGTCGGTCGCGCTGTTCATCTCCCGTTCGAGCGCCTGGCGCGCGTGGGCGAAGGCATCGCGCGCGGCGCCGTGCACCTGCGGCATGCAGCGAAGGGAGTAGTTGTCCTGCACCCGCCCGCAGCCGCGGTGGGACTCGCGGATTCCGCTGCCCGAGAGGAGCGCCCTCAGGTTCCGAGCGGACGCAATCGCTCCCGGGTGCGGCCGCGCCGCAATGACACGGGGATCGAAGGCGGCATCGGATCCTCGGGCCGCGTCGAGAGACGCCGCACCGGCGATGTCGGCGATCCGGGCCAGAGTCTCGGCGCGGTCGAGCGCCAGTCCTCCGACCGCGACCGACATCTGAACGCCGTTGATGAGCGCGAGCCCTTCTTTTGCGCCGAGCGTCACGGGCTCGAGCCCGGCGGCGGCGAGCGCCCCGCGCGCCGAGAGCTCGCGCCCGGCCACCCGGGCGCGGCCTTCGCCGATCAGTCCGAGGGCGAGGTGCGCGAGAGGCGCCAGGTCGCCCGAAGCGCCGACGGACCCGCGCGCGGGCACGACGGGAAGGACATCCGCGGCGAGCATGCCGAGCAGCGCGTCGACCGTCGACGCCCGGATCCCGGAATACCCTTTCGCCAGCGCGTTCACTCGGAGCGCGATCATCGTTCGCACCGCCGCGTCGGGAAGCGCCTCGCCGACTCCCGCGCTGTGGCTGCGCACCAGGTTCCTCTGGAGCTTTTCGAGCAGGTCGCCCGGCACCGTCACGCTGGCGAAGCTCCCGAAGCCCGTCGTGAGCCCGTACGCACGCTCCTTCCGCGCCACGGCGCGCTCGACGACCCGCCGGGAGGCGGCGATCGCCTTTCGCGCGGCGGGCGCCAGGACGACCCGCACGCGGCGTTCCGCGATGTCACGAAGGTCCGGCAGCCGCAGGCCGGATCCGGAAAGGGACAGGGTTTTCATCGAGCGGCGATTGTAGGAGCTTTCGCCTGCCACTCCCGGGCTTTGCTTCCGCTGGACACCTGGACACCCGTCCTGGACCGTCCCGGCCTGCACGGCCGCTCTCCCCGGTGGTACCCTGCCTCGTTTTTCAACAGACGTCGGTCGCGCTGTCCGGCGCGGAGGGAGGGGCCGCGGTGAAGGTCGTCGCCATCCTGGGCGGTCAGTGGGGGGACGAGGGCAAGGGGAAGATCATCGACCTGCTCTCGGACCGCTTCGACGTCGTCGCCCGCTACCACGGCGGCCACAACGCGGGACACACGGTCAAGTTTGGCGACCGGCATTTCGCGCTGCATCTGCTCCCCGCCGGCGCCGTCCGGGGCAGGATCGGCGTGATCGGCCCGGGCGTTGTCGTCGACCCCGACGCGCTCCTGTCGGAGATCGCCGGCGTCCGCGAACAGGGCATCGAGATCGGCGACAACCTGCTGCTGTCCGATCGGGCGCAGGTGATCCTCCCCTGGCACCGCCTGCTCGACGCCGCGCGCGAGTCCGCGGCGGGGGACGGCAAGATCGGGACGACTCTCCGGGGCATCGGTCCCTCCTACGAGTCGGCCGCGGCGCGAAAGGGAGTCCGGGTCGCGGAGCTCTACCGACCGGCGACCCTGCGCGCGCGGGTGGAAGCGCTGGCGGCCGAGACGGGCGGGCTCCTGCGGTCGCTCGGCTGCGCGGACATCCCCGAGACCTCCGCGGTGCTGGATGCGCTCGGCCGCTCGGCCGAGGCGTTGAAGCCCCACGTGCGGGACACCGGCCGTTATCTCCGTGACCATCTCCGCGGCGGAGGAACCCTGCTCGCCGAAGGAGCGCACGGCGCCATGCTGGACCTCTCCGCGGGAACCTATCCCTTCGTGACCTCCTCTACGTGCACCTCCGCGGGGGTCGCCGCCGGCCTCCACATCTCCCCTCGCGCCCTCGACGGCTCGCTCGTGGTATTGAAGGCGTATACGACGCGCGTGGGCTCGGGTCCCTTCCCGACGGAATTGAACGACGAGACCGGAGAGTTCCTGCGAGCGCGCGGGAACGAGTACGGAACCTCGACGGGCCGGCCCCGCCGCACCGGCTGGTTCGACGCGGTCGTCGCGCGCACGGCCGTCGAGCTCTCGGGAGCCGCCGCCGTGGCCATCACCAAGCTCGACGTGCTCGACGATCTCGCCGAGATTCCGGTGTGCGTCGGATATCGCCTCGACGGCCGCGAGCTCCGGGACGTGCCCCCTCTCGTCGAGGACCTGGAGCGTGTCGAGCCCGTGTACGAGACGGTGCCCGGATGGCGGACGAAGACGACGGCGGCGACGCGCACCGAGGATCTCCCGCCGGCCGCGCACCGCTACGTGCGCTACCTCGAGGAGCGGATCGGAGCTCCCGCCGTGTTTCTTTCGACGGGCCCCCGGCGCGAGGAGACGGTCTGGCGCCTGGAGAGCGAGTTCCTCCGGGCGTTGCCCGGACCTTGAGAGCGACAGAATTTACCCTCTCCCCGGGGTCGGGGAGAGGGTAAGGGTGAGTGTGATGGGAAATACCGGGTGGCAGTCACTCGACTGCTTCTTCCTAATCGTTCTCCCTCCCCGTCGGAACATCCCTTGCACACCGCCCGAGTGGAGGTCGAAATGAACTCACGCCCGAGCGCCCGCTTTCTCACTCTTCTCCTGTCCGCGGCCCTCGTGATTGCGGCGGCATTCCTGATAGGCCAGACGGCCTGCTCATCTTCCACGACGGCGGGCGGACCCGGAACGACGTCCGGCACGACCGGGACGACGGGAGGAAGGGGGACCGCGGGTCCCACCGGCACGGGCGGAACCACCGATGCCGGCACGGGCGGCCGGTACACAACGACTCCGTCGGGCGGGACCACGAGTCCCGGCTACCGGTCGACGCCCGGCAACACGACTCCGGACCCGGACCGGACTCCCGTCATCACGCCGCCCTCTCCGCGCTGAGCGGCGACTCGATCGGCGAGTCGCGCCCGCTACTATCGCACGCGAAGCGTGAGCGTGGAGAGATCGCTCTCCCAGTCGCGGTCGGGTGACGCCGACAGGCGGAGATCTGTGGCCCGGATGAGGATCCACCCCGGTCGAGCCGGCTCGAAGACCGCCCGCCCTTCCGCATCCGTCTTGCGGAGCACCCCGGCCTTCTCACCCGCGTGCACCATCCCGAGTGAAAAGCCCGCGACAGGCCGGCCGTCGCCCAAGAGCCGCACGGCGAAGCGGTCTCCCGCCCGCACGCGCGTCGGGTCGGACTCGGGCACGATCTCCAGACGCATTCCCACGGGCGTCTCCCAGGAGCGGTCGTCGTTTTTCTCGCCGACCGCGACGAACGTCTTGGCGTGCTTGACGTACACCTCGCGCCACCCGGCGTTCGGCTTCGCGGCCCAGGTCCTCCCGACGGCGGGGTCGGCCCCGATCTCCTCGAGGTACTCCCGGACCTGGCCGGGCTTGAGGTCGATCGACTTCGGTTTCGTTTCCAGCCAGACGCATGCGATCCCCTCTCCGGAGGCCGGCAGAGACAGATGCAGCGAGCGCCTTCCGGCGGATGCGCCGGGGATGTCGCGAGTCGCTCCCGCCAGCCGCACGCGGACGGCGGCGAGCCTGTCGGATGCGATCGCGAACTCGAGCGCCGGAAAACTCATGCCGCTCGTTGCCTCGAGCGTGAGGAGCGACCCGGCGCTGACCGCCGCGCGCGTCGGCGCGTCGCCGGAGCCGTCATGTCGGGAACTCGCGGATTCATCAGCTGCCCCATCCCGGTCTGTCCCCGGCCGTCGTTGCCGTGACAGGAAGCGCGGTGATCCGCGAAATGGTCTCGCGCCTCGACGACGACCTCGGGTGTCGCGGGGGCAGGGTTCACGCGCCCGCGCTCGGCTGCGGCAATGGCCGCGTGGCGCAACGCCCGGGCGATCCTGACCTCCGCCTCGGCCGGGGCGTCCCGCGCGCCCACGCCGCGAAAAAGGAAGACCCCGCCGGCGACGAGGCACATGCGCCTCCGACGATTCACGATAGTCATGGTGGGCCGTCTGGGACTCGAACCCAGGACCACCGGCTTAAAAGGCCGATGCTCTAACCGACTGAGCTAACGGCCCAGGTTAGCGGGCGAGCAGGATATCAGCGCGCACCCCTCGGGCGCACGTACCGGTCTTCGGAAAGCCGCTATCCCTTCGGCGACACGATCAGGACGACGGCCGTTCCGGGCAGCATCGACGGCCGCGGGTTCGGCCGCTCGGCGGTCGGTGAGGGCGGCGGACCGAATTGCGCGGTGACGAGATAGATTTTGTGGGTCGCGGGATCGAGCGCCAGGGTGCGAGCGCCCCGCTGGGTCGCGACGTTCTGGATCACGCGGAAGGAGTCCGCGGAATCTTCGTGCACGACGGTCAGCGTTCCATCGCCGTTGGACGCATAGGCGAGCCCGGTCGCGGGATCGAACGCCGTTCCGTCGACGCCTTCTCCGATCGGCAGCGACGTCACGATGCGGCCCGTCGCGGAGTCCACGACCATCA
>JBDUBP010000279.1:0-7524 GCA_040004075.1 Acidobacteriota bacterium | reverse complement strand
TCCGAGGTGACGCGCTTCTCGGCTCGTATTCGTATGACGGACGCAGGCGGCAAACGGACACGCAGCACCATTTCAGGCTCGCGATGGTGGACTCCGAAGCGCTCGCGCGGACGGGGCGCTATCTCCAGGACTTCGAGGTCGCCACCAGGGAGCTTCATTTTCAGGCGGCCGTGGGAGCTCGTCAGGCTCTTTCCGGGATCCGGACACACGCGCGGGCGAACGTCTCCCGAGTCCGGGAGATTGTCGAATGGCCGTCGGCGCCGAGCCCTGACTGGCACAAGGGATTTCTGGCCGGGATCTTCGACGCCGAGGGCTCCTACAGCCGCGGGATCCTGCGAATCTGCAACATGGACGCCGAGATCATTTCCCGGACGGTGACCGCTCTGCGTTTTCTCGAGTTCGACGCCGTCGTCGAAACGCGGCCGCGTGAAAGACCGATCCACACCGTGCGGATTCGAAGCGGACTCCGCGAACACCTCCGCTTTTTTCACACGGTCCGGCCGGCGATCTCTCGAAAACAGAATATCGAAGGCCAGGCCATCAAGAACGATTCGCGCCTGCGCGTCGTCTCCGTCAAACCGCTCGGCCTCGCCATGAAACTCTACGACGTGACGACGGGGACGGGCGATTTCATCGCGGACGGCGTCGTCAGCCATAACTGCTACGCGCGTTCGAGCCACGAGTACCTGGGATTCGGCGCGGGGACGGACTTCGACCGGAAGATCGTCGTGAAAATGAACGCGCCGGAGCTTCTCCGGGCCGAGCTCACCCGTCGCTCCTGGAAGGGCGATGTCATCGCGTTCTCCGGCAACACCGATTGTTATCAACCCCTCGAGGCGACATACGAGCTGACCCGGCGCTGCCTCGAAGTCTGCCTCGAGTTCCGCAATCCCGTCGGCCTCATCACCAAGGGCGCGCTCATCCGGCGGGACGTGGACATCCTCGCGCGGCTCGCGCGAGAAGCGTCCGCGATGGTGCACATGTCCATCTGCTTCGCAGACGACGCCATGTCGCGGGCCATCGAGCCGAACACGAGCCCTCCGTCCCAGCGGTTCGAGACGATCCGAATCCTTTCGGACGCCGGCGTCCGAACCGGGGTCGGCGTGGCGCCGGTCATCCCGGGCCTGAACGACGACCAGGTCGCGGAGATCCTGGCCCGGGCGCGCGCGGCCGGCGCCTCGGAAGCCTTCCGCCAGCCGGTCCGCCTCTCGGGAGCGACTCTCCCCGTCTTTCGCGAGCGCCTCGAGGCGGCCTACCCGGCGCGCGCCGCCAAAATCTGGAACGCGATCCTCGAGATGCGAGGCGGGAAGATGAACGAGACCGGGTTCGGCGCGAGAACGCGCGGCCTCGGCCCGCGCTGGGCGGCCATCGAGGCGCTCTATCGCGCGGAATGCCGGCGCCTCGGATTCAACCGGCACGAAGAGGAACCGCGGGGGTCGACCTTCAGGCGTCCCGGCGGCCAGGGGTCGCTGTTTGGCTGAAGGCGAAAGGGGGTTCTTTCCAGTTTCCCGGCTCCGTCGCGTTCGCCGCTCGTCTCTAAAGTGCAAAGTCCTTGACACTGCCAAGGCACCGAACAGACAATTCCCCCCAATGGACATCCGCCGCGCCGCGCCTCCGGAGGCTCCCGCTGAAATCGGCGGGCGGGCGATCGACAACCTCCGTTTCATCCGCGAGACGATGGAGAGGGCCATCGCCTTCACGGCCGTGCCGGGAAAGGGCGGCGTCGCCATGGGGGCGACGGCGCTCGCGGCGGCGGGTCTTTCGACCTTCGCGCGTTCCACCGAAGAATGGCTCGGCCTCTGGCTGGTCGAGGCGTTCATCGCGTTCTCGATTGGCGCGTGGGCGATGGCCCTCAAGGCGCGACGCGCCGGGGCGACTCTGTTTTCGGGACCGGCCCGGCGTTTTCTGCTGACGCTTTCTCCGCCTCTGTTTGCGGGGGCCGTCGTGACCCTGGCGCTGGCACGCGCGGGGCAGACGAGCCTCCTGCCCGGTCTCTGGCTCCTCCTGTACGGGACGGCGGTGGTGACGGGCGGAGCGTTCGCGGTCCGGATCGTTCCCGCCATGGGTCTTCTCCTCATGCTGCTCGGGTGCCTGGCGCTCGTCTGCCCCCCGGACTGGGGCACGGCTTTTCTCGCGGCGGGATTCGGCGGGCTTCAGATCGGTTTCGGGATCGCTATCGCCAGGAGGCACGGCGGCTGATGGCCCGCCCACGCGCCGCAGCCGCCCGCACCCCCCGCAGCGCCGGGGTCGGCGAACGCGGAGTCGTTCCGGACCTCGACCGCATCATTCACGAGCGCATGCGCCTCGCCATCGTCAGCGCGCTCGCCGCGACCGAGAAGCTCTCGTTTCGCGACCTCAAGGCGTCTCTTCGAGCCACGGACGGCAACCTGTCCGTGCACGCGCGCAAGCTCGAGGAGGCGGGCTACATCGCCTGCAGGAAGGGATTCGACGGAAGGGTCCCCCGGACCGAGTATCGGATCACCGCCGAAGGCCGGCGCGCGTTCGAAAAGTACCTCGACCACCTGGAATCCCTCGTTCGCAACGTCCGGAACCGGAGCTGATTTTTTTTGGAGGTATACTTTATGATTCAAAGTACTTTGAGAATGCTCGAATTCCTGGGCGACCCCGTCGCGTCCCCCGGCCCGCCTTCCGCGTTCGTCCCGCCGAACGTGTCTCTCGCCGTTCTCGTGCTCTTCGCCGCCGCCGCCGGAATGCTGGCCGGGACCGCCGGCTCGGCTCTCTCGCTCTTCCTTGGGCGAAAGACCCTCGCCCGGCGCCTCGCCGCCGTGACCGCGGCCGGAGGAACCCTCTATCTCGCGATCCTGTTCGGCCTCGCGGCGGCGAGCCGGGAGCGCACGCTTCCGCTGGGCGGGCGAAAGTACTTCTGCGAAATCGATTGCCACCTCGCGTACTCGGTTGCCGGCGTCGACAGACCCGCCGGTCCAGGCGGAGCGCGCGACTCAGTTCGCATCGTTCAGGTGGAGACGTGGTTCGATCCTTCGACAATCGCGTCGTTTCGCGGGAATGCCCCGTTGACCCCGAATCCCCGCCGCGCCTTCCTCATAGACGGACGGGGGCGCCGGTTCGAAGTCTCGTCGGGCGCAACGACCGCCCTTCGCGAGAAGCTCTCGCGGTCGGTTTCCTTCACGCGCACGCTGCGCCCGGGAGAGTCGTACCGGACCGCCCTCGTCTTCGACCTTCCGGCGGGCGTCACGGGCCTCAGGCTCTGGCTGGGGGACCCGACCCCTGGAGTCGAGCAGTTTCTCCCCGGCCACGAGAACAGCTTTTTCCACGCCGGCGTGTATTTCGACCTGGAGGAGCGCGGTAACGAGGGCGGGAAACGGGAAACGGGAGACAGCAGACGAGGAGCCGCGGCAGCCATACTGCCGCCGTCCGTCGCCCCCTTCCCGGCTCAGGCGCCCGGGTCTTGGAGGGAGCAGATTGCGGCTTGTCTCTCAGCTCCCGAGCGGCAAGAATCGGTCCGTGAAGGCTCCCCTTTTTCCGAACATGACCCCGCGGCGGTGGGTCGAATACACGGTGGCGATCCTGGCCGGAAACGCGGTGTATTTTCTGGTGCTCTTTTCGGGCCTCTCCCCTTCTATGCAACATCAGCCCTTCAAGGTGGACGCCGGGCTCCTCCTCGATTTTCTCTGCTGCATCGCGGTCTACGGCGCCATCCGCCTCGGCACGGCGCATGCGCGCCGGTGGTTCGTCTAGCCGTCGTTCCCGCTCGCTGCGCTCGCTCACGCTCTCGCTGATGTGTCCGACGGGCGGGGTGCGCAGTTGGCAGGCTTTTGAACGAGACCCGGGAGTCCCTCTGCGCCCTCGCACCGGGCTTGGAGAGAGGTTGGGTGAGGGGCGACCGGCCGCCACCGGATCGGTCCCCGCGCGAGTGTTACGCGACGACGGGGACAATCACCGGGCGCAGGTCGAAGACGCGGCGGCAGGCGCGCTTGGCGGCGATCGCGATCTCCGATCGGAGCCAGTCGAGGTCCGCCCGCTCCTCGGGCGTCGCGCGGGCGAGCACTGCGCGGGCCGCCCGGCCGACTTCCTCCGACAGCTCTTTCTCGTCAATCGCCACGCCGCGCGAGACGACGGAGACGTCGAGCGACGACGGATTCGACGAGGCGAAGATGACGACGAAGCCTTCCTCCGCGAGGTGCCGGCGGTCCCGGACAACGGAGGGATCGACCGTCTCCGTCCGCGAGTCGTAGTAGATCCGTCCGGACGGCACGGTTGCGGGGTCCACCCGGATCCCGTCGGGCGACAGGGTCAAACGGTCGCCGTTGTCGAGCAGGAAGACGGCGTCCGGCAATATCCCGCAGTCGCGCGCCGTGTCGCCGGTCGCGGCGAGCATTCGCCTCTCCCCGTGGATCGGAAGGACGGCCCGCGGGCGCACGAGGGAGATCCAGTCTGCGATGTCGTCGCGATGAGCATGCCCGGACACGTGCACGGGAGGATCCGACTCGCGCACCACGCGGGCGCCGCGCCGGATCAGGTGATCGGTGACGCGGTTGACGGATCGTTCGTGCCCGGGAATCGTCCGGGCGGAGAACACGACGAGATCGCCCGGGTCGAGCTTCAGGTCCGCGTGCTCGTCGAGCGCCAGCCGGTAGAGGGCGGAAAACGGCTCCCCCTGGCTTCCGGAAGTCACGCACAGAAGGCGCTCGCGCGGCTGCCGCGCGAGCTCGCCCGGCGCGACGCGGGTCCCCGCGGGCAGCGAGAGGCGCTGGAAGCGCTCCGCGATCTCGGCGACCGTCACCATGCTGCGGCCGAGAAGACCGATGCGCCGCCGCGAGGCCAGCGCCGTCTTCGCCGCCTGGCTGATACGCGACACGTGGCTGGAAAACGTCGTCAGGATGATGCGGCCTGGAGCGCCCGCGAAGACCTGCGCGAGACCTTGCCCCGCGACGCGCTCGGAAAGCGCTCGCCCCGGGCGCTCCGCGTTCGTCGAGTCGATCAGCGCGAGGTCCACGCCGTCTCCCACGGCGGCCGCGATGCCTTCCCGGTCCGTGAGCTCGCCGTCGGGCGGATCCGGATCGAGCTTGAAGTCTCCGGAATGCAGGAGCCGCCAGCCTCCCGCCTCGACGAGCACCGCGGCGGAATCGGGCACGCTGTGGGAGACGCGGAAGAATCGAAACGCGAACGCTCCCGCCCGCAACACGTCACGCTCCGGCGCCTCGATGAGACCGCGCCGGGAGAGTTCCGCCTCCTCGAGACGGCGCCGGGCGAGCGCGAGCGTGAACGGAAACCCGTAGACGGGCGCATCGCACCATTCCCTCAGCAGCGGCAGCGCTCCGATGTGGTCCTCATGGCCGTGCGTCAGCAGGACCGCGTCGATCCGCTCGCCCGAAAGAGCCGACATGTCGGGCGCGATCCGGTCGACTCCCGGGAACGTCTCGTCGGGGAAGGAGACCCCGACGTCGATGATCAGGCTCGATCCCTCGCACCGGAGCCAGAGCAGATTCCTCCCGAACTCGCCGAGGCCGCCGAGCGGCACGATCTCGAGGATGCCGGCGGTCACGGGCGACTCCCCGCCAGTCCCTGGGCCGCCGGCGAGGCCGCGAGAGCGAGGTAGTCGTCGAGACCCAGGACCTCAGCGCGGGTCCGGACGTCCCTTCCCATGGCGCTCAGCGCGGCCTCCCACGGCCCGCGCCCTCCCGCCGCCGACAGAGCGTTCGGGAGGGTCTTGCGGCGCGACCGAAACGCCAGGGACGCGATGGCGACCGCGCGTTCCCGGAGATCCGCGGGGAGCGCCGGATCCCGCGGGGTCAGCTCCAGCACGCTCGAAACGACCTTCGGGCGCGGACGAAACGCGCCGGGGGGCAGATCGAACAGGATTCGCGCGCGGGCAAACGCGGCCGCGCGCACCGAGAGGTACCCGTAGTGCTCGGTGCCCGGCCGGGCCGCGAAACGCAGCGCGACCTCCTTCTGAACGGTGGCGACGGACCGCGCGATCGCGGCCGGCTCCTCGAGGGCGGCGACGAGAATGGGAGTCGCCACGTTGTAGGGCAGGTTGGCGACGAGAACGGCCGGCCCGGCCCAGCCGGCCTCCCGGAGCCACTCCGAGAAGCTCCGGTCGAGAACGTCTCCCCCCAGGATCCGCACACGCCCGTCTTCCGCCAGCTCGCGCTCGAGCTCCGCCGTGCGCAACGGATCGATCTCGATCGCCAGGAGGCGGCCGGCGCGGAGCCTGAGAATGCGGGTCAGGGCGCCCTCGCCAGGACCCACCTCGACCGCGGTGTCCGAATCCGTCAGGCCGGCGGCGTCCACGATTCGTTCGGCGGTGCCCGGATGCACCAGGAAATGCTGGCCCCAGCGCTTGCGGGCGGGAATCACCGGAGGCTCTGACGGCGGATCAGCCACAGCATGAAGACCGGCAGCACGACCATCGACACGATGCTCGCGAGGAAGAGCCGGTCGCCTGCGCCCGCGAGCCGCGCGAAGTTCATCCCGAAAAAACCGGTGATGAACGTCAGCGGCAGAAAGATGGTCGAGATGACGGTCAGCCGCCGCACCACTTCGGAGAGCCGGTTGTTCTCGACCGACAGGAACGCGTCGAGCGAGCCGGTGAGAAGGTCCCGGTACGTGTCGATGGAGTCGGTGATCCGGATCAGGTGGTCGTAAACGTCCTGGAAATAGAAGACGCGCGCGGCGTCGAGGACCGGCGGGTCGCGGCGCAGGAGGACGTTGACGGAGTCCCGTTCGGGCGCGATGACGCGGCGCAGCAGCGAGAGGTCCTTCTTGAGCTGGAGGAGATCCGCCAGACGCCCCGCGTCGAACTTCTCGAAGACGGCCGATTCGATCGCCTCGGTGCGCTCCGCCAGCGTGTCCAGCAGTGGGAAATACTCGTCCACCAGCGCGTCCAGGATCTCGTATAAAAGGCCCGACACGTCGTGCACGCCGTTCTGGCGGCAGAAGCGGTCGAGGACTTCGTTCAGCAGCGTCACGTCGCCGTCGTGGGCCACGATCAGGAAGTTCGGACCGATGAACGCGTCCACCTCGTCCAGCCGGAGGCGCCCCTCCGGATACCCGATCCGGTACGCGACCAGAAAATAATGGTCGGGATAGACGTCGATCTTCGGCCTCTGGTGCCGGTGCCGGACATCTTCGACGGCCAGCGGATGGAGCGACAGCTCGCGGGAAAGCGCCTCGAGCTCCTCCTCCGTCGGGGACTGGAAGTCTCCAAAGAGAAATGACTTGCTCGAATCGAGGCGCGCCCGGACCCCTTCGAGGGGGACGTCCTCCTGGGTCGGGGGGCCTCCGCCGGGGCCGAAGAGGATCAGGCGCGGCGGATGGCGTCCGTCCGGCCGGGAGCGCTGCGCCCAGCCGATGTTTGCAGGATGCGGTTGCCCGGGCTCCGCCACGCCGCGAGGGTATCAAATGGTAAACTGTTGCACCGTCAGGAAGTTCCCTTGTCATCCGTCTACACACTCGACAATCGGCGACTCGAAAACTTTCTCGAGAGGCACAAGGCGTACTACGCCTACTCGGGCGAGATCGAGATCGATCGTTTCCTGCGCG
>JBDUBP010000127.1:0-7569 GCA_040004075.1 Acidobacteriota bacterium | reverse complement strand
GAGCTGCCGGGTCGAATCGGCCGGGTGACGCCTTCCGGGGCCGTAACAGAGCTCACGATTCCCGTCCGACCGTCCGAGCCGGTGGAGATCGCGACGGGATCGGACGGAAACCTGTGGTTCACAGACTTCTACGAACGAATCGGCCGCCTCACGCCTGCCGGCGTTTTGACCTTCTTCGTCCTGCCGCCCGCTACGGGTCCGCGAGGGATCACCGCCGGTCCCGACGGCGCGCTCTGGTTTGCGGAGACCAACGCCGGGCGGATCGGCCGAATCACCACCGGAGGCGCGCTTTCTCACTTCTCGCTTCCGGATCCGAGCGGCAACCCGTTCGGGATCACGGTCGGGCGTGATGGAAATCTGTGGTTTACCCAGGTCGGAAATTCCCGCATCGGCCGGATGAGCCCCGCCGGCGTTGTGACGGAGTTCCCCCTCTCTGCGGGAGCCGCCCCGTACGGGATCACCTCGGCCTCCGACGGAAACATCTGGTTTACCGAGTCGGGAATCGACAGCGTGGGACGCATTACGCCGGCGGGGGTCCTCTCGGAATTTCCGATCCCCACGGCAGGCGGTTTCCCGTTAGAGATCACCTCGGGCGCGGACGGAAACTTGTGGTTCACGGAGTTCGCCGGGGACAAAATCGGGCGCGTGGCCCTGGAGGGCTTCTGCGTGCCCAACTCGTCGACCCTCTGCCTGAACAGGGCCCGCTTCCAGGTTCAGGTCGCCTGGGACGTCTCTCCGCAGGGGATGGCGGGGGAGGGCAGGGCGATCCCCCTGACCGGCGACTCGGGAGCCTTCTGGTTCTTTTCCGCGAACAACATCGAGATCGTCGTCAAGGTCGTCGACGGAAGGACTTTCAACGGGAAGTTCTGGTTCTTCATTGGATCGCTGACCGACGTCGACTACCGGGTCACGATCCGGGACCTCCAGACGGACCACGTGAACACCTACGTGCACATGGGCGGCACGCTCCAGAGCTTCTCCGACACCGCCGCGTTCTGAGATCCCTCTCGACCACGGCGGTGATGAGGACGGGAGGCGGAAGGCGGGAGGCGGGAGGCGGCACGGAGGAAATTCGACGGTAATCGGCAATCCCTAGTCACAGACCACGCACGCACGTTTGTCGCATAGTATCTTTGTACCGTGGTACCACCACTTCTGGAGGCCTTCGAGTCAGCGACGCTTCCGCCCTCGGAATTCCGCCACCGCGATCACGTCCACGTCGTCTGGCTCTACCTGTCCGGGGGTTCGCTCCTGACGACGCTCGAGCGATTTCCCGCCGCGCTGCGCCGCTTCGCGGCTACCCACGGCGACCCGGGCCTGTACCACGAGACGATCACGTGGGCGCTCATCCTCCTGATCCACGAGAGACGACGTCGCGGGCCCGAAACGGCGACTTGGGAGGAGTTCGCCGCGGCGAATCCCGATCTTTTTGTGTGGCCGGATGTGTTGCGCGCGCACTACCGCCCGGAAACACTCGCCTCGTCGGAAGCCCGCTGCTTCTTCGTCATGCCGGACGTCGCGGCTGGCGATTCAGTTTTCGTCGCGCCGGAGCGCTGTCCCGATCCACCGGGATAGACTCGGCCCGTGCTGCCTCGCGATTCGGACGTCCTCGGGCGCCTCCGTGAAAAAGGCTCGAGGACGCTCTCCTTCCAGGAGCTCGTCCGCAGCCTCCGCGTCCCCGAGGAAGAGGAGGACGCCTTCCGTGAACGACTCGATGCGCTCGAGCGTCGCGGAGAGCTCGTCCGCGTCCGGGGAGAGAAGTATTCGGCGATCGAGTTCTCGAACCTGACAGCGGGGCGGCTGACGGTGCGGCCCGAGGGCTTCGGCTTCGTGCTCGTCCAGGGGGGGCCGGACCTCTACGTTCCCCGCGCCGGCATGCACGGAGCGATGGACGGCGACACCGTGCTGGCGCGCGAGGAGAGCGCCCGAAGCCACGCCCGCAACCGGGACCCGGAGCGCATCTCCGGATCGGTCGTCAAGGTCCTCGATCGCGCCCGCGAGCGAGTGGTCGGCCGATTCGAGACCCAGGAAGGGCGCAAGGTCGTTCTTCCCTACGATCCGAAGGTGGACGCGATCGTCCGGATCGCCGAAGGGAAGAGCCACGGCGCCCGGGAGGGCGAGATCGTGGAGGCGCGCCTGACCGCCTTCCCCGACGCGCGGCGGGTCGCCCACGGGGTCGTCGAGGAGCGGCTCGGTTTCCTCGGCGAGCCGGGCGTCGACATCGAGATCGTCCTCCGTTCCTACGGCCTGCCGCCGCGCTTTCCGCAGCCCGTCGTCGAGGCCTCCGAGAGGTTTCCGGAAGAAGTCGCGACCGAGGATCTTCTCGGACGGCGGGATTTCCGCGACCGGCGCATTGTCACGATCGACGGCGAGACGGCCAAGGACTTCGACGACGCGGTCGAGGTCGAGCGCACGGAGAACGGCTTCCGGCTGGGTGTGCACATCGCGGATGTCTCCAACTACGTCACCGACGGAAGCCTTCTCGACATCGAGGCGGCGTCCCGCGGAACCAGCGTCTATTTCCCGGGCCGCGTGCTCCCGATGCTCCCCGAGCGGCTTTCGAACGGTCTCTGCTCGCTGAACCCGCGGGTGGATCGCCTCGTGCTTTCGGCGATTCTCGATTTCGACAAGCGGGGCCGGGTGCAGGGCGCCCAATTCTGCAAGGGCGTCATCCGCAGCGCGCACCGCTTGACGTACACGGAGGTTGCGCGGCTCCTGGAGACACGGCCCTCCTCGGAGGACGAGCGGAGGTACGGGCCGTTCCTCGACGATTTCCGCACGATGGTCGAGCTCGCCGCGGCGCTGCGCGCCCGCCGGGAGGGGAGAGGGGCCATCGACTTCGACCTCCCGGATGCGGACATCGTGCTCGACGACGCGGGACTCGTGGTCGGCATCGTCCCCGAATCGCGCAATGTGGCTCACCGCTTGATCGAGGAGTTCATGCTCGCTGCCAACGAAGCGGTCGCGAAGAAGCTCCTGTTCGACAAACAGCCGGCGATCTACCGCGTGCACGACCGGCCGGACCCTGACAAGCTGACCGACCTCCGCGACGTCCTCGAGAGCTTCGGGTACGAGCTCAAGGGCAACCTCGCGGAGCTCCCCCCGGCCGCGTTCCAGAAGCTTTTGAAGGAAGTGCAGGGCAAGCCGGAAGAGCGCCTCTTAACCGACCTCCTGCTCCGGGCCCAGCGCAAGGCGATCTACAGCGAGGAGTGCCGCGGCCACTACGCGCTCGCGGCGCCCTACTACTGCCACTTCACGTCGCCCATCCGCCGCTATCCGGATCTCATCGTGCACCGGCAGCTCTCGCGCCTCCTCTCTTTCGGGCGGGCGGTTTCCGCCCCAGACTTCGAGGCGATGAACCAGGGCCTCGCGGCGGTCGCGAAGGTTTCCTCCGAGCGCGAGCGGCGCGCGGAGCAGGCCGAGCGCGAGAGCCTGCTCTGGAAGAAGATCGTCTTCATGAAAGACAAGGTCGGCCGCGATTTCGACGCCATCGTCACGGGCGTGGCGTCGTTCGGCCTCTTCGTGATGCTGAAGGACTTCTTCGTCGAGGGCCTCCTGCCCGTCTCGGCGCTCGGAGAGGACTTCTTCGTCTACGAGGAAAAGCAGCACCGCCTGCGCGGCCGTTCGACCGACGTGACCTATCGCCTCGGCGACTCCCTGACCGTTCACCTGAAGGAGATCGACGAGGTGCGCCGCCGGTTGAACTTCCGGCTCGCGGAACGCAAGGCGGCGCCGGCCCCCGCGCGGAGGGCCAAGCCCCTTGCCGCGGCCCCGCCGCCCGCGCCGCAAAAACCCGGGCGGTCCTACGGCCGCAAGGCCCGAAAGAGCTCCCGATGAGGCGCGCCGCTCCCGGCCTCCTTCTGCTCCTCGCGCTCACGCCGGGATGCCGGGAACGGGGACGGCCGGATCCCGCGATACGGATGGCCGTTTCCCACGAGCGGGCGGAGGCCCCCTCCGGCGCCGCGCCCGACGGGGCGGACGGCTCGGGAACGCCGCGCGTGCCGACGAGGCTGCTGGTCCCCGATTCCGTCACGAAGGCCTACTCGGGAATTCGTCTGCGCTGGAAGGATTCCGGCAGCGGCAAGGAAGGCTCTCTCGACGTTCCGCTCGGCGCCGCGGCCCCCGTCCCGGGATCGAGCCTGGAGGTCCGCGCCGACGTGTTCCTCCCGGCCTTCACGATGACCAGCGACGCGATCACCTCGACGGGCATCGAGCCTGAAAACCCCGCCGCGCGGATCACCGTGGGAGACGCCGGGAAGGAAGTCTTCGCGGGCTGGATCTTCACGCGCTTCCCCGACGTCCATCCGTTCGAGCACCCCCGTTTCTCGCTGCGTCTCGAGGGAGGGGTTCGGCGCACCTCGTGAGCGTAAGCAAGGGCAAGGCGTTCACGGTCGTCGTCGCGGGCCGGCCGAACGTCGGAAAGTCCGCGCTCTTCAACCGCCTGATCCGGCGCCGCCGTTCGATCGTGCACGACCTGCCCGGGATGACGCGCGACGTGCTCGAGGAGGAGGCGGAGCTTCCGGACGGGCGCAAGTTCCGGCTCGTCGACACGGGCGGGTACGACCCCGAGGGCAAAGAGCACATCCCGAGGGAAGTACGGGACCGGGCCGCGGCGGCGATCCGCAACGCCGATCTCGTGCTTCTGACCATCGACGCCTCGGCGGGGATCCTGCCGGGCGACCGCGCCGCGGCCCGCATCGCGCGGCAGGCCGGCGTCGAGACCGTCGTCGCCGCAAACAAGATCGACCGGCGCGAAGGCAGCGAGGGTGAGGTCGAGGCCTGGGAGCTCGGCTTCAACGAGGTGTTCGGCGTCTCGGCCGAGCATGGGATCGGCGTCGAGGAGATCCTGGACGCGATCGCGGCGCGTCTGCCGCCGCTTCCCGAAGGCGAGCAGCCTCCGCAGGAAGCGAAGCCGCGGGAGATCGCTCTCGCGATGATCGGGCGCCCGAACGTCGGCAAGTCCTCGCTCGTGAACGCGCTCCTCGGAGAGGAACGGCTCATCGTATCGGAAGTGGCCGGCACGACGCGCGACTCGGTGGACGCGCGGCTCGTGCGCGGGGAGGCGCGGTTCCGGCTGGTGGACACCGCGGGGATCCGCCGGAAGGGAAAGACCGAGCGAGGGCCGGAAGTCCTCTCCGTGGTGCAGGCCCGCAAGCGGATCGAGGAGTGCGACGTCGCCGCGCTGATCGTCGACGCCGCGAGCGGCGCCGCCTCCCAGGACGCGAAGGTGGCTTCGTACGTCAACGACGCCGGCAAGGGACTCGTCCTCGTCGGGAACAAGTGGGACATCGCCGGGGGAGACACCGGAGAGGCGAAGAAGTTCGCCGCAGCGCTCGAAGACGAGATCCCGTTCGTCCGATGGGCGCCGCTCGTCCTGACCTCCGCGACGACCGGGCGCGGAATCGCGAAGGTCCTCGACGCCGCGGCGAAAGTCGCTGAGAATCGATACCGCCGGATTTCGACGGGCGAGCTGAATCGCGTGCTCGGGCGCGCCTTGCGCGACAAGGCGCCGCGGACGGCCTCCGGCAAACGCATCAAGGTGTACTACGTCGCCCAGACGGGAGTCGCCCCTCCGACTTTCACCCTCGTCGCCAGCCGCGCCGAGGCCCTGCACTTTTCGGAGTCGCGCCGCGTCGAGAACCTCGTGCGCGAGATGGCGGACTTCACCGGCTCGCCGATCCGGATCTCCGTGCGCGGCCGGTCGAGGGAGGAGAAGTAGTTCGCAGTGTCAGCTCTCAGCTGTCAGCTCCCCTCTGCTTCCTCACCCTCTTCCCTCTCCAATCTGCTCCCTCGCCCCGGGCGTAGGTACGGGGAGAGGGCCGGGGTGAGGGGCATCGACGACGCCCAGCCACCCTTGTGAATTCGCGCCGACGATAACCGGCGCCCGCCGCCCGAGAACTCGTTAATATGTCGGGAATGAAGAGCGAGCCGGAGTTCTACAAGCCGGCCGAGGCGTGCCGGATGGCGGAGGTCGCACCGTACGTCCTGCGCTACTGGGAGACGGAGTTCCCCTCTCTCTCCGAAGGCAAGGAAAAAGGCGCGGCGCGGCTCTACACGGGACGCGACGTACGCATCATCAGCCGCATCCGCGAGCTTCTCTATGACGAGGGGTTCACCGTCGCGGGCGCCAAGAAGCGGCTGGAGGCGGAGATCTCCGAAGGGCGCTTCGACGACGGCCTGCAGCCCGCCCCGCCGCCGTCGGAGCAGAAGAAGTCGGCGAACCCGCCCGCGCCTCCCGTCATCGAGTCGCCCGAGACGGCGTTTCTCTCCGAGAGCTCCTCGCGCGCCGGACGCGGCGCGGCGTCGTCCGCCCGAAAGGCCGCGCCCGCGCCCGAGTTCCCCGATCGCAAGAGGGTCCTGCGGGAGCTGAAGGAGATCGCCCGGCTCCTCGACAAGCCGCGCCGCGCGCACTGACCGGGTCGTGCCGCTCGACGGGTTTAACGCGTTTGACTCGCGGGGGCAACACCTGCTCAAATGCCCTCTTCCGGTCGGGACGTGGCGCAGTCTGGTAGCGTACCTGAATGGGGTTCAGGGGGTCCCGGGTTCGAATCCCGGCGTCCCGACCAACTTTTCCGAACCCACGGCGCGACCGACCCGGCTCAAGCGCCTTTCAGCGGCGGGACATCGTTCCAGAGCACGGGTTGTCTTCTTCGCGGAAGGTCTTCAAGTCGGGACGGAACGGATCGAGAGTCGCAGCGCGCGAAGCCAGGCTGCGAGCTGGCCTCGGTGATGCGCCTCGTGATCCAGGTTTCCGCGAGTAATCACCCACCACACCGAGACTTCTCCGCCGAAGCGCTCGTCCGGCAAGAGTCTCTCGAGCTCAGGGATGCTGAGTGACGCGATCCGCTCGGCCCGAATCGCGCCAAGGACTGTCAGGCGATCGACGAGCGATTCGTACTGCGCTCGTCGAAGGATTGTGACGACCCCGGCCTTTCCGACCATTGCGGGCGTCGACGAGTCGTCCAGCTTTCGGAAAAGCCACTCGTCGGCCTCTATCAGATGGTGAGCGAGATCCGCGAAGCTCATGGAGCCCGGCGAGGCCGTCCAGTTCTCGAGGCTTTCGGGAACGAGTTTCAGTCGTTTGAGGGAGGACTCGCGAACAGCCTTCGAAAATTCCGCCAGCCGGAGGGAGTCCGATGATGCGGCGTTCATTCTCATGAAAGTCTGCCTGAAAACACGCCGATGATCAGCCCATCCGACGCTCGATCCCCGCTGGAGGAGGGTCCGCGCCCGTCTGAGAGTACGATCCCCCCGAGATGCTCCGAGTCGTGTGTCCTTCCTGCTCGGCGGAGGTGCCCGGGGATGCGCGTTTCTGTCCCGCTTGCGGGTCCTCCATCATCTCGCTCTCGGAAATGCCGACCGGAGTCGCGGCTTTCCCGGACCGGCCGTCGCCGCGCGTTCCCTCTTCTGTCGGCCGTCTCGCGTCGTCCGAGTCTGTCCCGCCGGGCGGGTTCACCCCCGGCGCGGTCTTTGCCGGCCGTTACCGCATGATCGGGATGCTCGGCCGCGGGGGCATGGGAGAGGTCTACCGGGCGGATGACCTGAAGATCGGCCAGGCGGTCGCGCTGA
>JBDUBP010000044.1:0-7598 GCA_040004075.1 Acidobacteriota bacterium | reverse complement strand
CGTCCATGTCGCGCACCGCCATCCAGGCCCGGCCGATGCGGCTGCGCACCAGGTTCTTGGCCGCGAGGGCCAGCACGACGACGATCGACAGCGTCAGCAGGTACCGGCTGACCGGACTCGCGAATCGGTAGCCCAGGATCACCATCTTCTGGGCGCTGATGACGCCCGACGGGTTGCGGTTGGAGAACCAGGCGAACTTCGTGAGGGCCCACTCGATGAAGAACTGCGCCGCCAAGGTCGTGACCGCCAGGTAAAAGCCTTTGATGCGGAGGCTTGGCAGGCCGAAGAACAGTCCCACAGCGGCCGTCACGAGGCCGGCCAGGAAGAATGCCAGCAGCAGCGGCATCCCGGGCACGCGCAGCATCAGGTTGAACGCCGCGAAGGCTCCCACGGCCATGAACGCCGCGGACCCGAGAGAGAGCTGTCCCGCGTAGCCGGTCAGGATGTTCAAGCCCAGGGCCGCGAGCGAGAGGATCAAGAACGGAATGAGAATCGCGCTGAACCAGTAGTCGTTTCCGGCGAACGGCACCGCGACAAACGCCGCGAGGAGGATCGCCCCGATGGCGAACCGGTCCTGCCGGATCGGGAAGATCCGCTGGTCTTCCTGGTATCGCGAGTGAAATTGGCCGGCCTCCCTGTAGATCATGCCCGCGGCGTCCCGCAGCGACGGTCGAAGGAGGCGCAGGGATGCGCACGAATCGGCACCGCCCTTCGCCCTTCGGCGTTCGCCTTTCGCCCGACTCTCATCAAACCCTTTCGATCCTCTTCTCGCCGAACAGACCCTCGGGCCGGACGAGCAGAAAGAGGGTCGCGAGGACGTAGGGGAACCAGTTCTCGATCCCGCTTCCGATGTGCGGCCCGAGATAGACCTCCGCGAGCTTCTCACTCGCGCCGACGATGAGCCCTCCGACAATGGCGCCGGGAATCGAGGTGAACCCGCCGAGGATCAAGACGGGCAACGCCTTCAACGCGATGAAGGTGAGCGAGAACTGGACGCCGGTGCGCGACCCCCAGAGGATGCCCGCCACCAGCGCGACGAAACCCGCCGCGGACCAGACGATCACCCAGATCTGCTCGAGCGGGATTCCGACGGCCAGCGCGGCCTGATGGTCGTCGCCGACCGCGCGCAACGCGCGGCCGATCCGCGTCTTCGAAAAGAAAACGGCGAGCACCGCGACCAGAACGCCGGCGACGCCCGCGGCGAAGAGGTCGAACTGGCTGATGTTGACGGCGCCCACCTGGAACGGCACGTCCGGAATGCCGATCTCGAGACCGTGCGCCTGAGCGCCGAGCACGCCCTGGGAGACGCCCTCGATCAGGAAGGCGAGGCCGATCGTGGCGAGAAAGAGGGCGATGGGCGGCTGGTTGACGAGCGGCCGCAGCACCATCCGCTCGACGAAGACGGCCAGAAGGATCATGGCGGCGAAGGCGGCGGCTCCGGCGCCGGCGAATCCCCAGCCCTTTTCGAGGAAGCTGACGAAAATCAGCGCGGCGAAGAACACCATCGCTCCCTGCGCGAAGTTCAGCACCCCGGAGGCCTTGTAGATGAGGACGAAGCCGAGCGCGACGAGCGAGTACATGACCCCAGCGAGGAGCCCGCCGATCACGACTTCCGCGAAAAACGACCAGTCCATGGCGTCTTCCTAGGCGCTCGCGACGCCGAGATAGGCGTCGATCACCGCTCGATCGCTGCGCACGTCCGCGGGCACTCCGTCCGCGATCTTTCGCCCGTAGTCGAGAACGACGACGTGGTCGGAGAGATCCATCACGACGCCCATGTCGTGCTCGATGAGGACGATCGTGGTGCCGAACTCCTCGTTGACGTCCAGGATGAACCGGCACATGTCGCGCTTCTCCTCGACGTTCATTCCGGCCATCGGCTCGTCCAGGAGGAGCAGTACGGGCTCGGCGGCGAGAGCGCGCGCCAGCTCGACACGCTTCTGCAGCCCGTAGGGCAGCCGGCCCGCCGGGACTTTCCGGATCGCTTCGATCTGAAGGAAATCGATGATCTGCTCGACCCGGCGGCGGTGCCGGAGCTCCTCCGCCTGCGCGGGGCCCTTGTAGATGGCCTGGGCGAGGATGCCGCAGCGCATCTTGAGATTCCTTCCCGCCATGATGTTGTCGAGCACGCTCATTCCCTTGAAGAGCGCGATGTTCTGAAAGGTGCGCGCGATTCCCTGCTTCGCCGCGTCGTAGGGTTTCATCCGGCGGCGCCGCTCTCCGCGAAAGGTGATCATGCCGCGGCGGGGATGGTAGACGCCGTTCAAGACGTTTAACAGGGAGCTTTTCCCCGCGCCGTTCGGTCCGATGATCGCGCAGATCTCGCCGCTGCGGACTTCGAGGCTCACCTCGGACAGAGCGTTCACACCGCCGAAGGAGATGGACACCCCCTCGACCTTCAGCAGGACCTCGCCGATCCGTCGTGTCGGATGCATGCGGTTTTCCGGCAGTGTATGCCGTCCTCCCTGCGCCTCTGGGCCCAGGGGAGGTTGTCTCCCATTCTCGGTCGGCCAGGCTCTCCGCGCCGTCCCTCACCCTGCCCTCAACCCGGCGCGCGGGGAGAGGGGGAAGCGGGGGCGCCCCTACCGCGTGAGTTCGGGGATCGGGAACGTGCCGGTGGGGAAGGAGGACCGGTGGACCCGCCCACCCAGGTTCGACAGCTTGATCTCCATCCGGTCGTAGCCGCGGTCGAGGTGATACACGCGGTCGATGATGGTCTCGCCCCGGGCGATCAGGGCGGCGAGCACGAGCGCCGCCGATGCCCTCAGATCGCTCGCCATCACGCTCGCCCCGGTCAGGGGAGTCGGGCCCTCGACGATGGCCCATCGACCTTCGAGCCGGATGCGCGCCCCCATGCGGACGAGCTCGGGGACGTGCTGAAAGCGGTTCTCGAAGACGGTTTCCGTCACGGTCGTGATGCCCGCCATTTGCGTCGCGAGGGCCATCCACTGCGCCTGCAGGTCGGTCGGGAACCCGGGATGGGGAGCGGTGGCCAGATCCTGCGGCTCCAGCGATTCGGTCCCCTGGACCCGGAGCCAGTCGTCCCCCGCCGTCACCCGGGCGCCACTCGAGGAGAGCCGCGTCGTCAGCGCCTTCAGGTGCTCGGGCCGGCAGCGGGTGACGGTGACGTCTCCCCGCGTCAGGGCCCCCGCGATGGCGTAGGTCCCCGCCTCGACGCGGTCCGGAACGATCGAGTGTTCGGCGCCGTGAAGCCGCTCGACGCCCTCGATCGAGATGGCGTCGGTGCCGTCGCCCTGGATCCTCGCGCCCATCGCCCGAAGCAGGTCCGCGAGATCCGAGACCTCGGGCTCGCGCGCCGCGTTGACGAGCCGCGTGGTCCCCTGCGCGAGCGTCGCCGCGAGCATCGCGTTCTCGGTCCCGGTGACGGTGACGGTCTCGAAGACGATCTCGGCGCCCACGAGACGGCCGGCCCGCGCCTCCACGTAACCGTGCTGCATCGTGACCTCGGCCCCGAGCCGCCGGAACGCTTCGAGATGCAGGTCGATCGGCCGCACGCCGATCGCACAGCCGCCGGGAAGCGACACGCGCACGAATCCGCTGCGCGCCAGCAGAGGCCCCAGAACGAGGACCGAGGCCCGCATCGTCTTCACCAGGTCGTAGGGGGCGTCGGCGGACCCGATCTCCCGCGCCTCGACCGTGACCGCCCCGGGCTCGGACGCGAGAAAGACGCCGATGTGCTGGAGGAGATTCTGCATGGTCCGGATGTCGCGGACCTCGGGCACGTTGGTCAGCCGCACCGGTTGCGCGGTCAGAAGCGTCGCCGCGAGACACGGGAGCGCGGCGTTCTTGGCGCCCGACGTCGGCACTTCACCGGCGAGCCGCGTCGGGCCTTCGACCTGGAACCGATCCATGCGTGCGCAGATTGTAAGCGGGCCGGGAATCGGGAGCCGAACGACCAACGGGAGCGAGACGGCCGCGGGACTCCGCGGTCCTCTAGAGTGGCGAGCTCTGAGACAGCGAATCTGAATCGGGGAATCGGGAACGAAGGCCGGAAGGCGGGCCCCCTGGCCGACGTCTCACCTTCGCATCAGGCGGACGACGCGCGGGATTCCCGCCATATCCTCGGCGATTCCGTCGAAGCGCCAGGCGGGACGGTTTCGGACTTCCTGTTCGATGTCGCGCGCCTGGCCGAAGCCGATCTCGAAGAGATACGGGGCACCCGGCGGAAGAACGCGCGGCACGGCGTCGAGAAGCTGGCGGATGCTTTCCAGTCCGTCGTCTCCGCCGTAGAGGGCGAGCTCCGGGTCGTGCTCGGCGACGGTGCGGGAGAGCCCGCGGGACTCGGACCGCGCGAGGTACGGAGGGTTCGAGACCACCAGATCGAACGGGGGAGCGTCGATGGCGGTGAGCCAATCGGATCCCGCGAGCCACAAGCGGGGGAGAACTCCCAGCCGCTCCGCGTTCTGCCGCGCGAGGGCGAGAGCCTGGACGGACGCATCGACCGCGACGGCCCGTGCCCCGGGCAGCTCCTTCAAGAGCGTGATGGCGACGATTCCGCTGCCGGTCCCGAGGTCCAGGATGCGGCGCGCGCCGGGGGCGGCGCCGATCGACTGAAGGACGAGGACTTCCGTCTCGGGCCGCGGAATCAGGCCCCGCGAATCGACTCGGAACGGCCGTCCGAAGAAATCCCACTCGCCGACGAGGTGCTGTACGGGGACTCCGGAGAGCCGCCGGGTCCACAACTCCTCGAATCGCACGGTCAGCGCCTCGGAGAGCGGGGCGGCGGGCGGCAGGGCCAGAGGATTCGCATGACCGAGCGCATGGGCGAGCAGGATCCGCGCGTCCCACGCCGTCGCCTCCGACCCTCCCTGGCGCGCGAGGTCTGTCGCGCGGCGGAGCGCATCGCCGATGGTCATGGGAGAGTTATCTTGTCAGTCTTCAGTCGTCAATGAAGCCACGGGACTCCGAACTGGAAACTGAGAACTGAAAACTGAGAACCCATTCAAGCCTTCGCAAGCTCCGCCTTCAGCTTTTCGGCCTGGAAGTGCTGCGTGAGCGGCTCGATCAGCTCGTCGAGGTTTCCGTCGAGGACGTCCGCCATCCGGTGCGTGGTGAACCCGATCCGGTGGTCAGTGATCCGGCTCTGCGGAAAATTGTAGGTCCGCACCTTCTCCGACCGGTCTCCCGAGCCGACCATCTTCTTTCGCTCGGCGGCGATCGCCCCCTCGTGCTTTTCGCGCTCCATCTCGAGGAGCCTCGCCTTCAAGACGCGCAGCGCCTTCGCCTTGTTCTTGATCTGGCTCCGTTCGTCCTGGCACTGCACGACGACGCCCGTGGGAATGTGCGTCAGCCGCACCGCGGAGTAGGTCGTGTTGACGCCCTGTCCGCCGGGCCCGGAAGCGCAGAAGCGGTCCACGCGGATGTCCTTGTCCAGCACCTGGATGTCCACGTCGTCCGCCTCGGGGAGGACGGCGACCGTCGCCGCGGACGTGTGGATGCGCCCCGAGCCCTCGGTCGCGGGGACTCGCTGCACGCGATGGACGCCGCTCTCGTACTTGAGACGCGAGAAGGCGCCCGTACCCTCTATCAGGGCCGTGATGGCCTTCAACCCCCCGATGCCGGTGTCGTCGCGGTCGACGATCTCGACCTTCCACCGGCGCCTTTCGGCATACCGCTCATACATCCGGAAGAGCTCGCCGGCGAAAAGCGCGGCCTCGTCGCCCCCGGTGCCGGCGCGGATCTCGACGAACACGTTGCGCGAGTCGTTCGGGTCTTTGGGGAGGAGGAGGACCTTGAGCTCTTCCTCGACGGCGGCGAGCGCGTCGTTCAAGGCGGTGCGTTCCGCCGAGGCCATCTGATAGAGCTCGTCCCCGGGGGGCAGGGAGTCGGTCAGCTCGCGGGCGCCCTGTAGCTCCCGTGCGATCCGGGTGCGCTCCTCGATCTTCGCGACGATCGGCTCGAATTCCGAGAGAGTCCGCTGCGCGTCGCGGACCGCCTTGTGATCCTGCACGAACTCGGGGTCGCCCAGGCGTCCCCGGATCTCTTCGTAGCGGCGGCGGATGTCGTCCAGTTTTTCGAGCATGAGTCTTTCCGCTGTCGGCTCAGGCCGTCAGCGCGTACACGGAATTCGGTCCGCTAAGACGCGGTGTGGAAGGGAAAAGACGAGCGAACGGAACGCACGCTAGGAGTCCGTTCGGGAAAGGCCCGTCGCGAGCGCGGCGAGGCCGACGCGAGAGCGGCAGCACAGGGAAACTGAGCATTCCGCTCGCAGTAAGAGAATCGCCGGCGCGCAGCAGGGCATTTCGAGGACGGGCTCCTTAGGCGGGCTTTTTCTCGTACCGCTTGCGGAACCGCTCGACGCGGCCGGCGGAGTCGACCAGCTTCTGCTTGCCCGTGAAGAACGGGTGGCACTTGCTGCAGATCTCCAGGCGGAGCTCTTTTTTCGTGGAGCGGGTCGTCCAGACTTCGCCGCAGGCGCAGTGGACATTGACATCGTGATATTCGGGATGCAGATTCTGTTTCATAGGAACCGCGCATTCTAAGGCACTCCGCGGCTTCGCGCAAGCGGCGGGACCGCCTTGGAGGGGGGCGCCGGCCGGCGGCGTCCAACTTCTTAGAAGGAAAGGACCTTCTGCCGGGGGAGTGGCAGTCCGGCTCGGTCCTTGGGAGTAGAATCCGCCGAGGTCCGCCGTGTTTTATCTCTATCTGACCGCTCCCGGCATGCCCGCGCAGAAATTCCTGCTCGATCGGCCCGTCACGACCATCGGCCGGTCCTCCATGAACGATCTGCCGATTCCCGACAAGATGCTGTCCCGCCAGCATGCCCGGATCATCCACGACGGCAACGGCGGCGTATCGATCGAGGACATGGGCTCTCGCAACGGCACCTTCGTCAACGGCGAGAAGCTCACGGTTCTTCTGCCGCTCAAGTCCGGCGATCGGATCACCGTCGGCGGCGTGACTTTGAAGGTCGAGTCCGAGTCGACCACGCGGGTGCGGATCGACGAGTTCGCCGGCGACGCCTCCCTCGACAACACGATCCTGAAGGCGTCCGCGGAGCTCCTCCGCAAGCCCACGCAGACGGATCCGCGCCTGCCCGCCGAGCAGCTTTCAAAGCTCATTGATTCTCTCCGGGTGGTCAACGAGCTCACGATCGAGCTCCTCCGCGACATCTCCGTGGATGAGCTCCTGAAGTTCCTCATGGACAAGGTGTTCGAGACGTTGATGCCCGACCGCGCGGTCGTGCTCCTCCGTTCGAGCGTCACGAGCGAGCTCCTTCCAGCCGTCGTCCGGGTCGCGGAGGGCATATCCGCCGAGGACATCCGCCTCTCCAAGACACTGGTCGCCGCGGTCGTCGAAAAGAAGAACGGCCTTCTGCTCATGGACACCGCGAGCTCGTCCGGCGTTTCGATGTCGGAGTCGATCCGCCTCTCCGGCATCAAATCCGTTCTGGCGGCGCCGCTCGAGAACGGCGGCGAGGTCGTCGGACTGATCTACGTGGACAGCCGGCTCGGCCACCGGTCGTTCGAGGAGGCGGATTTGCGCCTCCTGACGTCGCTCGCGAACGTCGCCGCGGCCAAGATCCAGAACGCGCGCCTGATGGCCGAGTCGGCCGAAAAGAAGCAGATGGACCGCGA
>JBDUBP010000272.1:0-7658 GCA_040004075.1 Acidobacteriota bacterium | reverse complement strand
CGCCGTACGAGCCGTAGGCGCCGCCGTCGAGGACGGTCTGGAAGTGCATGGCGGTAATCGACCCGTCGCGCCTCACCCCCGTGCGCGCCCGCATCAGGATCGGATGTCGGCCGCGGTGGCAGTAGAAGACCTCTTCTCGCGTCAGGCAGATCTTGACCGGGCGTCCGGTCACGCGCGAAAGATGCGCGACGACGATCTCGTGGTTGAAGGGATCGGATTTCCCGCCGAAGCCTCCCCCGTTCGGAGTCGCGATCACGCGGATCCGCGCCGCGGGCATCTCCAGAACCTTCGCCAGGGCGCGGTGGACGTAGTGGGGAGTCTGCGTCGAGCTCCAGAGCGTGAGCTTCCCGTCGGGACCAAGATCCGCCAGCGCGGCGTGCTGCTCCAGCGGCAGGTGCGTGTTTCCCTCGTAGAAGAAGAGATCGTCGTAGATCTTCTCGGCGCGCGCGAAGCCCTCCTCGACGTCGCCGAACTCCATGGAAACGAGCTTGTGGAAGTTGTCCCGGTCGCCGTAGTCGTGGATCCGGGGGGAGCGGGTTTCGACCGCCTGCTCGATCGAGGCGATCGTCGGAAGGTCCTCGTAGTCGACCTCGATCAACGCGAGCGCTTCGTTGGCAGTCTGCTCGTCGACGGCCGCGACGGCGGCGATGGGATCGCCCACGAAGCGGACCCGATCCACGCAGAGCGCGTGCTCGTCCTGCGAGACGGGGAGGATGCCGAAGGATATGGGCAGGTCGCCGCCCGTCGCGATCGCCAGAACGCCGGGCAGCGCGGCCGCGCGCGAGACGTCGACGCGGCGCAGAATCGCGTGCGTACGGCGCGACCGCAGCATCTTGCAATGGAGCATCCGCGGGAGGACGAGGTCGTCGGCGAACCGGGTCTGCCCCGTGACCTTCGCGGCCGCGTCGACCTTCTCGTAAGGGCGGCCGACCACTCGCGTGCGCATCATGAGGACGCCGGAAGGCGGAAGGCGGGAGGCGGAACGCGGGGGAACCGGCGAACGGGGATCACGCCGGCTTACCGTTTCCCGTCCCCAGGACCGGCAGGAGGCCGCTGTCGTCGTAATCGGTTCCGTAGAGCGTTTCGCGGCGAGGCGCCGCGTCCTCACCGCGAAGGCGCGCCGCCGCGAGCTCGACGGCCTCGAAGATCTTGACGTAGCCGGTGCACCGGCAGATGTTTCCCGCGAGCGCCTCCTGAATCTGACGAAACGTCGGGGAAGGATTTGCGTCGAGGAGGGCCTGCGCCGTCAGCAGGAAGCCCGGCGTGCAGTAACCGCACTGCGCGGCGCCCAGCTCCGCGAACGCCTTCTGCAGAGGGTGGAGGCCCGAAGCCGCCGCCATGCCCTCGACCGTGTCGACCGCCCGCCCCTGACACTCGAGGCCGAGCACGAGACAGGAGAGAACCGGCCGCCCGTCCACCAGGACCGCGCACGCGCCGCACTCGCCGAGCTCGCATCCATGCTTGGTGCCGGTGAGCTGGAGATCCTCGCGGAGCACCTCGAGCAGCGTCTTGTAAGGGGCGAAGGAGACCTCGACAGGCTCGCCATTCAGACGCAGGCCGATGGACGCCTTGGACGCAGCGAATTCGGGAGGACTGGACATGCTCGAGGAATCGTAATCTCTTCTGCCCCAATCAGAAAGCCCTCTTGTATTGACCGTCCGGTCAGTCAGTTGGATCCCTCTGTTCCCCGCTCCGGCTCCTTCTGCTCCCTCTGCTCCCTCTCTCCGCGCGCCGGGGAGACGGTTCTGGTGAGTGGCACATTCACGTGAAAGGGGACGCCGAGAACCCGGCTTGCTTACGGCGTCCCCGCGCGCCGGGGAGAGGGGTGAGGAGCGATCAATCAAGAAAGGGGCGGTCATCGAGGCGCGACCCCTCGGCGTCAGAGCTCCTCGGCGGAGGGACGCTCCCGCCGCGAGAATCCGCGTCCCGGCTGTCGGACGCGATGGATTTCCCCTCACCCCCCCGGCCCTCTCCACGAGCCCGGGGAGAGGGGGGAGAGGCCGCGACGGTTTTACTGTCGGAACGTGACGATGATGTCCGCGTGGCCCTGCCGGCTCGCGCTCGTGAGGTCCGTCCGCGTCGTGATCCGCGAGGCATCGATGCCGTGACGCTCGACGAGATACTGCCTCGCGTTCTCGGCGCGCTGCCTGGCGAGGGATTCTCCGCGCGCTCCGCCCGTCGCGTCGGGGAAGCCGACGACCTCGACGGTCGCGCGCGGGTTGTCCCGAAGCCGGAGCGCGACCGCATCGAGACGCGCCTTGGCGATGTTGGTCAGGCGGGCCTTGCCGCGGTCGAAGTCGATCGTGTCCGTCGTGGGCTGGCGCGGAGGAGAAGGAGGCGGCGTCGCGACGGGCGGGGCCGGTGCGGGCTCGGGCCTGACGGCCGTCTCCGGCGGCGCGGGAGGCGGCGGCGCGACGGGGGCCGGAGCGGGGGTGACGATCGCCGGCTGCGCGTTTCCGCCGAAATGGAAGAGCACGCCGATATTCGGCTGCAGGTCCAGGCGCCCGGCCTGGTCGAAGGGCCCGAACCGATCGGAGAGCGTGGTATGGAAGTTGTACTGCCCCTTCATCTCGAGGCGCATTCCGACGACCTTGTTGAACCGGTACTCGGAACCGAAGGCGAGGTACGCGATCGGAACGCCCTTCCCGCGGAAGTAGGGCACGGGCCGGCTGGCGCCCCCGCCGGCGGCGACGTACGTGTTCCAGCCGGGCACACGAGGGGTGAAGTCCCACATCGCGCCGGCGGTGAACTCCCAGTAGCTCGGGACGCGGTCAGGACGGGTGAACTGGCCGGTGGCCTCGATGGCGAGGTTGTCCGTGAAGAAGTGGCCGAAGCGGCCGCCCAGGAAGAGGAAGTCGTTCTGGTCCACGTCGCACCGGCAATACACGTCCTTGTGTCCGAAGAACGTCATGCCGATGTGCGGGCCGACGTACGTCTCCCCGGCCAGCGACGCCCTCGGCGCGACCATGTCGCTGACCTCCGTGGTCGGCTGCGCGGACGAGACGGAAGCCGCCAGCAGCAGCACCGCACCCGCCCCCAGGACTCCCCATTTTGATTTCGACATCTTCAAGCCTCCGCGCGCACGCGCTCCAGGTCGTTTCAACACTTGTTCAGGAAGAGGAAGCCACCGGAATTCTGCCCGGAAACCACGGTGACGGTGTACGTCTGCGGAGCCCCCTGGGTCCCGGGGAACGTCTGAAAGAAATTCGCCGGGAGAATCTCCGAGATCACGTAGTTTCCGGGAGCTACGCCGGCGAAGCGGAAGGTTCCGTCGGGCCCCGAGGTCGTCTGACGGGTCGTCCCGTCGGAGGCGGTGAGCACGAACACGATCCCCTCGAGCGGGCGGTCGATCCCGTCCACGATCCCGTTACTGTTCAAGTCGAGGATCTTCAATCCGGACACCGCTCCCGAGCCGCTCGGCCCCGTGACCTGGTTGCCGAAGAGCAGGCCCGTCCGGGTCTCTCCGGACGCGACGGTCACGGAGATGACGCCCGCGCCGCCCGGAGCGGTCTGGGTGAATCCCGCCGGCACGACCTCGGAGACCAGGTAGGTTCCCGAGGCGACGCCGGTGAACGTGAAGCTGCCGTCCGACGCCGTCGTCGTCTGCACGCCCGTTCCCGTCCCGCCGGGGCCCGAAAGCCGGATCGTCACGCCTCCCCCGCCGGGCTCGCCGGCGTCCCGGGCGCCATTCCCGTTGACGTCGATGAATTTGAAGCCACTGATCGAGGCCCCCAGGACCGCCTGGTTGCCGAAGAGAAGACCGGAGACGGTGCGCGTCGAGACGTTCAGGGTCGCGGTCGCCGTTCCCGGAGCGGCGGGCGCCGTCTGCCGGAAACCCGACGGGACGGTTTCCGCGACGGTGTACGTGCCGAAGGGAACCGCCGTGAACGTGAAGGTCCCGTCCGCGCCCGTGACGACGGTCCGCGGAGTGAATCCGATCGGACCCGAGATGGTGAACGTCACGCCGGGCTGCCCCGTCTCACCCGCGTCACGAACGCCGTTGCCGTTGACGTCGAGGAACTTGGTGCCCGAGATGGTCCCTGTCAGGATCCCGCGGAAATTTCCGAAGAGGTTGTTGATCGAGCTTCCGCCGGCGACGGACGTCACCGGGATGAAGCCGCTCGCCGGAGTCGTCTGCGTGAAGCCGGCCGGGGTGGTCTCGATCAGGAAGTACGGGCCCGGAGTCACGTTGGTGAACAGGAACCCGCCATTTGCGTCCGTCACGACCGAGCGGCTGACGCCGGGAGCCGCGGGCGTTCCCGGGAAGAGGCTGACCGTGACGCCCGACAGAGCCGGCTCGCCCGGGTCGCGGAGGCCGTTCGCGTTCAGATCTTCGAACTTGACGCCGCCGATCGCGTTCGGGATGAGCTGGTTTCCGAAGTCGAGCCCGGTGAAATCGGCATCGCAGACCGAGATGAAATAGCCGAGGTCGCGGGCGACGAGCCGCCGCGAGATCCGCCGGTTCAACGGCCCTGTCTGGACGTAGCCGAGGGGCGCGACTTCCGTGACATGAAACGTCCCGCCGTCGGTCAGTCCGCAGATCCGGAACGATCCGTCGGCGCCCGTGAGCCCCGTGAGCGCCGGACCCGACCCGCCCTCGGCGCCAATCTGGACTCCGGAAATTCCGGTCTCCCCCGCGTCACGAACGCCGTTCCCGTTGGCGTCGGCGAACTTGACCCCCGAGACGCAGAAGGTGGGCTGGCAGTTGCGCTTGTCCTCGACCCGGAAGGAGAACACGAGCGAGGTCTCCGGGCGGAAGCCGTGAAAACAGCCGGCCGCACACGCGTTGTCGACCGCCGTCTTCGATCCACTGAACTGGGACGCCGGCGTGATCCACACGAGATAGGCGGCCTGGCGCGACCCGGCGTCTTCGAAGGGCCCGAGAGCGACGGATCGGGAGCCGCAGGCGGTCGTCGGTCCCGTCAGATGCCTCTGGACGGGCGTCGTCCCGGGCGAGGGCGTCGCCGTATCGAGGACGCCGTTGCGGACCGAGAACGCCCGGTCGCCGGCGACGTCGGTCGAGAGCAGATTCTGGCCCGTCGTGTCCGTCACCTGGAAGTAGTAGGTTCCGTCGGCGAGAAAGTCAGCCGGCTGGCAGGGCGCCGACGCGGACGCGGGCGCGAGGAAGACGTCCGCCCGATCCGAGAAAACGGCCGTGACGGCGCCGCTCCCGTCGAGAGTCCGGATCGAGCCGGGAATCTGAGCGAGGGCGGGGAACGAGCAGAAGGCGACAGCGAGCAGGGCGAGAGCAAGACGGACCGACTTCATGCCGACTTCCTTCCTCGTTACGTGCGGAGTGGTTTTCAATCGAGCCTCGGGTTTCGGGTGGGCAGCATGCAAGCAAAGTGCCGACATACAAAGAACCTCCGCGGCGCTGGTGGGGAGATACAGTCCACGCTAGGGACAGTGGAGCACGCCGCGCGGCGAAGATCAAGGAGGCAGACATGCGCATCACCGCGTTCGGCATGACGGACAAGGGCCGACGCCGGCCGAACAACGAGGATGACCTCGCGCTCGTCGATTTGTCGACCGGCCGGAACATCGAGGAGTGCTCCGTTTCCGATCATCCCGTTGGCGAATCCGGGGTGCTTCTCGCCGTCTGCGACGGGGTGGGCGGCCGACGCGCCGGGGAAGTTGCGAGCGCTCTGGCGCTCTCGGAGCTCGCCTCCGAAATGGAGGCCGCGGCGGACGGATGTCCGCGGCGCAGCCTGTTCGGAGAGGCCGTCGAGCGCGTGAATAAGGTCGTGTGGAAAAAGGCGCATGAGGACCCGCGGCTCGACGGCATGGCGACGACCCTGACCGCCGCCGTGGTGTGCCGGCGCCGCGCCATCCTCGCGCACGTCGGCGACTCGCGCGCCTATCTCATGCGGGCCGGAGCGATCCGTCAGGTGACGCGCGACCAGTCCTTCGTTCAGTCCCTCGTCGCGGAAGGCGCCCTGACCGAGGAAGAGGCGGCTCACTCGCCGTACAGGAACGTCATCCTTCAGGCGGTCGGAAGAAAGAAGACGGTGGAAGTCGCGCTGGACGCCTGCGAGATCGAGACCGGCGACACGATCGCGCTCTGCACCGACGGGCTTTCCGAGAAGGTCGAGAGGAAGGACCTGGAGCGCGCGCTCGCGGGGCCCGATCTCGAGCAAGCCGTCAGGTCCCTCGTGGCCCTCGCCAACGAGCGAGGCGGCGAAGACAACATCACCCTTCTCGTGGCGCGCATCGGCGACTGACCCTCCGGCGATCACCGGACCCGCGGCATCCGCTCCCGGGAGACCGCGCTGCCCGCGGCCGCCCCGAGCGCGGCGCGGTACCGGATCCGGCGGCGGCGCCCCCTTTCACCCGGGGTGACGAGCGCCGCGAGATACCGGGCCGCGGCGCCCGCCCGGAGGACGACCCCGGTCAAGCCGCCCAGGACGGGCCCGTGGTGTTTCGTCACGTAGCGCCGGAGCGAGGCGTGCAGAAGCCCGAAGAGCGGATCGCCCCCGGAGGCGCCGCCGACGTGGATGACCGACGCGCCCGGCTCGTAGAGGATCCGCCAGCCGTTTTTCCGAAGGCGGGCGAGCAAATCGGTTTCCTCCGCGTAGAGAAAAAAGGCCTCGTCGAATCCCCCGGCCTGCTCGAACGCGGAGCGGCGGACGAGCAGCGCGGCGCCCATCAGCGCTTCGACGATGCCAGACTGCGTATGGTCCTCGCGGGTCCGCGTGTGGCCGCGCAGAAAACCCCGGCCTCCCGCCAGAGCCGCCGCTCCGGAGCTCTCGCAGAAGATGCGCCACGGAGTCGGAAGGCGCGTGATCGAGGGCTGCGGTCTGCCGTCGGGGTACGAGAGCCGCGGGCCGGCGGCGGCGGCGCCCGAATCCTCCTCGAGCGCGCGGACCAGGGCCGCGACGGCGCCGGGCGCGACCCGGGCATCGGAGTTCAAGAAGAGGAGATAAGGCTCGACGGTCTCCCGGGCGCCGAGGTTGCAGCCGGCGCCATAGCCCGCGTTGGAGTCGGCGACCACCACCCGTGCCTGCGGGGCCTCCGCGCCGAGAAGCTCCGCCACGCGATCCTTCGAGTCGTTGTCGACGACGACGATCGCGCACCCGGGGCAGGTGTCGGCGACGGAGCGGGCGGCGAGGACGGTTTCCCGCGGCGTCTTGTAGTGGACGATGACGACCGCGACGGAGGAGAGCGAGTCCGCGTTCATCGAGCCCGCGGCGGAAAAACGGCTTTCAAAAAGGCCGGCGATTCCGGCGTTTCCCTCTGTCCCGACGCGGTTTGCGCGCGTACCCCCGTGGTATAAACCGTTTGGTGACCGACACCCTGACGGGCCCCCCGGCGGGGCCGCTCCTCTCGATCGTGATGCCCACGCGCGATCGCTGCGCGATCCTCCAAAAGACCCTCGAGCGCATCGATAGGAGCGACGAGCTTTCCCCCTCGGAGCTCGAGATCGTGGTCGTCGACGACGGAAGCCGCGATGGGACGGCGTCCTTCCTCTCGAAGGCTCGCTCTAAGTTCCCGCTGCGGATCGCGCGATCGGAGGGTGACGGCCCGGCGGCCGCCCGGAATCGGGGCATTCAGACCGCCACGGGCTCCCGGATTCTCCTTCTCGGCGATGACACGCCTCCGCGGGCGGGGACTTTGCGCGAGCATGCGGCGCCTCCGGCTCGAGACGTGGGAATCCAGGG
>JBDUBP010000040.1:0-7715 GCA_040004075.1 Acidobacteriota bacterium | reverse complement strand
CGGTTCCTGCGCCTAGGGGGACAGGGCCCCGCCGTTCGTGCGGATGACCTCCGCATAGAACCTCGCGCTCTGCTTCGGGGTCCGTCTCTGCGTGGCGAAATCGACGTGCACGATCCCGAAACGCTTCGAGTACCCGTGGCTCCACTCGAAATTGTCGAGGAGGGACCAGACGAAGTAGCCGCGGAGATCGACGCCGTCCGCCATGGCGCGTCGCGCCGCGTGGAGGTGATCCCGCAGGTACGCCACCCGCAGCGGATCGGCCGCGGACTCATCGACCGTCGGCGGGTCGTAGAAGGCCGCTCCGTTCTCCGTGACGTACAGCGGAACGTTTCCGTAACGGTCCCGCACCCATTTCAGGGTGTCCTCGAGCCCCCGGGGATACACCTCCCAGGACGTTTCGGTGTGCGTGCTCTGCTTCTGGCGGACGCGGACCGAGCGCAGCGGAGCGTCCGTCGCGTCCGTGCGCATGACGCCGCGCGAGTAGTAGTTGACTCCGAGAAAATCAATCGGCGACCGGATCGCGGCGAAGTCCGCCTCGGGAAAACGCGGCCACGCCTCGCCGAAGATCTCCGAAAGCTCGTCCGGGTACCGGCCGAGGAACAGAGGGTCGAGGTATTGCCGGTTCATGTACGCATCCGCGCGCCGCGTCGCGGCGAGATCCTGCGGCGTCTCCGACGCCGGGGACTTCGGCTCGAGGTTCACCACGATGCCGATGGCGGGCCGGGACGACATCGCCCGGTACGCCTGGACGGCGGCGCCGTGCGCCCGCAGCAGGTTGTGGGAGACGAGCGGCGCTTCGAAGAGGTTGCGGTGCCCGGGCGCCAGCGCCCCGAAGAGGTACCCGCCGTCCGCGACCACCCAGGGCTCGTTCAACGTCGCCCAGGTCTCGACGCGGTCGTCGAGGGCCCGATACGCGATCGAGGCGTACTCGGCGAACCAGCCGGCGACGTCGCGGTTCAGCCACCCTCCGCAGTCGTCGAGCGCGGCGGGGAGATCCCAATGGTAGAGCGTCGCGAACGGCCGGATCCCGGCCTCGCGCAGCGCGTCGAGAAGCCCGCGGTAGAAGTCGAGCCCCGCCTGGTTCACGCGCCCGGTCCCATCCGGAAGCACGCGACTCCACGAAATGCTGAACCGGTAGGCGGTCAGGCCGAGCTCCCGCATCAGCGCGACGTCCGACTTCCAGAGCCGGTAGTGGTCGCACGCGACGTCGCCGTTCTCGTCGTCTCGCACGAGGCCGGGCGTGTGCGAGAAGCGGTGCCAGATGCTGGGACCGGCGCCGTCGGCGAGAGGGGATCCCTCGATCTGGTAGGCAGACGTGGCGGCCCCCCAGAGAAAGCTCTCCGGGAAAAGGAGGTCGTCCGTCGTCAAGACGAGATCCGCTCCGAGGTCGCCGCGTCGAAGAGATGGATGCGATCGAGATCGATGACGGCGTCGAAACGGTCTCCCATCCGGGGCGCGTCGCGCGGTCCGAGCTTGCAGATGACGACGGTCTCGCCAATACGGGCGTGCACGATCACTTCGTCGCCGAGAGGCTCGACGACGTCCGCCGTCAGCGGGAGGGAGGGGGGTCCGGCCATATCCGATGCGGCGCGGCGCCGGAGCCCTTCGGGCCGGATGCCGACGATCACCTCCCGGCCGTCGGCGACTCCCGGAATGGCCCGGCCCAGGGGCAGACGGAACGAGCCTCCCTCGAGGACGGCGCCGCCCCCGCCGACGGCCGCGGGAAGGAAGTTCATCGGAGGCGTGCCGATGAAACCCGCGACGAAGAGGTTGCGCGGGCGGTCGTAGATTTCGAGCGGCTCGCCGACCTGCTGGATGCGGCCATCCTTCATGACGGCGATGCGGGAGCCCATCGTCATGGCCTCGACCTGATCGTGGGTCACGTACACGGTGGTCGTCTTCAGCCGGTCCTGCAGCTTCTTGATCTCGGCGCGCATCTGGCCCCGAAGCTTGGCGTCGAGGTTCGACAACGGCTCGTCGAAGAGAAACACGGCCGGCTTCCGGACGATCGCGCGGCCGAGCGCCACGCGCTGCCGCTGGCCTCCCGAGAGCTGCGCGGGGCGGCGTTCCAGGACTTCCGCGAGGCCGAGCATCTCGGACGCCTCGGAGACGAGCCGGTCGCGGTCCTCGCGCGGCGTGTGACGCATGCGCAGGCCGAACTCGAGATTTTCCCGGATCGTCATGTGGGGGTAGAGCGCGTAATTCTGGAACACCATGGCGATGTCGCGGTCCTTGGGAGGGACTTCGTTGACCACGCGCTCACCGATCGCGATTTCCCCGCTCGAGACGTCTTCGAGACCCGCAATCATGCGCAGGGCGGTGGATTTTCCGCAGCCGGACGGTCCGACCAGGACCATGAACTCTTTGTCGGCGATCGCCAGATTGAGCGACTCGATGACGGGGACGTCCCCGTACGACTTGGACACTTCACGAAAGCTGACGGTCGCCATGTTCGCCCGGGGGCTGAAGCGATTCTATCGTCAGCGATTCACCGCGCCGTCCCCGTCGGCCGGCTCGAGATAACCCGCGAGCCGCTGGCGAACTTCTTCCGGTACAGGGATCGGCTGAAAGTCCGCTTGCCGGACGGAGACCAGGACGTATCGGCCGTTCGCCACGACCTCGGCCGGGTCCGCGAGACGGCGGACTTCGAAATCGAGGTGCACCGACGTCCTGCCGATGCGGCTGAACCAGGCCTCGACGACCAGAAGCTCGTCCAGCTTCACCGGTTTTCGGAAGTCGCATTCGACCCGGACGCGGGGGAGCCAGATTCCGAGGACCTCGAAAAGAAATCGGTAATTGAGGCCCGCGGAGCGCAGAAGCTCCGCCTCGGCGAGAGCGAAGAATCGCAGGTATGCCTGGTAGTTGATGATGCCAGCCGCGTCGATGTCTTCCCAGCGGACGTATTCCTCGATGCGATAGCGGGACATGGCTGGAAGCTATCAGCTGTCAGCTGTCAACTGTCAGCTGGCAGCTCCGGGTTGTCGGTGGTCAGTTTTAGTTTTGATCTTTGTCGGATCGAAACCCGGGCATGCTCTCGCCGTACGCTCTCGGAGGAGGCCGAATGCGCCGTTGGATGCAGGCGGTTGGTTTTTTCGTGGTCGGCGTCTCGATCGGTGCGGGCGCCGTCGCGGCCGGGGACGCACGCCAGAGGGCGATCGAGCTTCAGAAGAAGGCGATCGACTGTCACGAGAAGAAGGATTGGGCCTGCTTTCTCGAAACCTCCCGTCAGGCGGAGGCGGTTCTGTCGGGGAACACCCGGCTCGTCTACAACCTGGCGTGCGCGGAAGCGCTGACGGGCGACTACGCGGCGGCGGCGAAGCATCTGGAGAGCGTGATCGACCGGAGGCTCGACCTGGGGATCGAGTCCGATGACGACCTTACCGCGCTTCGGGCCTCTCCGGCGTTCGAGCCCGTCCGCGCGAAGCTCTCCTGAAGGCGCCGGTCGTCCGCAGCGCCGTGGCGTTCCGGCTGTCGCAGAAGGACCTGGTGACGGAAGGCATCGCGTACGACCCGCGAACGAGGGCGTCTACGTCTCGAGCGTCCACCACCGCAAGATCCTGAGGCGCTCCGCCGACGGAAGCGTCGAAGATTTCGTCGCCGAGGGACGGGACGGGCTCGGCGCGGTGCTCGCGATCCAGGTCGATCCGCGGCGCCGCCTTCTGTGGGCCTGCAGCGCCGCCCTCCCCGAGATGATCGGATACGAGAAGACGATGGAGGGATCTTCGGCGCTCCTCGCGTTCGATCTCGCCACAGGCAGGCTCGTTCGCCGCGCGGAGCGTCCCCGGCAAGGCAAGCACGCCTTGAACGACCTCGCGCTCGGCGCCGGCGGCGACGTGTATGCGACCGACAGCCTGGGCGGGGGCGTGTACCGCCTGAAGGCGGGAGGCGACTCTCTCGAAACGGTCGTGACGCCGGCCGCCCTGCGCTCGCCGCAGGGGATCGGGTTCGTGCCGGGCTCGGGCCAAAAGCGCGCGTTCGTCGCGGACTACGGCACGGGCATCTGGATCGTCGATCTGGCGACGGGAGAGCGGACCGCCCTGGAGTCTCCTCGCGACGTCCCTCTCCAGGGCGTCGACGGAATGGTCGTCCACGGAGAGGAGCTTCTCGTGACTCAGAACGGGATCCGGCCGATCCGCGTGGCGCGGCTCAAGCTCGACCACGTCTCGAAGAGGGTCCGTTCGGCGGACATCCTGGAGATGAACTCGCCGCAGCTGGACGAACCAACGCTCGGGGTGGTGGTCGGCCGGGACTTCTACTACATCGCCAACCCCCAGTGGGGCAGCTTCGAAAAGGACGGCACGATGTTTCCTTTGGAGAGATTGCACGAGCCGACCGTGTTGAAGGTGCGGGTGCGTTAGAGGCGCTGCTGCGCCGGCGAAGGGCGAAGGGCGAAAGGCGGGGAACGCCTGGCTTGCGGCCGGCGCTCGTCGCCCCTCGGAGGCTGTCGTCGCCTAGCTCTTTTTCGACTTCTTCCGCGTCGCCGCGGCCTTTTTCGCGGCGCTTCGGCGCGAAGCGGACTTGTGGGCCTGCCGCGAGAGCGCGGGGTGTGACGCGGAGCGCCGCGGCTCATCCTCGAGGGCGCGGCGGGCGGCGCTCGCGCGCCTGGGGGACGACTTTCCGGCGGCCGGCGACTTGGACCTGCGGCGGTCCGACACCGCTTTCTTCCGGGTCGCGGCGGAAGCGGTCCCCCTCTTCGGCGCCGGCAGGTCGACCCCCGCCTTTCTCGCCTTGGAGAGGCCGATCGCGATCGCCTGTTTCGCGGAGCGCGCCCCGTGCTTTCCCTCCCGGATGTGGTCCATCTCCTCCCGCACGAACTCGCCGGCCTGGGTGCTCGGCGCCTTTCCCTCCCGCCTGTCCTGCTGCGCGCGCTCGATCGTTTCCTTTTCGGGCATTCGAACCTCCGGCGGAATGCGCGAGCAAAGGCGGTGCCGATGGGGAGGGGGGAGGTTGAGCGTTGAGCGTCGAGCGTCGAGAGTTGAGAGTTGAGCGTTGAGCGTTGAGCGTTGAGAGTTCAAAGTTGAGGATTCGACCCCCGGCGTCCATCGCCCATCGCCCATCGCCCGGCGCCTGACGCCCAGCGCCCAACCGCCTGGCGCCCTTGCGCACCGCCCCCGACCGCTATTCTGTCTTGATGATCGCGAAGCGCGAGACTTGCTGGGGCGTGAATCGCCGGACGTAGAGGCGGATGTACTCGCCCTTTCCGACACGGTCGACCTGCGCGCGGAACTGATCGATGGACGCCACGTTCGTCCCGTTCGCCGACGTGATCACGTCGCCGGGCGCGAGGCCCTGCTCGGCGGCCGGCGAGTCTTCCCGGACGCTCGCGACGACGACGCCGCGGACGTCCGCGCCCGCCCCGAGCTGCTGCCGGATGTCGGACGTGAGCTCCGCCACGGAGATCCCGATCCGCTGGTGACCGGCGGTCTCGCGATTCGCCGCAGGGGACGCGTTCTTCTCGCCCGGAGTTTCGAGGCGCGCGAGCGTGGCGGTCAGGTCGAGCTGCTTCCCGTTGCGGAGGACGCCGAGCCGAACTTTCTGGCCCGGAGGATGGACGGAGACACGGCCGATGAGATCGCGCGGCTCGTTGACGGGCTGGCCGTCGACTGAGACGATCGTGTCGCCGGGCTGGACGCCGGCACGATCCGCCGGACGGCCCGGGTCGACCGACTCGACGAAGGCGCCCTTCATCGACGGCAGCTTGAACGCGTTCTGAATGTCCTGATCGACGGGTCCGATGCGGACGCCGAGCATGCCCCGCTCGACGCGGCCGGATTTCTCGAGCTGCGGCAGGACGGCCTTCACCGAGTTGATGGCCACGGCGAAGCCGATGTTCTGGGCCGGCTGGATCATGGCCGTGTTCATTCCGATGACTTCCGCGTTCGTATTCAACAGAGGACCGCCGGAGTTACCGAAATTGATTGCCGCGTCGGTCTGGAGAAGATCCTGGAGCGAAGCCGACGCCGGGTTGTCGGATATGCCGGTCCGGCCCTTGGCGGAGAGAACGCCGACCGTCACGGTTCCCGCGAACTGGAGCGGGTTGCCGATCGCCATGACGGGGTCTCCGACGCGCACGCGCTCGGAGTCCCCGAGCGCCAGGGCCGGCAGCTTGTGATTCGCGTCGATCTTGAGGAGAGCGATGTCGATCGCCGGATCCGCTCCGACCAGCTTCGCGGTGAAGACTTCGCGGTCCGTCAAAGTCACCTGGACCTTCGACGCCCCCGAGATCACGTGGTTGTTCGTGAGGACCCATCCAGTGTCGGAGATGAGGAAGCCCGACCCGGCGGAAACCTGCCGTTGCCGCGGCTCTCCCGGGCGATTGCCGCGACCGCGGGGACCGAAGAAGAACTCGAACGGATCCGACGGGGTTCCCTGGGGGGAGTCGTTTTCCGCGGCCACTCCCGTTGAACGGATGCTGACGACCGCTGGCAGGGCCGCGGCGGCGATGTCGGCGAACGAGGGGATCGTCATCGTTTTCGGAAGCGTCGGTGCGGGGGCCGGCTTGAGCGCCTCGGAGCGGGGAGTCACCTGGAGCGCCCCACTGACGACGAGGCCGGCCGCGAAAGTGCCAAGGGCCACGACGATGAGGGCGGGCATCCTTCGAAGTGTCATGACTTCCCTTCCGGCGGCCGTGCAGGGCGCACGGAGCGGGATCGGCGCTCTCCGGAGGGGGGCGTCGCCGCGACGCGCCAGGGATCGCGTAACGGGCGGGGACAGCTTTCATTCCGCAGGCCTTTGCCGCGTTGTGCCGCGGCCGCTCGCGCGGAACGACCCTCCCGCGGCGCGGCTGGACCGCACCGCGGGGGCCTGATTTCGTTACGGCTTACGGGTTGACGCGGTCGGAGCCGGCGACTTTGACGATCTTGTTGTAGAGTCCGAAAATTAAGAGAGTCGGCGCCCACTGGCCGATGAAATTGCTGACCTTCTTCTCGCCGGCGATCTGGAGGCCGAGGGACGTGACCATCGAGGCGAGGGCCGCCCAGAGCCACACGTCCGACGGAAGCTTCGACGTCTGCTGCTCGATCGTGCGGGCGACGGGCCCTTCCTTCTGCTGATAGGCATTGCTCGGGTTATTCAGTGCGTCCATGGGATCCTCCTGGCGTGAGTTGGTTCTTTGGTGCGGAATCACCCGCCCCTGAGACCGGACCGGGTTGCACCCCTCATGCCATGCGAACATCGGCCGCACGCAGAGGGCATGGACGGCGGCCCGATGTCGTTCCCGCGCTGGTTTCCGGTTGAAAAGGCTATTTTCTTGCATGCGTCGCTAACGACCTATCTGCCGAAAGGAGCTTTCATGGGTTTCCCTTTCCCCGCCGTCCGGTCCCTGACTCTGGCCGCTTTCGCCCTTTTTTTGCTCGCAGTCGCCCCTCCTGCCACCGCGCAGGACACGTTGGTCTCGGTGGGGAGCCCTTCTTCTCCGTTCTCGCAGAACAAGCAGAACGAGCCGGGGCTCGCCGTGGACGCCAACCATCCGACCATCCTTGCCGCCGGCGCCAACGATGAGATCGACATGGAGGCCTGCAACGCCGGCGACCCGACGACCTGCCCTTTCACGCAGGGAGTTGGCGTCTCGGGCATCTACTTCTCCCTGGACAGCGGCCACAGCTGGACCCAGCCCACGTACACGGGCTGGACGGCCCGTGACTGCCTCGGACCCGCTCCGTGCGCGCCCCACGTCGGTTCCATCGGAACGCTTCCCTGGTACTACGAGGCGGGGC
>JBDUBP010000266.1:0-7719 GCA_040004075.1 Acidobacteriota bacterium | reverse complement strand
GGCGCTGGGCGCTGGAACGGTGAATCGTTTCCCGTTTCCCGTTTCCCGATCCCCGACTCCCGCTCCCGTCGCGTCCCCCCTCTCGCCTACCGCCTTCGGTCCCCGCCCGGGGAACTTCCCATCGGCATTCGCGTACAACCTCCCAGGAGGCCCTCCATGCACGCTCTTTCCAGAAGCTCCGCCCTGTTCGCCGCGGGGCTTCTCGCGGCCGTTTTCTCCCCGGCCTCGCCGGCCCCGACCCGTGAGTTCCACCGGATCCTGCCTCTTGCCGCGGACGGGCGCCTCTCGATTTCGACCTACAAAGGCAGCATCACCGTGACTCCGTGGGACCGGGCGGAAGCCGAGGTGACTGCCCGCGTCGAGCCGGATGGAACGGATCCCGACGCCGATCGGAAGGTCGGCCAGACGGAGGTGCGGATCGACGGCAGCGGCAGTTCGGTCCGGGTCAAGTCCGATTACGACAGGGTGCGGGAGCGGGGATTTCTCGGGATTTTCACCTTCTCTCACGGGACCCTGCCTTTCGTGCACTACACGATCCACATGCCCGCGACGGCCCGGCTCGACATAGAGGACTACAAATCGACGACGAAGGTCACCGGGTTGCGGGCGGACCTGAAGCTGCACACGTACAAGGGAGAGGTCGTCGTCGACGGTCTCGACGGAGCGGCCGACGTCGATACTTACAAGGGCGACGTGCGGATCTCGTTCCATCGCTACTCGCACGCCAGCCGGTTCGAGACCTACAAGGGGTCCTTCGAGGTGCGGCTTCCCCGCGACAGCCGGTTCGAGCTCGACGCCGACGGCGGCCGGAGGGGAGAAGTCGACACGGACTTCGCCGTGGCGGTCCGTACGGGGCGGCACGGCGTGCACACCCGCGGATCGGTCAATGGCGGGGGACCCTCCCTGCGGTTCGAATCGAGCCGCGGAAGCCTGAGGCTGCACGGAATCTAACCGTCGGCGACGATTGGAACCCGGCCGGCGATGAAGAGAGAGGGAAGACCCTCACCCCCGGCCGGGGAGAGCGAAGGGTGAGGGGTCCGGGTCTTTAGCTCGAGCGGCCGCCCTGCTTTCAGTCCCGCCCTCACCCCGGCCCTCTCCCCGGCGCGCGGGGAGAGGGGGGAAGCACCGGGAGCTGGCGTAAGCTTTTCCGCCCCCATGATTCCGCTCTCCGACATCCGCGACGCGGCCGCCCGCATTCTCGGGAAGGTCCACCGCACCCCGCTGCTGCGTTCCGAAATCCTCGGGCGTCGGATCGGCGTGTCGCTGTACCTGAAGTGCGAGAGCTTCCAGAAGACGGGCTCGTTCAAGCCTCGGGGCGCGCTGAACAAGGTCCTCTCCCTCACCGACTCGGAGCGCGCGCGCGGGCTCGTCACGGTCTCCGCGGGCAACCACGCCCAGGCCGTGGCGTGGGCGGCGCGCATCGCGGGATGCGCGTGCGCGGTCGTGATGCCGACCGGCGCGCCGCGCGCCAAGATCGAGGCGGTCATCGGCTACGGCGCCGAGGTGCTCCTGCACGAGGACCGGGCGACTCTCTTCGACCGCTTGAACGAAGTGCGTGAAGAGCGAGGCTCGACCTTCGTGCACCCGTTCGACGACCCCGTGGTGCTCGCGGGCGCCGGGACGACGGCCCTGGAGATCCTGGAGGACCTCCCGGACGCGGACGTCGTCGTGGTGCCCGTCGGAGGCGGAGGTCTTCTCGGAGGCATGGCATCGGCCCTTCGCCAGATGCGTCCCGGCGTCCGCGTCGTCGCCGTGGAGCTCGAGGCGGGGCCGGGTCTCGGGCCTGCGATCGCCGCCGGGCGTCCGGTCAACGTCTCCCGTCCCGCCGGGACCCTCGCCGACGGCATGACGCCGCCCTTCGTCGGCGCGCTGCCGCTCGAAATTGTCCGGGAGGCGTCCGTGGAAGTCGTGACTGTCTCCGAAGAGGCGATCCGGGAAGGCATGCGTCTTCTCGCGACGCGGGCGAAGCTCTTCGTCGAAGGCTCGGGGGCCGCCGCGACAGGGGCACTGCTCGACGGGCGGGTCCGGGTCTCTCCGGGCGCGCGCGTGGTGGCGGTCGTGTCCGGAGGCAACGTCGACCTGTCCGCGCTGGCGGGACTCGCGTGACTCTGCCCGACACGCCTCAGGAGACCGCCGTTGCCGCGGCGAACCTGGCGTTCTACCGCGCCCTCGAAGCGCGCGAGCTCTCCGCGATGGATCTCGTGTGGTCGCGCGCGGAGACGGTCAGCTGCATCCACCCGGGCTGGCATCGGCTCGACGGCTGGCGCGAGATCCGCCGTTCCTGGGAGAACATCTTCGAAAATTCGCGCCCATGGACCGTGACCTGCGAAGACGTGCGCGTCGTCATCTCGGGTGAGATGGCATGGGTGTCGTGCGTCGAGGTGATCCGGCCGTTCGGATCCGCCCGTCAGGATGCCGCCGCGCGCATGCAGGCGACGAATCTCTTCGCGCGAGGAGACGGGGACTGGAAGATGATCCACCACCACGCGTCGGCGTCGCCCGAAGACGAGACCCACGAAGAAACGGTGAACTAGCCGTGGTCGAGGGCCGGGAATCGGGAATCGGAAATCGGGAATCGAGAGGGAAAACGGCAAACGCTGATAACGTCGGCCCCTCGCCTCCCGCCTACCCCCTACCGCCTCCCGCCCAGCCTGGCCATCAGCCGCGGAATCTCCGCGAGCAGCTCTCTCGGCAGAAAGCCGAGCGGGCCGATGGTCCGCGCCAGGCGGTCGCCGGCGCGGGCGTGGAGGGCGACGGCCCAGACCGCGGCCTGGTCGGGAGGCGCGCCGCGTGCGGCCAGCCCCGCAACGATTCCGGAAAGGGTGTCGCCCGATCCCGAAATGGCGAGACCCACGTTGCCGGCTCGATTGCGATAGAGGCGCCCGAGCCGTCCGGCAATGAGGGTGTCCTCCCCCTTCAGGACGACGACCGCTCCAAACTCTTCCGCGGCGTCGCGGTCCGCGCGGGCGGGGTCGCGCGGATCGTGTCGCTCGCCGCTCGACTCTCCCCCCCGGCCGTCCCGTAGAAGGCGGCGACGTCGGCCGTCAGTTTCACGAGCGACGCCTTGTGGATGTACATCATGTGGCCGGCCTCGTAGTGCTGGAGCGTGACGTTCTTCCGCAGCGCGGGGTCGAGGCCCAGGTGGTCGATCGTGTACTCGGCCGCGAAGAAGGGCGTCGCGAAGTCGTAGTAGCCGGCGGCCACGAACACCTTCAGCGCCTGGTTCTGGCTCATCGCGTCGCGCAGCGTCTCGGCGACGTTGACGTACCGGTTCTGCGCGTTGCCGTAGTTCCACGGCCGGACGCGGCCCGTGAGGAGCTCGTAGGGCAAGTCGTTCTCGTACTTGAGCTCCGTGCGGAGGTAGTCGTTGACGGTCGCGCCATACGGGCCGCGGATCGCCGCCATGCTCGGGTCATAGTCGCTTCGCTCCCCTCCGGAGTCGCGGTCGATCCCCTGGAAGCGGCTGTCCAGCCGGCCGACCGTGCGGTGCTGGTCGCGGAGGAGCTCCTTCGTGAAGCGGGGGAGCGTCACGCGCAGCTCGCACGCCTCGAGAAAGGCCGGGGAGAGGCCGGTCAGGCGGGCCATCTTCTGGACGGTCGCCTTGCGCTCCGCTTCGGGCAGCCGCGCTCCCTTCATCAGGGCCTGCGCGTATTCCGTCGAGGCGAACTGCCGGGCCTCGTCGACGGTCTTCTGGAAGTTCGAGAGCAGCTCGGGGGCCAACCGCTTGTAGTACCAGGCGGTCGTCGTGTAAGTGGGCAGGAACGTCACGAAAGGCAGGTCGTTGCCGACGTTGAAGTCGGCCGTCTGGAAGTTCAGGATGCTCGAGATCAGGATGATCCCGTTCAAGTACATCCCGTGCCGCTCCTGGAGGTAACCGGAAAGGCCCGCCGCCCTCGTCGTGCCGTAGCTTTCGCCCGCGAGGAACTTGGGCGACGCCCAGCGGGAGTTGCGCGTCGTCCAGAGGCGGATGAAGTCCCCGACCCACTGCACGTCCTCCTCGACGCCGTGGAACTGTTCCGGCTTCTCGCCCGGAGCCGGCCGGCTGTATCCGGTCGTAACCGGGTCGATGAACACGAGGTCCGTGAACGAGAGCCAGCTCGCCTCGTTGTCGACGAGCCGGTACGGCGGCGGCAGCGGCTGGCCGTCGTCGGCCATGACGACGCGCCGGGGACCCACGGCGCCCATGTGCAGCCACACCGATGACGACCCCGGGCCGCCGTTGAAGGTGTACGTGATCGGTCGGCGGGTCGAGCCGCCCTCCCGGGCATACGCAACGTAGAAGACGTTGGCCTTGTGCTTTCCGGCCTCGTCCTTCATCGCCATGTATCCGGCCGTGGCGGTGTAACGCAGGGGCCGGCCGTCGATCCGGATCTCGTGGTGGGTCACCGACGGCTTTTCTTCCTTCGGCTTCTCCTCCGGTGCGATTCGCCCTTTCTCAGGCGCCTTGCCCTCCTCGGCGGGGGCGGGGGTGAGCGAGCGCTCGGCCTGCGCCGCGAGAGGCGGCGGCGAGAGCAGGAGGGCGGCGCCGAGCGCACAGCCGAAAAGGGCGAGACGGGGTCGCAGCGTCATCACGGCTCTCCTTCTTCGAGTGCGGCGGATTATAGGGTTTTCGGTTCTCCTTCCTCAGTCGTCGGTTCTTGCCTTTGCGGACGAGGATCCGGCGAAAGACTGATGACGGATAACGGAAAACTGATAACTTTTCCCCGCTCATGTCGGACAAATCCCGCCGGCCCCTCTCCCGCCGCGCGTTCCTCGGCGCCGTGGCGGGAGCCGCGGCGACCGCGCGGTTCGCGGCGCCTTCGAATAAAAAGACCGGCCGCCGGGTCCACGTGGCGGTCGTCGGCGCCGGCGCGTTCGGAGGCTTTACCGCCGCCGAGCTGCTGCGCCGGGGCGCGCGCGTCACGCTGATCGACGCCTGGGGACCCGGTAACGCGCGCGCCAGCTCCGGAGGCGAGACGCGCGTCATCCGCGGCGTGTATGGCGCGGATCGCATCTACACCGAAATGGCGGCGCGCGCTTTCCGCCTGTGGCACGAGTACGAGGCCCGCTGGAAGCGCCCTTTCTACCGCAGGACCGGCGCGCTCTGGCTCGTCGGAGACGAGGGCGCCTACGTGCGCTCGTCCCTGCCGATCCTTCGAGACAACGGTTTCGCGTACGAGGAGCTCGGGATCCCCGAGGCGTCGAAACGGTATCCCCAGATTGATTTTTCGGGGATCACCTCGACGCTCTTCGAGAAGGAGGCCGGTTACCTGCTGGCTCGTCGCGCGTGCGCGCAGGTTGTCGAGGGCTTCACCGCCGACGGCGGCGCGTATCGGGTCGCCGCCGTGGTCCCCGGCGCCATCGCCTCCGGCCGTCTGGAGGGCTTGAAGCTCTCGGACGCGACGACGTTGACCGCGGACGTGTACGTCTTCGCCTGCGGGCCCTGGCTGCCCAGGGTCTTCCCGGAGCTCCTGCGGGAGGCCATCCAGCCCACCCGGCAGGAGGTCTTCTACTTCGGAACGCCCGCCGGAGACCGGAGCTTCGACGAGGACCGGTTTCCCGTGTGGGTGGAGGTTCCCCGCTTCTTCTACGGCATCCCGGGCAATGAGCGCCGCGGCTTCAAGATCGCCGACAACGGACGGGGGGCGCCTTTCGATCCGACGGACGGGGACCGCATCGCTTCCGCGGAGGGGCTGCGCGCCGCGCGCGAGTACATCGCTCGCCGGTTTCCGTCGCTCGCCAACGCGCCGCTTCTCGAGACGCGCGTCTGCCAGTACGAGAACAGCCTCGACCATCACTTCGTGATCGACCGCCATCCCGGCGCGGAAAACGCGTGGATCGTCGGGGGCGGCTCGGGACACGGATTCAAGCACGGACCGGCGGTGGGCGAGATTGCCGCCCGCGCGGTACTCGGCGAGCGCGCGCCGGATCGCCTGTTTTCCCTGAGCCGGCCCCGCACCGCCGGCGCCTGAAGGCCGGCCATTCGAGAAAGCGAGGAACGCGTGAAAACCTCTCTGCGCCTGGCGGGATGCGTGATGGCCGTGTCGCTCGGGTTGGCGAGAGCGGCCGCCGCCCAGCCGGAGAAGCCCGCCACGTCCGGAGCCGCCTTGAACGGCGCGGCGCTCGAGTACTCCCGGTTTCTGCAGAAGGAAAGCATCGCCCTGCGGATCCGCCAGGGGCTTCCCATCGACGAGCTTCCCGACCTCTCGCCCGACAAGGCGGAGCGGGACTCCGCGTTCGGACGCTCTCTTCTCGCGAAGCTCGCCGCGGTGCGCGTTCCGGACCTCTCCCACGAAGAGGAGATCTCGCTCGAGATGCTGCGCCGCGAAGCGCGGTGGCTCGCCGACGGTCCCTCGCGCTACTGGCTGGCGTTTCCGGCGACCCCGTACACGCTGCAGTTTCTCGTCCCGCAGAGCGCCTTTTCCACGCACCCGTTCCGGACGCGGGAAGACGCGGATCACTACGAAAAGCTCCTCTCGAAGTACTCGGTGTTCCTCGAATCGCTGCAGGCGAAGCTGCGGGAGCAGTCCCGGCGCGGAATCGTGATGCCGAAGCCCGAAATCCCGCTCGTGACGGGCGCGTTCGAGGCGGCCGGGCGCGAAAAAGGGGACAACCTGTTCTTCGTGGCGGCGGACCGTCTCGCGACGCTCCCCCCGGCCGATCGCGACGCGTTTTCCGGCAGGCTCGCGGAGCGGATCGAAAAGGAGATCCGGCCCGCCGTCCGGCGGCTCACCGACTATCTGAACGGCGAATACGCCGCGAAGGCGCCCGCCTCCGTCGGTCTCGGACAGTATCCGGGCGGGCCGGAGGTCTACCGCGCGATGGTCCGCCGCACGACGACGCTCGACGTGGCGCCGGAGGAGATTCACCGGATCGGCCTCCAGGCGATGGACCAGTTAAACGCGCGGCTGGACGCCATCCGCGCGCAGCTTCGCTTCGAGGGCTCGCTCGCGGAGTTCCGGAAGTCGCTCAAGAACGATCCTCGCTTCTATGCGAAGACGCCGGACGAAGTGGGCGAGCGCCTGATGGCGGCGCAGAACCGAATCCTGAAAAAGCTTCCCGAGTTCTTCGGCCACACGCCCAAAGCCCCCTTCGGGGTCAAGCGTCTCGAGCCGCAGCTCGAGCCCTCGATGACGTTCGGCTACTACCAGGTCCCGACGCCCCAGGACGCGAAGGGCTACTACAAGTACAACGGCACGCATCTCGACGGGCGCAGCCTGATCGGCGCGGGATCCCTCATCTCGCACGAGCTGATGCCGGGGCACCACATGCAGATCAGCCTCCAGCAGGAGAACGCGGAGCTTCCCCAGTGGCGGCGGGAGTCGGCGATCTCCTACACGGCCTTTATCGAGGGGTGGGGCGAATACTCCTCTTTTCTCGCCGGAGAAATGGGGATGTACGAGGATCCCTACGACCTGGCGGGACGCCTGCTCTTCGACGCGTTCCTGACCTCGAGGCTCGTCGTCGACACGGGGATGAACCTGCTCGGCTGGCCGCGCGAGAAGGCCATGCAGTACATGCGGGACAACACGATCCAGTCCGAGACGGAGATCGCGACGGAGACGCTCCGGTACTCGTGCGACCTGCCCGCTCAGGCCCTCGCCTACAAGATGGGGATGCGGAAATTCGTCGAGTTGCGCGAGAAGGCGCGGTCGTCGCTCGGACCCGCGTTCGACATGCGGCGCTACCACGACATGCTGCTCTCGAGCGGCGCCGTCCCGCTCGACCTCGCGGAGCGCA
>JBDUBP010000027.1:0-7735 GCA_040004075.1 Acidobacteriota bacterium | reverse complement strand
AACCTGGTGCGCAGCCGCATCGGCCGGGCCTGGATGGCGGTGCGCGACATGGACGTGGCGGCCGAAGTCATCGGAATCCCGATGCTGAGGACGAAGCTCCTCGCGTTTGCCGTGAGCTCTTTCTACTGCGGGATCGCGGGGGCCCTCTGGGCGTTCGCGTACCTCGGGTCCGTCGAGCCTCAGGCCTTCGACCTGACCCGCTCGTTCCAGATCCTCTTCATGATCATCATCGGCGGCATGGGCAGCGTGCTCGGGGCGTTTCTCGGCGCGGGATTCATCACGCTTCTCCCCATCCTGTTGAACGTGGTGGCGCACACGCTCTTCTCGGGACGGGTAAGCCAGAGCCTGCTCTCCAATCTCGAGCTCATGCTTTTCGGGGCGCTTATCATCCTCTTCCTCGCCGTCGAGCCCTACGGCCTCGCGCGGCTCTGGCAGATCGGAAAGGAGAAGCTGCGTCTCTGGCCATTCCCCCACTGATTTCGAGGGACGGAGAACTGAGAATTGAGAGCTGAGAACTGATAACTCATTCAAAGGAGGCTTCCCGCATGAGCAGACCGACAGCACAAGCCCGCAACGCGGCTCGGATCGGACTCGCCGCCCTGGTGCTCGGGCTCGCCCTTCCCCTCTCCGCGCAGGGTCCGCAGGAACAGTTCATCCCGATGCCGAGCTATCGCGTCGGCCCCTACGCGGCAGGAGGCAGCGGGACCTACGGAGGCTTCATCGACTACCTGGACATGCTGAACCGCCGCGACGGCGGCATCAACGGGGTCAAGCTCACCTGGGAGGAGTGCGAGACCGAGTACAAGAACGATCGCGGCGTCGAATGCTACGAGCGGCTGAAGGCGAAGGGCCCCACGGGGGCGTCGATGTTCAATTTCGTCTCGACCGGGATCACCTACGCGGTCATCGAGCGCGCCACGACGGACAAGATCCCCGTCGTCTCGATCGGCTATGGCCGCGCCGACGCGTCCGACGGCCGGGTCTTCCCCTACGTCTTTCCTCTCGTCACGAACTACTGGAGCCAGAACACAGCCAAGATCAAGTTCATCGGGATGAAGTCCGGCGGCATGGACAAGCTGAAGGGCAAGAAGATCGTGAACCTGTACCACGGCTCCGCGTACGGCAAGGAGACGATCCCCATTCTCGACCTGCAGGCGAAGAAGTACGGCTTCACGGTCACGCACATCGAGGTGCCGGCGCCCGGCAACGAGCAGGAGTCCCAGTGGCTGCAGATCCGACAGGCGAAGCCCGACTGGGTGATCCTGCGGGGCTGGGGCGTCATGAACCCGGTCGCGCTGAAGACCGCGGCGAAGGTCGGCTTTCCGCGCGACCACATGGTCGGCGTCTGGTGGAGCGGCGCCGAAGAGGACGTCATCCCCGCCGGCGAAGCGGCGAAGGGATTCATCGCCGCCGCGTTTCACCCTTCCGGAACGAATTTTCCGGTCATCAAGGACATTCAGAAGCAGGTGTACTCCGGCGGCCACAAGGGCAACCTCGAGGACCCCTCGCGATTCGGCAGCATCTATTACAACCGCGGCGTGATCCACGGGATCTTGAACACCGAGGCGATCCGGACGGCACAGGCAAAATTCGGCAAGAAGCCGCTGACGGGAGAGCAAGTCCGGTGGGGACTCGAGAACCTGAACATCGACGACAAGCGCCTGAAGGAGCTCGGCGCCACGGGGCTGCTGCAGCCGATCAAGCTGTCCTGCATGGATCACGAAGGCGGCGGCGCGGTGAAATTCCAGCAGTGGGACGGCAAGAAGTGGAACCTGATCAGCGACTGGATCAAGTCGGATCAGACTCTCGTCCGGCCGCAGATCGAAGAGTCGGCGGCCGCCTACGCGAAGGAGAAAGGAATCACGCCGCGTGATTGCTCCAGGGAGTGAGGGAGGGGGCGAAAGCCCCTTCCTCGCCATCCAGAACATCGAGGTCATCTACGACCACGTGATCCTCGTCCTGAAGGGCGTGTCGCTCGAGGTCCGCCGGGGGACCATCGTCGCCCTGCTCGGCGCCAACGGCGCGGGCAAGACGACGACCCTGAAGGCGATCTCGAACCTCCTCGCGTCGGAGCGCGGCGCGGTCACCAAGGGATCGATCGAGTTCCGCGGGGAACGCATCGACGATCGAACGCCCCGCGACGTCGTCCGCCGGGGGATCGTGCAGGTCATGGAAGGGCGGCACTGTTTCGAGCACCTGACCGTCGAGGAAAACCTCCTGACCGGAGCGTTTTCCCGGCGCGCTTCGCGGGCCGAGATCCGCGGGGATCTCGATCGCATCTACGGTCACTTTCCTCAACTCGCGGCGCGCAGACGCAGCGTCTCGGGGTACACGTCCGGAGGAGAGCAGCAGATGACCGCCATTGGGCGGGCCTTGATGGCGCGGCCGCAGATGGTGCTCCTGGACGAACCGTCTCTCGGCCTGGCCCCTACCCTGGTCGAAGAGATCTTCGAGATCGTGCGGTCGCTGCACGGAGAGGGGGTCACGTTTCTCCTGGCGGAGCAGAACACGGCTGTCGCGCTGCGCTACGCCGACTTCGGTTACATACTCGAGAACGGCCGCGTGGTCATGGACGGAACCGCGGAGGCGCTTTCCGGGAACGAGGACGTGAAGGAGTTCTATCTGGGCATCGCGGGAGAAGGCCGCCAGAACTTTCGCGAGGCCAAACACTACCGCCGGCGGAAGCGGTGGCTCGCCTGACGAGGAGAGCGAAGGCGGAAAGAACGAAAATGGCGCACTACGACAAGCTTGAGACCCGCGATCCGGCGGAACGGGAGCGAGCTCTGTTCGCGCACCTGCCCGACTACCTCGATCACGCCCGGGAGCGTTCTCCCGCGCTCGCGCGGCGGTTGGAAGGCATTCCGAGCGCCGAAATCACCGACCGGGAGGCGCTGCCCCGCATCCCCATCGTGCGGAAGTCGGAGCTCGCGGAGCTTCAGCGAGCGGACCCTCCGTTCGGCGGCCTCGCCGGAGTGCCGCTCGGACAGTGCGGCCACGTGTTCTCCTCCCCGGGTCCCCTCTACGAGCCCGCCGCGCGGCGCTCGGACTACGGAGCCTTCGCCCGGCCGCTCTTCGCCGCCGGGTTTCGCCCGGGCGACCTCGTGTACAACACCTTCTCCTACCACTTCACGCCGGCCGGCCTGATGGTCGACTCGGCCGCGCAGGAGCTCGGATGCGCCGTCTTCCCCGCCGGCGTCGGCCAGACCGAGCTCCAGGTCGCGGCCATCGCGCACCTGCGGCCGCAGCGGTATGCGGGCACCCCCTCTTTTCTGAAGATCCTGCTGGACAAGGCGGCGGAGACCGGAGCGGACGTCGCGTCCATGACCCGGGGCCTCGTCAGCGCCGAGGCGCTTCCCGCCTCCCTGCGCGCGCAGTTCGCTGCGCAGGGCATCCGCGTTCTGCAGTGCTACACGACCGCGGAGCTCGGTGTCATCGCGTACGAGTCGGAGTCGATGGAGGGCCTGATCGTGAACGAGCGGTTAATCGTCGAGATCGTCCGGCCCGGCACCGGCGAGCCGCTGCCCGACGGCGAAGTCGGAGAGGTCGTGGTGACGAACCTCGCCTCGCCGGAGTACCCGCTCGTTCGTTTCGGCACCGGAGACCTCTCCGCCGTTCTGCCGGGCCCCAGCCCGTGCGGCCGCACGAACGTCAGAATCCGCGGCTGGCTCGGACGCGCGGACCAGAGCGCGAAGGTGCGCGGCATGTTCGTCCACCCGGGGCTGGTCGCCCGGGTCGTCCAACGGCATCCGGAGATCCTTCGCGCGCGCCTCGTCGTGCGGCGCGAGACCGACGCGGACGAGATGACGCTGCGCTGCGAAACCGAGTCCGCCGGCGGACTCGCGCTCGCCGAGGCCATCGCGACGTCCATCCGCGACGTCTGCCAGGTCCGCGGAGAGGTCGAGCTCGTCGCTCCGGGCTCGCTGCCCAACGACGGGAAGGTGATCGACGACACGCGGCCGGTCGGTTAGAGGCCCCGCGGTGATCGTCGATTCGCACGTCCACCTGCTGCCGGAGCGCCTCGCCGCCAGGATCCGCACGTTCTTCGAGGTGCGAGGGTCGCCGCGGCTTATCTATCCGTATGCCCCGGACGCCGCCCGCCAGGCCCTCGTCTCCGCGGGGATCGGCCGGTGCTGGAGTCTCCCCTACGCGCACCGCGCCGGGGTCGCGTCTTCTTTGAACCGCTGGATGAAGGAGACGTTTCGCGACGACCCGTTCGTGATCCCCGGCGCCACGGTCCATCCGGAGGACGACGTCGCCGCGGTCGTCCGCGAGGCGGCGGTCGAGCTCGGGCTCCGCGTCTTCAAGCTGCACTGCTCCGTCGGGAGATTCGCTCCCGACGACCGGCGCCTCGATCCCCTCTGGAGAGCGGTCTCCGACGGCGGCCAGCCCGTGATCGTCCACGGCGGCAGCGCCCCCGGAGGCGCGGCGACGGCCGGCGAGATCGAAGCCGTCGGGCGCGCCGCCGCGCGCTGGCCCGACGCGCGGATCGTCGTCGCCCATTTCGGCTCTCCCTCCGAGCAGGCGACACTCGACCTGATGGCGGCATCGCCTTCGGTCCTCGCTGACCTGACTCCGGTCGTCGCGGACCCGGTGCGGGTGGCGGGGGCCGACATCGCGGGACTCGAGCGGCGAATCCTATTCGGCTCCGACACCCCCACCGTCGCGGTCGCCATCGAGGATTCTCTGGCGCGCGTGCGGAGCTGGCGGCTCTCTCCGGCGGACGAAGCGGCGGTGCTCGGCGGGAACGCGTCGCGCCTCGTGCCGGGCCCGACCCCGCCCGCGCGAACCGACCCGACCTCCCGGCAGGCGAGTCCGTGACGCCGGCGCAGCCGGGACGGTCGGACGGCTCCCCCCGGGCAGGGCTCGACACCTTTCCGCGGCTGATCCTGCATCACGCGCGCGCGAGACCCCGCCACCCCGCGATCCGCGAGAAGGACCTTGGCATCTGGCAGACGTGGACCTGGGAAGAGGTCGCTTCGCAGGTCCGCGCCCTTGCCTGCGGGCTGGCGGCGCGCGGCTTTTCGCGGGGAGACCGCATCGCCATCATCGGCGACAACCGGCCACGCCTCTACTGGGCGATGGCCGCCGCGCAATGCCTCGGGGGGATCCCCGTGCCGCTCTACCAGGACTCGGTCGCCGGGGAGATGGTCTACCCGCTGGTCGAGGCGGGCGTCCGCCTCGCCGTCGCCGAAAACCAGGAGCAGGTGGACAAGCTCGTGGAGGTACGCGCGCGGTGCCCCGCTCTGGCGGGCGTCGTATACGACGACCCGCGCGGGCTCCGAGACTACGACCCGAGCTTTCTCGCGGGATACGACGAGCTCCAGGAGCTCGGGCGCGCCTGGGATCGCGCCCATCCCGGCCTCTTCGAGGCGCAGGTCGCCGCGGGCGCGGGAAGCGATGTGGCGATCATCCTCTACACCTCCGGCACGACCGGACGGCCGAAGGGCGTCATGCTCACGCACGACAACCTGATCATCACCGGGCGAAACGGCATCGAGCGCGAGGGGCTGACCGCCGGCGACGAGGTGCTCGCCTACCTTCCGATGGCGTGGGTGGGAGACAACCTGTTTTCCTACGCCCAGTCCTGCGTCGCGGGGTTCTGCGTCAGTTGCCCGGAGAGCGGCGAGACGGTGCTTTCGGACCTCCGGGAGATCGGGCCGACCTACAACTTCGCCCCGCCGCGCGTCTACGAGAACATGCTCACCTCCGTCCTGATCCGCATGGAAGACGCCTCGGCGTTGAAGCGCCGGATGTTCGACTTTTTCATGCGGGTCGCGCGCCGGGCGGGCGCCGACATCCTCGACGGCAGGCCGGTCCCGGTGCGCGACCGGCTTCTCTACGCGCTGGGGCGGGCTCTCGTCTACGGACCGCTCAAGAACGTCCTCGGCCTCTCCCGCATCCGGCTCGCGTACACCGCAGGAGAGGCCATCGGTCCGGACCTGTTCGGTTTCTTCCGGTCGCTCGGCATCAACATCAAACAGCTGTACGGCTCGACGGAAGGCTCGGTCTTCGTCTGCGTCCAGCCCGACGGCGGCGTCAAACCGGACACCGTCGGCACCCCCGTGAAGGACGTCGAGGTGAAGATCGCGGAAGACGGCGAGGTCCTCTTTCGCGGCCCGGGGGTCTTCCACTCCTACTTCAAGAACCCGCAGGCCACCGCGGAGGCCCGCACGCCGGACGGCTGGGTGCACACCGGAGACGCGGGCTTCTTCGACGAGGACGGGCATCTCAAGATCATCGACCGCGCCAAAGACGTCGGGAGGCTCACGAACGGCACGCTCTTCGCGCCGAAGTACCTCGAGAACAAGCTGAAGTATTTCCCGTGGATCCGGGAAGCCGTCGCGTTCGGGGACGCGCGCGACCACGCGGCGGCCTTCGTCAACATCGACCTGCAGGCCGTCGGGGACTGGGCGGAGCGGCGGAACCTTCCGTACAGCGGCTACACCGATCTGGCCGCCCAGGAACCGGTCTCCGAGCTCGTCCGCGAGTGCATCGAGAAGGTGAACCGGGACCTCGCGGCGGATTCGCGCCTGTCGGGCTCCCAGATCCGCCGCTTCCTGATCCTCCACAAGGAACTGGACGCGGACGACGGCGAGCTGACGCGCACCCGGAAGGTTCGCCGAAATTTCGTCGCCGAGAGATACGGCGAGTTGATCGAGGCCCTCTACTCGGGGCAGGAGACGTGCAGCGTCGACGCGACGGTCCGGTACGAGGATGGGCGCGAGGGACGGATCCGGGCGGACGTCCGGATCCGGGAAGCGGCCGTATATGAAGGCGTCTCCCGCCCTCCCGGCGGGCGGGAGGACCGGGGACAGGGCCGCTGAAAACACCCGAACCGCCTCGGAAGAACGCGAGCCGGCCGCCGCCGCCGCTGCCGGTGATAAATTCGCGGCCGCGAGATGAGCGAATGCCTTTTCTGCCGGATCGTCGCGGGCGAAATCCCTTCGACGAAAGTCTTCGAGGACGAGCGGATCTACGCGTTCGAAGACATCCTGCCCCAGGCTCCCACCCACGTCCTCGTCGTCCCGAAGAAGCACTACGTCAACGTGCACGACGCTTCCGAGGACCCCGGACTCCTGGGGGAGCTGGTCACTCGGAGCGCCGCCATCGCGCGCGTGAAGGGCACGGCGGACTTCCGCCTCGTCACCAACAGCGGCGTTGCAGGGGGACAGGCCGTCTTCCATCTCCACTTCCACGTTCTCGGAGGGCGGCAGATGCGCTGGCCGCCCGGATGAAAAGGAGGACCTCATGGATTCGAGAAAAGTCGCCGACTGCCGCCGGTTTCCGAGCGAGAAGGGGTGCACGGTCACCATCGCGGGGCCCGAAGATGAAGTCGTCGAGGTCGCCGTTCAGCACGCCGTGGCGAGCCACGGCCATCAGGACACACCGGAGCTCCGGCAGCAGCTGCGCGGGATGCTCGAGGACGAGAAAGCGGCCCCTCGAGCCTGACCGGCGGTCCCGGGCGGACCGCGAGGCCGACGGTCTGCCCGGCTGTCCTGCTGCCCTGCTGCCCTGCTGCCCTGCTGCCTGAGTGCTCTGTTCCCTACTGCTCTACTGCTCTACTGCTCTAATGCGGAATGCGGACGGACGGGGCCGCGCTGACGGGAGCGGCCGAAAGCGGGCGAGGCGGCGTCGGAAGCGGAACCGGGGTGCGCCCCTCGGCTATCGGAAGCCCAATCGTGTAGATGGCGATCCGCGCCTTCTGACGGATCTCCCGCATCCATCGCTCCGCCTC
>JBDUBP010000078.1:0-25521 GCA_040004075.1 Acidobacteriota bacterium | reverse complement strand
GGCGCTGAAGGAGATGGGCGGCTGGGCGGACGGCGACGAGGTGCTCGTCCCGGCCATCACGTTCGTCGCGACCGCCAACGTCGTCCTCTACAACGGCCTGACGCCGGTGTTCGTCGACGTCGATCCGGATTTCTACGAGATCGACCCCGAGCAGATCGAACGGCACATCACGCCGCGCACCCGGGCGATCATTCCCGTCCACGTCGCCGGCCTCCCCTGCGACATGGACCCGATCCTGGACATCGCGAGGCGGCGCGGGCTCCGCGTGATCGAGGATTCCGCGGAGGCGATGTTCGTGCGCTACAAGGGACGGCCCGTCGGCTCCTTCGGCGACGTCGCCTGCTTTTCGACGTACATCGCTCACCTGATCACGACGGGCGTCGGGGGCCTCTGCGTAACCGACGATCCCAAAATCGAAATGCTCTTGAAGAGCATCATGAATCATGGGCGGGACTCCCTCTACACGCGGATCGACGACGACGAGGGACTGTCGGGCGACTCCCTGCTGGAAGTCGCCCGCAGCCGCTTCTCCTTCATTCGGCTCGGCCACAGCTTCCGCGCCACGGAAATGGAGGCGGCGCTCGGCATCGCCGAGATGGAGAGAAGAGAAGAGACGACGCGCCGCCGCCAGGAGGTCGTCGCGCGCATGACCCGCGGGCTCGAGCGCTGGAAGAATTTCATCCAGCTGCCCCGGCCGCGGCCGGAGACTGAAGACCTCCGCATGTTCTTCCCGCTCCGCATCCTCGACTCGAGGATCGAGCGCGACGACCTCGTTCGCCACCTCGAGGACCGGTCGATCGAGACGCGCTATCTGCTGCCGCTGATCAACCAGCCGATCTACCGGAAACTCTTCGGAGACCTCGATCCCCGCTATCCGGTCGCCGCGATGCTCAATCGGACGGCGTTCTACGTCGGATCGCACCCCTCGATGTCAGACGAGGACGTCGACTACGTCGCGGGCTGTTTCGCGGACTTCTTCCGGGCGCTGTGACGGCCCCGACCGACCTCGAAGCGGGCCTTCCCGCCGCCAGCCGCGGACTCCCGCCCCGCCGGCGCGCCGGCGCCCGGGCCGCCGCGGTCCGCTGCCAGATCTGTCGCGCGAAGACGACGCCGGGTCTCGACCTCGGGCACCAGCCCGTGGGAGACCTCCTGCTGTCGCCCGCCGACCTCAATCGCCCCGAGACTCTCTACCCGATGCGTCTCCACCACTGCCCCGATTGCGGCCTGACCCAGCTCGGCTTCACCGTGAGCCCGCGAATCGTCTACAGGAATTTCCCGTTTCTGAGCGGGACGACGCAGACGGCCACGCGGCACCTGCAGGCGCTCGCGGGTAACCTCGTCGCCCGCCTCGGGCTCGGGCCGAAGTGCTTCGCGGTCGACATCGGATCCAACGACGGCACGCTCCTGAAGGGCTACCTGCCGCATGGCGTCCGGTTTCTGGGCGTCGACCCCGCCGGCGATCCCGTGCGGATCGCCAACGCGGCGGGACTCCCGACGCTGCACGCGTTCTTTGACGCGGAGACGGCGGAGAAGATCCGCCAGGAGCATGGGCCGGCGGACGCGATCTCGGCCGCCGGCTGCTTCGCGCACATCGCCGATCTCTCCGGCCTGATGACGGGCGTGCGGCGCCTGCTAGCCCCCCGGGGGATCTTCGCTACGGACTCGCAGTACTGGCTGGACACGGCGCAGAGGGTCCACTACGACAACGTGTTTCACCAGCATCTGCGCTACTACTCTCTGCGCCCCCTCGAGCGGCTCTTCTCGCAATACGAGATGGAGATCTTCGACGTCCAGCGCTCCGAGGTCTACGGCGGGTCGATCGCCGTCTTCGCGGGCCACCGCGGGACGCAGCCCGTCTCCCCACGGGTCCGGGAGCTCCAGGCTGTCGAGAGCGCCGCCGAGCTCTACGAGAACGAGTTCCACGAGCGATTCCGGAGCGCGGTCGAGAAGAAGAAGCGGACCCTGTTCGACGCCGTGTACCGCCACGTCTCCGCCGGGCGCCGCGTCGTCGGGGTGGGCGCGCCCGCGAAAGCCTCGACCGTCTGCAACGCTTGCCGCCTCGGGCCGGAGATGGTCTCCTACATCACCGAGGTGAACCCGTTGCGGATCGGAAAGCGCCTTCCGGGCGTCCACATCCCCATCGTCGACGAGAAGCGCATGTTCGAGGACTCTCCCCCGCCGGATGCGGCCGTTCTCTTCTCCTGGAATTACGCGGACGAGATCGTCCCGAAGCTCCGGCAACGGGGCTTTACCGGCGAGGTGATCCTGCCTTGAGCGAGCGTTTCCTGGGTGAGAACACGATCCTCTTCGGAGGGAGCGGATTTCTCGGCCCGTACATCCTGAATCGCTGCCCGCGAATGGTGTCGGTCGGCCGGACGAGGCCGGCGGCGCCCAACGCGCACGTTCCGATCGAGAGCCTCGCGGATCTCGACGGCCTCGATCGCGTCGCGTTCGACAAGGTCGTTTACATCATCGGCCACACGAACCATCACGCGCTCGAGCAGGAAGAGGTCCCCCGAGGGGAGCCGAACGCCTTCGACTACCACCTGACGCCCCTCCTCCAGACGCTCGAGCAGCTCAAGCGGCGTCCGATACGGAAGTTCATCCACTTCTCGACAATCCTCCTCTACGACGACAGGACATTGACGATCCCGGTGTCGGAGGCGTCCCCGATCGACCCCTACAAGAACCGGTACGTCCTTTCCAAGTACCTCGCCGAAGAGGCCAGCAAGTTCTACGCGAAGTGGATGCCGATCCTGACGGTCCGCTTCTCAAATCTCTACGGCCCGACGCTGCTCGAACGTTATGACCTGATCCACGTGCTCGTCCGGCGGCTGCTGGCGGACGGCCGCGCGGAGATCTGGAGCCGTCGGCCTGAGCGGGACTTCATCTACGTCGAAGATGCCGCGGAGGCGATCGTCCAGCTCCTCGAAAGCGACGCGGCGGGACTCCTGAACCTCGGCTCGGGCTCGATGACTTCGGTCGCGCGCATCGCCGACCTCCTCTCGGAGATCTCCGGCTGCCCGATCGTCGACCGAGACATTCCGGTTCCGGGCCCCATGCAGTTCCAGTGCGACCTGACGCGGCTGCGAAGCTTCATCGACTGGACGCCGCGCCACTCGATCGAGGAAGGCGTGCGGCGGACCTTCGAGGAGGCCAAGACGCGGCCGACATGAAGATCGGCATAAACGGCTGGCGCCTCCAGGGACGGCGCACCGGCGTCGCGCGATACCTCTTCAACGTCGTCCGCTACTGGGACCGCGCGCTCACGGGCGATCGCGTCTCCGAGATCAACTTCTATGCGCCGAGGCCGATCGACCGGCGAGAACTGGATCTGCCGGAAAACATCCGGGAGCGCGTGCTGAGGCCCGCGGCCCCGATGCTCGTGTGGGAAAACCTCCGACTGGGCCCGGCATCCGGCGACGACGTGCTCTTCTGCCCATCCTATTCGAGGCCGCTTACCGCCCGCAGGCGGACGGTTGTGACGCTCTTCGAGGCGACGCTGAAGCTCCACCCGGAGCAGTTCCCGCGCGAGCACTGGCACACGCTCCCCGCCGCGTATCTGGCGCTGTACCAGTGGAGCGGACGCCACGCGACGCTCGTGCTCACGACGACCGAGGCGGCCAGGCGAGACCTCACGGAGGCCTACGGGATCGATCCCGAGAAGATCCGCGTCGTGCCTCTCGCGCCGCCGGAAGATTTCCAGCCGCTGCCGGGAGATCCCCGCCTCCCGGGAATCCGTGCCGGGAACGTCGGCGCCGACGTTCCGTTCTTCCTCTTCGTCGGAAAGATGACGCCGCGACGGAACGTGCCGCTCCTGATGCGGGCCTTCGCCGACTTCAAGCGCGAGAACCCGTCGCTGCCGCACCGGCTGCTGGTCGTCGGGCTGAACACGGTGCACCTCGACCTGGCGGCGCTCTCTCGCGGGCTTTCTCTCGGAGAGACTTTCGCGCACCGGGAGTACGTCTCGGACGAAGACCTGCATCTGCTGTACAACGCGGCGGAGGCGTTCGTGCTGCCCTACAGCTACGAGGCGCTGTCCCTGACGACGATGGAGGCCCAGGCGAACGGCCTGCCGGTGATCACCGTCGACGCCCCGGGTCTTCGGGAGGTCACCGGAGGAAAGGCCCTCCTCCTTCCGTCACCGCTCACGGCCGCGGCCGTTTGCGGCGCGATGACGCGGATCGCGACGGACCCTGCCCTGAGGCGGCGGCTTTCGGAGGACGGCCTCGAGTTCGTCCGGCAGTTCAGCTGGAGGCGAACCTCGCGCGAGACCCTCGCCGTCCTCGAGGAGGCGGCGCAGGCCGCGGGCGCATGAGGGGCGATTCCGCGGGCATGGGTTCCGTCCTCGTCACCGGCGGGGCTGGATTTCTCGGGTCGCACCTCGTCGAAGAGCTCGTGGCGCGGGGAGTCGGCGTCACGGTGGCGGACGATCTCTCCTGGGGCCGGCGGGAAGACCTCGGCGCCCTTTCCGACAGGATCGAGATCGTGACGATCGACCTCTGCCGCGGGGACGTGGAGGGGTTTCTCGGCCCGCGGGCCTTCACGCACATCTTTCATCTCGCCGGACACGCCAACATCGCCGAGTCCGTCCGGGCTCCCCGGATGGACTTCGAGAGAAACGGCGTCGCGACGTTTCAGCTGCTCGAAGCGGTACGACGGGTATCGCCGCGATCTGCCTTCCTGCAGGCCTCCTCGGCCGCCGTATACGGACACGGCTCGGGCGCCCCCATGCGCGAAGGCGACGTCACCGAGCCGGTCTCGCCTTACGGAGCGAGCAAGCTGGCGGCGGAACGTTACGTCGCGATCTACGCGAAGCTCTACGGCCTGAAGACGGCAATCCTCCGGCTCTTCCCCGCTTACGGGCCGAGGCAGCGTCAGCAGGTCATCTACGATTTTCTGGTCAAGCTCCGGTCGAACGGCGCGGAGCTCGCCGTCCAGGGCGACGGCTCCCCGCAGCGAGACTTCGTCTACGCCGCCGACGTTGTGGACGCGTTCCTGACCGTGGCGCACCGGGGGGCGATGTCGGGCGAGGCGTACAACGTCTCCGGCGGAGAGCCGCTCTCGATCCGCGAGCTCGCCCGGAAGGTGGCCTCCGCGATGGCGCTTTCGCCCCGGTTCACGTTCGACTCCGAGCCGCGCCCGGGTGACGCCCGCCACTGGATTGCCGACACGTCGCGGATCCGCGCGCTCGGATTCCGACCGCGCGTTTCGTTCGAAGAGGGGCTGGCCCGGACGGTCGCGTGGTTTCGCACCGTGTCCCCTGGCTGACTGTGGAGCTCTCGGTCATCGTCACGTCGTACGAATCGCCTCAGACGCTGCGGACATGCCTCGAGTCGCTGACAGGCCAGCCGGAAGCGGGCGAGATCTGGGTCGCCGACTGCTCGGCCGTGAATCCCCAGGAAATCCTGGGCCCGCTCTTCCCCGGCGTCCGGTTCCTCCATTTCGAGGGGGTCCGTTCCGTCCCCGCGCTGCGCTGGGCGGCGTATTTCGCGACCCGGGGCGATCTGGTCGCCGCGGTCGAAGCGCGATGCATCCCGTCCGCACGGTGGTGCGCGGAGATCATCGACGCGCATCGCAGGTTTCCCGAGACGCCCGCCATCGGAGGACCCGTGGACGTCGCGTCTCCCGCGACGGGGGCCGACCTCGGCCTCTACTTCTGTGAGTACGGGCTCTTCCTGCCGCCCGGCGACGACACGGGGGTCCCGGCGATCTCCGGCGCGAACCTTTCGTACAAGCGCGCGGCGCTCGAGGAGGCGAGGGACCTGCTCCAGGCCGGCGAATGGGAAACCCTGCTCCATGCGCGATGGCTTCAAAGCGGCCGGATGCTCCGGTTCGGCCGCGCGACCGTGGTCTTCGAGAACACGATGACCGCGGAGACGGCCCTTCGCCAGCGATTTCACTATGGCCGCGGATATGCGGGGGACCGATTGCGGGGGCGGGGGCTGCCGGTCCGCCTTCTGTTCGGCCTGGGAACGGCCGCTCTGCCGGCGCTGCTGCTGTGGCGGCTGACCGCCGCGGCGGCGCGCTCCGGGCGCGGGCGGGACTTTCTGCGCGCTCTTCCCTGGACTGTCCTCTTCTGCCTCGCCTGGTCGCTCGGCGAACTCGCCGGTTACCTCTCCGGTCCTCCTCGGCGCGCTAGGATCTTCTGACGATCTCCGCGCGGGACGTCCCGCTTCCGCCATCAGAGCGATGAAAGGAACGATCGGAACGCGGAATCTCCCGTAGTACTCGGGTCCGGACACTGCCAGGAAATAGAGCACGACTCCCGCCGTAGAGAGCAGAAGCGGCTTGCGCACGGGATCCGAGATCCCGCGCCACCCCCGGGCGGCGAGCAGGGAGAGGACGACCAGGAACGCCCCCTCGAGGATTCTCTCCGCAGCCGAAAACCTCCGCGCTCCGAGCGACGCCTGTCCCGGCGCCGACCACCACGGCGCCGGCACCGACGGGATGCCGAGCAGCAGGGCCGCCGGGCGGTCGTCCGGCCCGAACGTGCGGAGCCAGGCGAGGAGAGTGAGGCGGGCGTAAGAAAGAGGGTTGTCCAGGATGACGCGCCAGCCCTCGTCCCGCATCCGCCGGACGCGGACCGGGTCGTTGGACCCGGGGATCTCCTTCGGGGCTTCGTGCTCGACGCCTTCGCGCGCGTCGCGGACGGCGCGCCCGCGATGGTAGAAGAGATTCACGTCCGCCACCGAGCTGACGTTGAAGATCCCCGCCGCGGTCTGGTTGCGCAGCACCCACGGAACGACGATCAACACGGCGCCCGCGAGAAGCATGGCCGCGCTCCGAAGAGGCCTGCCGATCGCGAGCACGATCGGAAGTCCCAATGCGATCGGACGGCAGAGGATCGAGGCGCCGAAAAGAAGGCCCGCCAGAAAAACCGCCCTCCTGCGTGACGCCGATCCGGCCGGCGGCGGCGCCAGACAGGCGAACGCGACGAGGATCAGGACCACGAAGAGCGACTCCGTCAGGAGAAAGTTGGCATATGCCGCCGCGCCGAGGTCGAGCGCGACGAGCGCGGACGCCAGTCTCCCCGCGCGGGCGTCCGCGAGCCAGCGGCGCGCCGTCCACCTCGTCAGCCAGATCGAGGCGCAGGAGAGCAGGACGCCCGCCGCCACTCCGGCCGACCCGAGACGGCCCCCGAGCGCCAGCAGAAGGGCCAGAAAACCCGGATACACGGGCGTCCGGAGGACGTTCGGCCGGAAAGGGGGAGCCGGGTCGGCGGTGAACCCGTGCCCGGCCCGGAGGTTCTCCGCCAGCCGCGCGTAGTCGAACGAGTCGGGTGAATACATCCGGCGCGCCGGATCGGCCGAAGACGCCAGGAAGAGGCCGATCCGGATCCCGAGGCCGATTCCGACGAGGACCGGCCACCACCGCCATGAGCGCCGGAGCGGCCGGCTCACGGGCGGAAGTCCGCGAGCCGGATCGTTTTCCCCGTCTCCGCCGCGTCGTAGGCGGCGAAAACAGTCCGCAGGATCTCGCGCGCATGGATCGCGCTCGCCGGCGCAACGTCACCCGACCGGATCCTCCCGAAGATTTCCTGCAGATGCCGCGCCGTCGCGGAATCGAACTCCGGCCGCCACGCCCGGGCGATCACCCGGGATCGGCCGCCGCGCTCGAGTCGCGCCTCCCCGCCCTTCACGAGGCTCGCGCGGAGCCGCGGGCGCCCCCCCGAGAGATCGAGGCCGGCACGGGCGACTCCTCCGAGAGAAAGCCGCAGAGAGGCTTCCCGCGTATCCAGCCGCATCTCGAGGTAGCGGCGCGGCGCCCGCGAGACGCGGTGCAGGTTCAGGGTCGCGACCCGGCCTCCGGGAAAGTCGAGCAGGACGACGGCCAGCACGTCCGAGGCATAGCCGTGCGGCACCTTCGGCGTCCGCGCGGTCACTGCTTCCGGAAGGTCTCCGAAGAAGAATGCCAGGAGATCCAGGGCGTGCGTCCCGAATTCGAAGAGGGTGTAGCGATCCAGCCGCGCGCGCCAGTTCTTCTCTTTTTCCGGAGGATGAAACATCTGCTGCCAGACCTGCGCCTGGTAGAGCTCCCCGAGCTTCCCGGAGGCGATCTGGTGTTGCGCCTCGGAATAAATGCGCATGTAGCGGTACTGGTTGTTTACGGCGAGCAGCCGCCCCCGGCGGATCGAGAGCGCGATCAGCGCGTCGGCCTCCTCGAGCCGGGACACGAACGGCTTCTCGCAGAGGACGTGGGCGCCGGATTCGAGGGCCTCCCCGACGTGCGCGGCGTGCAGATCCGGCGGCGTCGCGACGATGATGAGATCGGGATGCGTGCGATCGATAAGCGACGTGAGATCCGGCGTGATCACCGGGATCTTCCATCGCTCCATCCCGCTTCGGACGTCGGGCGACGGCTCCGCCGCGCCGACGAGAGTGACGTCGGCGATGGAGGCGAGAGCGGGGAGATGGATCCGCGCCGCCGCGCCTCCCAGTCCCACGAGCGCGACCCGGATCGGCGTCATCGCGCCTGTCCCGGAAGCGGCTTGCGCGCGAAGAGGAGCTGGGAGTCTCCGACCGCGAGGGGATGCCGCAGGCGCGCGATCGCCGCATCCTCGATTCGGGAGTACAGATCCATCGCTCCATTGACCAGGGGGCCCGGAAGACGCATGGCGAGACCTTTCCCTCCCTCGAGATCGTGCGAATGCCCGCGCGAAGCGGCTCGTCGATTCCGCAGACGCCCTAAAAGCGCGGCCAGCGGATGAAGAACGATGTGCTTCTCCACCTCGAATCCCGAGTCGCGCACCAGCCGGGCGAGCGCGGCCGGATCGTACCGCCGGTGCAGGGAGGCGGATTCCGTTTCGACTCGCGGGCCTATGTTCGAGCGCAAGGACAGCACGCCTCCGGGCTTCAAGACACGGCGCGCTTCGGCGAGCGCGCGCGCGTCGTCCCCCGACGGCAGATGCTGGAGGAGGTCGTGGAGGACCAACGCGTCGGCCCAGTCGCTCGCGAGGGGGAGGGCCGCGGCGGACGCCCGGAGAAGGGAGCCCGCCAACCTCGAACGCGCGAGCGCGAGCGCTTCGCCGGAAGAGTCCGCTCCGACGCACCGCGCCGCCGGCCGCACTCGCCGCACGTGGGAGAGGAAGCCTCCCGCGCCGCATCCGACGTCCAGGATGACGGGCCTCCCGCCCGGAATCCTCCGCAGCCGCGCGAGGGCGACCCGTCGCACAGACCGGCACCACCAGTGCCGGCGTTCGACCTCTTCGAGCCGTTCGAAATACGCCCGGCCGGGGTCATGGGGCGCGGCGCTCACCGCGGCTCCCGAAGGATCGGCGGAGCCGCGAAGATGCGGCCTGGCGGGCAGAAAGTCTTCAAAACGTTGATATGTGTTCGCCCTGAGGGCGTCGATGGGACATCTTCTCAACTTTGTGGCCGGTCCGTCCCTTGCCCTGCTCTTTCAGCTCGGTACCCAGGGGCAGGAGGGCCTCGCCGCGTCCTGCGGGACCCGCAACGCCGTCGTCAACGGCGGATTCGAAGCCGGGATCTCCTCATGGAGCGCGGCGGCCGGTTTCGGAAGCTCGCAGTGGATCCCGGAGGGCGCGGATTACTCCCCGACGTCCGGCTCGCTGCGCCTGGTCAACAATTCCGCCCCGAGCGGGCGGAACGCTTCGGTCTCCCAGTGCGACGCCATCCAGGGCGGCGTCTCCTACGACCTCGGCGCGAAAATCCAGCCGGTGAACTACTGCTGTGTCCCGGCCGCGAAACGCCCTCTGGCGGTCCGACACACGGGCTCGCTCTACGTCCTGCTCAACTTCTATCCGAAGGCGTCCTAGGCTGCGGCTTCTCCGCTTCCTCTGTCGCTTTCCCTGCCCCCCGCGACTCCTCCGCCCCGCTCGTAGGCGCCTTTGCGCCGGGGAGTCCTTTTTGAGAGAGAAGGGGGAACTATGTGTCTCACTTTCGATGGTCTCGCACTTGCGTTCAGCTCGGTGGTTGTCTTGCTCTGTTTCTTTTTCCGTCGGCTCGTTTGGCCCGCGCCTGCTCGATCTGCCGCTGCGGAGACCCGACTTTCAACTCCATGGGAAATAACATTTACGGGACCAACAAGCTCCACCTCGCCATCGACTGGGACCGTTTCAACAAGACGCAAGGCGTCGTTGAGGACGGCCTCTCAGGGACTGATCACGAAATCGAGAATCGCGTTACGGCGACGGTCTCGTACGCCTTCGCCGAGAGGGTTGTGGGCGTCGTACGCTTGCCGGACAGCTTTCGAGAGCTGACCACAACGTTTGAAGGAGAAGAGCTGGCCCGCGTGCGTACGGATGGTCTCTCAGACCCGGAACTCTACGCACTGGTTCGAATCTGGTCCTCAGCGTTCGGCCCGGGCTTGGGCAGGCGCACGTGGATTTCCGCTGTCGGCGGAGTAAAAACGCGCTGGGGGCGGAACGACGTGGGGCGGGATGGTCTCAGGGTTGACGAGCACGCGCAGCCTGGCACCGGATCGACCGATCTCTTCGGGGGCCTCTCAGGGTTCTACCTGTTGAACGACCATTCTTCGCTCTTCGCGTCCGCCCAGTACCGCGGCACCGGTCGCAATGGGTTCGGGTACAAGTACGGCAACATTACGATGGCAAACGTTGCCTACGAGTACAAGATCGTTGACCGCATCGACAGTGTCGTCGAACTCAACTTCCGCCACGCGCTTCGGGATCAGGTCGATGCGACCGGCGAGACGGATCCGAGCACCGGCGGATCGATCCTCTACGTCACACCCCGAGTCATTTTCGAGGTCATCCCCGGAGTCGTGGTCCGACTCGCCGCGCAGGTCCCCATCGTGAAGAGTCTTTACGGAATTCAGACGGAGAAGGTCAATTTCAACGCCGGACTGACGTTTCTCTTCTGATGCAGCGTCGAGTTCTGTTGCGAGCTCAGCACGACTCCGGGCGGGAAGAACGGCCCGATCTATGTTCGAACGGAAATTCCCGGCGCACCCGCCCGATCCTTTTTCCTCCCGGCAATGTGAAAGAAGGGAGCGATCGGCCTGAGCCCCGCCCTGAGCAGTGGAACCTTCAAGAATTGATTGTACAGCCGCGCAAAAAGCCTCTTCGGCCTCGAAAACCCCTCAAAGTCCCCGGTCGGAATCGGTGGGGCCTCGATCTCACACTCGAAGTCCCCGTCGAAAAGCTCTTGTACATTGCGGAGTGACAGCGGAGACACGTGGCGGAAATCGAGCCCCCTGCGCCAGCGGACGTACGCGGGCATCCAGCGGCGGGGCAGGAAGCCGACGCCCCAGACGCCGACGTGCGGCTCGGCGGACAGGCTGAAGCGGTTCGGAGTCGTCCCGACGAGCCAACCTCCCGATCTCGTGACTCGCGCGAGCTCGCCGGCGACCTCGACCCTGTCGTGAACGTGCTCCAACAGGTCGAAGGAGACCGTCAGGTCGAACTCGCCGCTTCGGAAGGGCAGGCGTTCGACGCACGCGCAGAGCAGGAGGGCCGGGAGGCCGCGCTCCTCGAGTCGCTTGCGCGCGGTGATCAGCCAGGCGAGCGAGACGTCTACCCCGGCGGCGACGGGAAACCGGGAGAGCGCCGCCTCGAGAAAGGCGCCCGTGCCGCATCCCACGTCGAGGACCGCGCCGGCGTCCGATCCCTCGAGGCGCGCGCCGACCCAGCCCGCGGCGCCGATCTCGTCGCGGTGCTCGCCCGCCGCGCGCAGGATTTCCTGGATTCTGCGCGCCACGAGCCGCGGGTCCGCGTTCGGCCGCGCGCGCCAGATCTCGGACACCAGGTCCGTGAAACTGGACGATACGTAGCGCGCCGCGAGGCGCCGCGCGAGCTCCCGATCCTCCTCGTAGGAGACCCATGTCTGCGCCGGGACCCGGAGGTCCGGGATCCCGAGCAGCACCGGGAAGCTCGCGCCGCAGCCGCGGCAACGGCAGGCCTCCGGACCGAGCGCGATCTCCCCCGCGCAAAGGGGGCACTGAAGAATCAGGCCGGCGGCGGAGGTCGAACCCCGCTCTTCCCTCATGTCGGAGTGTTCCTCAGGGCGAGGGCGACCTCGCGGCGCATGAGCACGAGCATCAGAGTCTCGGAAAAGATCGTCGCGAGCGCCATCCCGAGAAGCCCGAACCGAGGGATCAGCAGCAGGTTCAGAAGAATGCTCGATCCTGCGGCCCAGAGCGTCGGCGGCAGGTTGCGTCGCGTCTGGCGGAGGACCACGAGGGCGCTGCGGTACTGCGCCCGCACCCCGACGACCGCCGCCGCCAGAAACAGCAATCGGAGCGTGCGCGTCGCTTCTTCGTAGGACACGCCGAACGTCCACCGGAGCAGGACGGGAGCTGCGGCGATCAGAACGGCCGCTCCGACGACCCACGCCATCGCGCTCGTCCGGATCGCCCAGTCGAGGGCGGACCGCAGGTTCTCTTTCACCCGCGACTCGCGCGCGAGACTGGGAAAGACGGCCGTCGAAAACGCCGCGCCGAGCATCTGGACGACCCCGGCGATCCGGCCGGCGGCACGGTAGATGCCGACGTGGCGGTCGTCGCCCAGAACCCCGAGCAGGATGACGTCGGCGTTGTAGTTGACGATACCCGCCGCCGTGATGGCCGCGAGCGGCGCCGCTTCGACGAGAAGCGACCTCGTGAGCCCCGGCGCTCTCTCGCCGGGCAACCGTCGAAGAGCGCGCCATGCGACGATGCCCAGCGCTCCGGAGGCGATGGCGGCGCCGAACCCGGAGACGACCGGGACGCGGAGGATGTCTTCGGGTCGCTTCACGAAAGCGAAGACTCCGGCGGCGTAGGCGGCCTGGCCGAGGATGCCGACCGCCGCGATCCGCTTCATCCGCTCGAGTCCCTGGAAGAGCCACGCGAGCGACAGCGACTCCGCGAAGATCGGAATCGTCGTCAGGAGCAGCAGCATCCGGATGCCGGCGAAGCGCGGAACGACCCAGGTCAGCGAAAGCAGCGCGGCGGTCATCACGCAGCACAGCGCGACCCGCAGCGAGGTGATCGTTCGGGCGAGGACCCTCGCGCGGTCGGGGTCCACGGCCACCCGCATCGTTCCCACGATGTCGAGTCCGAACGTCGAGAGAACCCCGACATACAGCGCGAGCGCCGACGCGAGCTCGATGCGGCCGAAGCCCGCCGCGCCGAGAACCCGCGCCACGTGGACCGTCGCGAGAAAGGAAAATCCCCGGGCCGCCACTTCGCCGAGCGCGAGCACCGACGTGTTCGTGAAGATGCGGCGCGTCTCCAGAAACCCCCGGACGGGAATCGGCCCGGCGGCGTGCCGAAAGAGGCCCATGGCGAAGCCGAGGCCCGAGGCCGCGTAATAGGAGAGATGGAGCGGCACCGACAGCACCGCAAAAACGAGACCGCGTTCCCGGACGAAGAATCGGAAGACGTCTCCGCCTGCCGCGACGGCCACGAGAAGGGCCGTCAGGGCGACATAGATGAACCGCGGGTTGACCGCCGTGCCGAAGAGCGAGGCGATCAGGATGCCGGTCGCCGCGACCCCCACCCGATGCCGGGGCGCGAGATTCAGGTCCGTCGGCATACGGCCCGCGCGAAGGATCAGCTCCGTCCACGGCAGCGCGCGGTCGAACAGGTCCGTGCGGAAGATGCCGAAGGCCGTCCAGAGCTTGAGGTGGCTTCCCTGAGCCGATTTGACGAGCCGGATCTCCCGGCCGGCTTCCCTCAGGCGGTGCCCGAGGTCGATGTCCTCGATGCTGGGTCGCCGGTAGCGCGCACTGTCGAACCCGCCGATCCCGTCGAAGGCCTCGCGGCGAACGGCTCCGAGACCGGACCAGAAGGTGTTGGCGCGCTCCCGGCCGGCCTGGTGCACGAAGTGATGCAGGAGGTTCTTGTACTGAGACGCGACGGTCAGTCTCGAAGGCTCGCGATCGTACGAGCCGAACACCGCGGCCACCGGCGGGTCGTCGAAGCTCCGGACGAGGAGCTCGATGGCATCGGGCCGAACCGCCACGTCGGCGTCGACGAAGACCAGGATGTCGCCCTCGGACGCCGCGGCTCCCGCGTTGCGCGCCCCGGCCGGCCCGCGCCGCTCGGGAAGCTGGATGACACGCGCTCCATGCGCCTCGGCGACGCTCGCCGTGCCGTCGGCGGACGGGCCATCCACGACGACGATGACCTCCAGGGCCGGGCCCTCGGAGGCGAGGATCGCCTTCAGGCAGGCCGGAAGAGTGTGCGCCGCCTGCCGGGCGGGCACGATGACCGAGACCAGGGGGACGACCCCGGCAACCGCTTCACTCACGGGGAGCGGGCCTCGCGGCTCCCGCAGAAGACCAGTCGGAGGAGACTCGCCGGCGGACGTCCCGCAGGACCTGCCGGGCCGAGAGGTACGCTCGGAAGAGATCTCTTCCGAGCCAGGCGATGGCGGCGGGCGAGATGTAGTGAGAATCGACGCGCGGGATCTGGAACGGACCGCTCGACGGCCCGGCGAGTCCCAGCCGGACGGAGACCGCGCCGTCGAAGTGGCGGCGGACGATCGCCTCGGTCGCCGGGCTCGAAGCGCCGTAAGGGTAGGCGAACAGCCGAACCCTCTGCCCCGTCCGGGATTCGATGTCGGCGCGGCTGCCCGCGATTTCCGCTTCCGCCTCGGCTTGCGAGAGGAGGGGCAACGGGGCGTGCGTCCTGCCGTGCGCGCCGAGCTCCACGCCTTCCGAGGCGAGCCGGCCGGCCTGCTCCCAGTCGAGGAGAGCGCTGCGCGGGACGCCGGGCTTCTGAGTCGGCCAGAGATTGTCGCCTCCGCAGTGGTCCGAGACCAGAAAGACCGTGGCCCCGAATCCGTGCGCCCGAAGCCTCGGCCACGCTTCGTCGGCAAACGAGCGATAGCCGTCGTCGAAGGTCAGAACGACTGACTTTTCCGGCGATTCCTTCCCACTCACCAGGGCATCGACGACGGCCGAAAGAGCGACGGTGCGAAAGCCCGCCTTCTCCAGAGCCGCGAGGTGGGACGCGAAGACCCGCGGCGGCGTGAAGAGCGGACGGGACCCCTCCCCGACCGCGTGGTAGGTCAAGACTGGAACGCGCCAGGATCCGCTCACGCGGGCCTCCGGCGCGCTTCCCGTTGCAGCTCGCCGATCAGACGGTAGTACGCCTCGAGGTGCGCGGCCTCCGTGAATCTCTCGCGGTAGCTTCGACGGGCGTCGCCCGCAAGGCGCTGCCGAACGTCCGGCTGAGACTGGAGCGCGGCGAGACATTCCAGTAATTCTCCGTGCGAGCGGTACACCATGCCGCCTCCGGAAGAGCGGACGACCTCCTCCAGGGCGCCGCCCGCGGTGACTACGGCAGGCGTGCCGGCGGCGAACGCCTCGACCGCGGAAAGTCCGAACGTCTCGTACGCGAGGGACGGGACGATCGCGGCGACCGCTTCGCGGTAGAGCCGGCGCAGCTCCGCGTCCCCGACCCGGCCGAGCATTCGCACGTGCGGAAGGCTTCCGGTCGCCCCGCGGAGCTTCTCTTCCAGACTCCCGGCCCCCGCGATCACCAGGTCGGCGCCTTCGTACGATCGGAAGGACTCGACCAGCGCCTCGATGCCCTTGAGCCTTTCGAGCCGGCCCGCATAGAGAAAGAAGGGGCGGCTCGGAGCCTCGGCCCCGGGCTCGGGACCCGTGAGCGGACTCGGAGGCTCCGCCGCGCCTCCGAAGTCCGGAACGAAGTGCGGGAGCAGACGGATCGGCGCGAGAAAACCATTGCGCGCATGAAGGTCGCGGCAGGTCTCGCTCGGCGCGACGAAAGCGTCCACCGCCTTCACGGCGCGCCCGACGGCGCCCGTGTACCTCCAGAGCTGCGGCGGCCGGCGTCCCGCGATCGTGCAGGACAGGCAGGTGCGGCGGGTGCACCGCTCCCGGTCGTATCGCCAGAGCACGTGCATCGGACAGACGAACCAATAATCGTGCAGCGTACAGATCTTGACGGCGGCGCCGTACCGAAGGAGACCCGGAGCGCCGAGGAGAGACACGTTGTGGAAGTGGATGACGTCGTAGCCGTTCGAGGAGAGCGCTTCCCGGATCTCCACGGCTTTTCCGACGGGGCGTCCCAACTGATGGCTCGCGAGCAGACCGGCGCCGGCGAAGGTCCCGCGGCGCAGGGAGCGCACGGTCAGATTCGGAACGATTTCCGGCGTGCCGTCGGGCGAACGCGGAGACAGGAGCTCGAACGCGTCCGAGTCGTGCAGCACGTCGACCCGATGTCCGTCCCGCGCGAGCGCATGAGCGAGCCGTTTGACGAACACGCCGTCGCCTCCGAAGCTCTCGGGCGGATAGAAAGTCGTCACGAGACAGATTCGGAGGCTCTTCATCCGGGTCTCGGGCCCGGGAGCCGGCCGGCCGCGCGTCCTCCTCGCCAGATTTTCGACATGCCTCTCGCGAGGTCCCCCTTCGAGCAAACGTTTGATGTTCCGGTCGGCTCTCTTATTCTCCCTTAGGCTTGCTGAGGAATCCGGTCCTCTCGCGGCACGGAAGGAGCACCTCGCGTGACTCGGGTCTCGATCTCGCTCATCGTCGCACTGCCGCGGGGAATGCAGGCGCAACCGCGTCATCTCGAGGCGTTCCACTCCGAGCTCGAGAAGAGCCAGGGAGACGAGATTCTCGTCGAACCCGCATCGGAGACCTCGCCTCTGGCGCCGCAGTTGTGGGCGCGGGGAATCGATCGCGCCCGCGGAGAGATCGTGGCGCTCACGCTGGCGTCGATGGCGCCGGTCCCGGGATGGGCGGCGGCGATCCGCGACACCATGAAGGACGGCATCGCGGGCGTCGGAGGAGCGATCGAGCCCGGCCCGGACCTCACGGCTCTGGACTGGGCGGTGCACCTGTGCCGATACTCCTCCTATCTGCTCCCCTTTTCGGCCCGTCCGGTCTCGACGCTCCCGGGGGATAACGCTGCCTACCGGCGCGAAGCGATCGAGCGCTGGCGGCCGCTCTGGGCGGGCGGGTTCTGGGAAACCGAGGTCGACGCGGCGCTCGTCGCGAGCGGAGCGAGACTGATTCTGACGCCGGCCATCGTCGTCCGGCACGGCCGTTCCGCGGGGTTCGCGGACTTCTGCCGCAACCGCTTCGTCCACGGAATCCGCAGCGGACAGAGCCGGCGGCGAGCGGCCTCCCGATTCACCACGGCTGTCCGGGTCCTCGGCGCGCCTCTCGTCCCGTTCGTGCTCGTCGTCCGGATTGCCAGGCGGGCGGCTTCCCGCGGCTACGTCCGGCGCCTCCTCGCGTCGCTTCCGTGGCTGCTTCCGTTCCTGGCGGCGTGGGCGCTGGGCGAAGCCGTGGGCGGCTGCCGGTCTCCGGAGAGCGGTCCGGCCGCCGCGACCGAAGACCACGGATGACCGAGGGCGCGGGCCTTCCCGCGGGGACTCCCGAGATCTCGATCGTGATCCCCGCGGTCAACTCGTTTTCTCTCCTCCGCCGCACGCTGACGGCGCTCACGGGACAGCCCCGCCCCGGGGCGCTCGAGATCGTCGCCGTCGATCGGCTGCCGCCCGCCGACTCCGACGCGCTGCGCCGCCAGTTCCCGAACGTCCGGATCGTCTCCGGGGCGGGCCTCACCATCCCGCGAATGCGGGCGGCGGGAATCCGGGCGGCGCGCGGAGCGATCGTCGCAATCCTCGAAGACCACATGGAGGTCGCGCCCACCTGGCAGGACGCGATGCTCCGCGGCCACGCGGGCGGAGCCGCGGCGGTCTGGGGCTCCGTCACCAACGGTTGTTTCTCCTCCGTCGACTGGGCGGCCTTCTTCACCGAATACAGTGAGCACATGACGCCCGTCGCGGAGGAGAGCGCCCCGGGCCCCCCGGGAAACAACGTCTCCTACAAGCGCGCCGCGATCGACGCGTGCGGAGAGGATTTCTTCGGAGACCGGTGGGAGAGCTTCGTCCCGCCGGCGTTCGCACGGCGCGGTTTCTTCGCTCGATGCGTCGAGGGGGCGGAAGCGGTCCACGCGAAGCCGTTTTCCGTTTCCCACTTCGTCTCGCAACGGTGGCACATCTCGCGTTCCTACTCGGGAATGCGCGCAAACGACCTCTCGTGGCCCCGCAGGATGTTGTCGGCCGCAGCCGCCCCTCTGCTCGTCCCGCTCCGCGCGTGGCGGATCGTCCGGAGCGTCGCCCGCCGGCCGGGAACGCTTCCTCGCCGCGCCCTGCCGCGAAGCCTCCCCTGGATCGTCGTCTTTCTCACCGTGCGCGCCGCCGGCGACGCCGCCGGTTACCTGCTGGGAGAAGGCGGTTCGACCCTGAAGGTGGTCTAGCCCGGTGCGATTCGGGATCGAGGCGGGGGCGTGGAGCAATCCGCGGGGCTACGGGCGTTTTCTCCGCGGGCTCTCTTCCGCTCTGTCGCGCCGCGGCCGCCACGAATGGGTTCTCGCGCTCGACGAGGTGACGGCCGGAGGCTTGGGCGAAGCGAGCGGGACGCCGCCGCGAGTCGTGATCGCGACGGGTCATGCGGCGAGCGCCGGCGCCGCGACCGAGCATCACCGCTCGCTCTCCGAGATGTTTCGGATGAGCCGCGGCCTGTCGCGCGGCCGCTTCGACGCGATCCTCTTTCCGTCACCCCTCACTTACGTGCCGGTTCGGGGAACGCCGGAGTTTCTCGTGCTTCACGACGTGACGGCGGAGCGCCATCCCGAGCTGGTGTTCGAATCGCCCGCGGCCGCGCGGCGGTGGCGCTGGAAGACGAAGATCGGCCTTCGAAGGGCGAGCCGGGTCCTGACCGTCTCCGAGCACTCCCGCCGGGGAATCGCCGAGGTCTATGGAATCGATTCCGGCCGGATCCACGTCATTCCCGAGGCCGCCGATCCGATCTTCTTCGAGCCCTCGCGCCCCGGCCGGAGGCGTCCACGTCCCTATCTTCTCTTCGTGGGAGGCCTCTCACCCCACAAGAACATCTCCGTCGTCGTCGAGGCGTTGAAGAGCGCCCCCGAGGTCGATCTCGTGCTCGCCGGTCCGTTCGAGACGGACGTCTTCCACGCGCAGGACGCCGCCGCCCTGGTCGCGTCCTCCGGCCTGGCGTCTCGAGTCGAGCGGGTCTCCGACCCCGATGACGCCGCTCTTCGCGACCTGTATTCCGGCGCGCTCGCCCTCGTCCTCCCCTCACTGGACGAGGGCTTCGGGCTTCCGGCCATCGAGGCGGCGGCGGCCGGGACCCCGTCCATTCTGTCGAACAGCACGGGAGCGGCGGAGCGGCTCGGAGGATCCGCGCTGCTCTTCGATCCATGCAATCCGGAGCAGCTCGCCTCGCACGTCCGGAGTCTCCTGGAAGATCCGGAAAGACGCGCGGCGCTCGGCGCGCAAGCGCGGAGGAGCGCCGCCCTCCTCGACTGGGACCAGGCCGCGGCCGTCGTGGAGGAAACCCTCGAAGGGGCCCTCAAAATCTGAGGGGCTGAGAGGTGGAGAGGCTGAGAGACTGACAGGCTCGCTCCCCCGCTCCCGTCTTCCGATCAGCGGATCAGCGGCTCAGCGGTTCAGCGGTTCAGCGGGGGCCCGCGCGTCCGGCGGGCGGCGGCACGGGGGGGCGAACCGGGCGGAAGTCTGAAGGCCGCGGTTCTTTGTTCGCGGACAGGGAGCCGGCGGGATACAGAAGGACCAGGTCCTCCGGGTGCACGAGGTGAAGCTCCTCGCGAGCGACTCTCTCGGCGGGAAACTGGTGCCGGGTCGCCGCCTCGATCGCGAGACGGAGCTCGTCATTCTCTCTCGCGCGCTCCGCGATCTGGACGTCGAGACGTTTGACGTCCTCGCGCGCGTTGTGGAGGTCTAAGACCTTGTGATCCCAGAGCAGCAGCATTCCGAGGACGACGGAGGAGCAGGCGAGCGAGACGAAGAAGGTCAGGAAGGGACGCGGCGGGCGCGGCGGAGCGGGTGCCTCTCTCATCCGCGGAACGCCGTTTTCCCGGCGAAGACGCCGGCGGCGCCGAGCTCCTCTTCGATCACGAGGAGGCGGTTGTATTTCGCCAGTCTCTCCCCTCGGCATGCCGATCCGGTCTTGATCAGCCCGCTGTTGACCGCGACCGCTAGGTCCGCGATCGTGTCGTCTGAGGTCTCGCCCGAGCGGTGCGAGACGATTGTCCGGTAGCCGTGGGTCTGCGCCATCCGGACCGCTTCGAGCGTCTCGGTCACGGTGCCGACCTGATTCAGCTTGACGAGCAGCGCGTTGGCGATCCCGTCCGCGATGCCCTCGGCGAGGATCGAGGGGGTCGTGACGAAGAGATCGTCGCCGACGAGCAGCATCTTTCCGCCGAGCTGCTTCGTCGCGAGCGTCCAGCCCTTCCGATCTCCTTCCGCCAGGCCATCCTCGATCGACGCGATCGGGTAGCTCGCGGCCAGATCCGCCCAGTAGGCGACCATCTGCTCGGGCGAGAACGTCTTTTTTTCGCCGGTGAGCACGTACTTGCCCTTCCGGTAGAACTCGGAGGCCGCGGGATCGAGCGCGATCACGATGTCGCGGCCCGCGCGATACCCGGCGGCTTCGATGGCGGACACGAGCAGGTCGAGGGCCTCTCGCGAGGAGCCGATGTCGGGAGCGAAGCCGCCTTCATCCCCCACGGCGGTTGACAGCCCCTGCTTCTTGAGCCTCGCCTTCAGCACGTGGAAGACCTCGACGCCCGCGCGGAGCGCGTCGGAAAAGCGGTCGAAGCCGACGGGACAGACCATGAATTCCTGGGGGTCGAGGCGGTTGTCGGCGTGCACACCGCCGTTGATCACGTTCATCATGGGGACGGGCAGCGTCCGCGCGGAGGCTCCCCCCAGGTACCGGTACAGCGGCAGTCCCGACGCCTCGGCGGCCGCGCGCGCCACCGCCATCGAGACGCCCAGGATGGCGTTGGCGCCGAGCCGTCCCTTGTTCGGCGTCCCGTCGAGCTCGATCAAGATCCGGTCGATCAAGACTTGGTCGCGCGCGTCCGTCCCCGATATCTCCTCCGCGATCTCCCCGTTGACGTGCGCGACGGCCTTGAGGACGCCTTTGCCCGCGTACCGCTTCGGATCTCCGTCGCGCAGCTCCAGGGCCTCGCGCTCCCCCGTCGACGCGCCCGACGGAACCCCGGCGCGGCCCGTGGCGCCGCCGGACAGCAGGACCTCGACTTCGACCGTCGGGTTTCCTCGCGAGTCCAGGATCTCGCGCCCCAGGACACCTTCGATCAGAAAGCTCAAGGCCGCATCACTCCTTCGTCAGACCTTCCGGTCTTTTGTTCAGACCTCCGGGCCTTCGCTCAGATCTTCAGAAGGTCCTGCGCCGCCTGCGCGAGCGCAGAGACATCCTGCGCGGACCTGGCTTCGACATAGACCCGCGCCACCGGCTCGGTGCCTGATTCTCGAACCAGAATCCATGAACCGTCCGCGAAAATCAACTTCAATCCGTCCAGCAGGTTCACGGCCGCGACCCGGATTCCCGCGAGAGTCTCGGGCGGCGAGGCGCGGCGGCCCGCGAGCGCCTGGCGCGCCTCCGCCGAGAGCGGAAGGTCGACGCGGCGCGAGACGAACGGGCCGATCTCCGCGGAGAGCTGGCGGGAGAGCTCGCCCAGGGTCCGCCCGGTCGCTCCCGCCATCTCGGCGACCAGCAGGTCCGCCAGGATTCCGTCCTTCTCCGGGACGTGCCCCTCGACCGTCAGACCGGCGCTTTCCTCGCCTCCCAGCAGAATCTCCCCGGCGATCAGTTTTTCTCCGATGTACTTGAAGCCGACGGGCGTCTCGTAGAGCGGCACGCCGTACCGCGCCGCGATCGCGTCGAGGGCGTGCGTGGTTGCGACGCTCCTCGCGATGCCGCCCCGAAGCCCCTTGCGCCCCAGAAAGTCGTTGGCGAGAAGCGCAAGGATGTCGTTGGGTTGGATGTACGCGCCCGCCTCATCGCAAATCCCGAAACGGTCGGCGTCGCCGTCGCACGACAGACCGAGCCGCGACCCGTTCGCGACGACCGCGCGTCCGAGGCCGACCAGCTCCCGTTCTCCACACTGCGGCGATTCTCCGCCGAAGAGCGGGTCGGCCTTCGCGTTCAAGCTCTCGACCTGCGCCCCGCACCCGCGCAGGTATCCGTCGAGAAATCCGGCCGAGGTCCCGAAGCGGAAGTCGAGCGAGAAACGCGGATTTCCACGCGCGACGTCGGCGCCAAGAACCTTCCGGCCCAGATCCTCCAGATACGGCGGCGCCGGATCGAAGTCCGCGACGGGGTCCGGGGGCGGCGGAGGCATCTCGGGGATTTCCGCGAGGAACGCCTCGATCCGCGAAGTGACTGCCGGAAGGGACGGCGCCCCGTCGGAGGTAGAAAACTTGATGCCGAGGTACTGCGGCGGATTGTGGCTCGCCGTGAAGTTGACGCCTCCGGCGGCGCCGCGGCGGCGAATCTCGAACGCGAGCACCGGAGTCGGAATCGGCCGGCTGGACATCTCCGCCCGAAACCCGGCCGCCTGCAGGATGCGCGCGGCTTCGGCGGCGAACCGGCCCGCCAGGAACCGGGTGTCGTAGCCCACGAGAACGAGACCCCCCGAATGCCCCTCCGCCTCGAGCGTCCGGGCGATCGCCGCGATGACGCGGCGGGCATTGCCGAACGTGAATTCCTCCGCGAGGACCGCCCGCCAGCCCGAAGTTCCGAACCGGATCGCCACCATCGATCACCTCATGCAGGCCGGAGAATCGGGAAGGAGCCGGCCAGGGTCTGCGTTGCCCGTGGCGGATGAGCCCCACAACGGATTCCCGTCCCGTGCCGCCGCGCGGCGGCGATGATCTCACGCCGCCTCCGCGCCGCGATCGCGCCCGCGCTTCGATCTCCGCAGGGGCGTACTTTCTCGCGCTCCTCTGCGCCGTCCCGGAGTGCGACGGCTGGACCGCTCCGGGCTCCCGGCGCGGGCTGCGCCTGCGCGCCCCGCGACTCGAGCGTCCCTTGACCGAAAAAACTCCGGACCCTTCCCGCCCGGGAGACCCGGTCAAGGCGGCCGTGCTCGACCGGATCAACGCCGACCGCGCACGATTCGGAATCGCTCCGGTCGCCTGGGACGAGGCGGCAGCGCGAATCGCGGACGCCTTCTGCGCGCGCCAGGTCCAGGAGAGAAGCCGCGGCCATTTCCTGATGGACGGACTTCCGCCTTACGCCCGCACGGGCTTCGCCGGGATCTTCGGTTTGCATTCGCAGAACTCGGTGTCCTGGGTGACGACCGCCTCGAAGTTCTTCGAGACGACGATCGCGCTCGCCCTCTCCGGTCAGGAGCAGATGATGGACGAGAAGCCGCCCGCCGACGGGCACCGCGTCACGATCCTCGACCCCGACGCGACGCATGTGGGCGTGGGCTACTCGATCTCCGACGGACGTTTTCAGATGTCCCAGGAGTTTCTGACGCGGCGCATGGAACGCGTCACACTGGCCGCCCTCGAAACGTCTCCCGCGGCGGTCCTGGTCTCCGGCAGGCCCGCCGCCGGATGGCGCCTCCGATTCGTGACGATCGCCCGGGAAGATCCGCCGGGCCCGCTCACCCGGGAGCAGGCATCCGGACGGACGAGCTACTCCTACCCCCGCGCGAACCTCGCGTACATACCGGAGGGCGTGCGGGGAATGCAGGTGATCGGCATGACGACCGAAGACAAGGTGCGCCTCCTTCCGGGGCACGAGTTCGTGTTCCCGTTCGCTCCCGACCGCCCCGGGCTCTACACTTTCGAGTTCTACGTGGAGCCGGGGGCGGGATCGCGCGCCCGGCCGGGAGGCGGGGCGACGATCTGGGTTGTGGAGGGGGATGTTCAGAGTTGAGCGTTGAGCGTTCAGCGTTGAGCGTTGAGCGTTCGGACAGGAACCGAGTTGAGATGACGTGTTTACTATCCTGGTGATCGCACCGGAGGCCGAGGGTGGCGGCGTCGAGCTCGCGGCGAATCCCTCCGTCGAGATCCTCCGGGCGCGCGACGCGGAGGAGGGGCTCGAGAAGCTCGGCCGCAACCGGCGGGTGGACGCCGTGCTCCTCCTCTGCGGGCCGGCGAACGCGGAGATCGCCCGGGAGATCCGGGAAGACAACCCCGCCCCTCCCCCTCTTTTCACGACGGAGGGGGGCGGCGACGCCGGGCCGGGATCCCGGCGCCTCCCGGCGGCCTCCGCCGCGCGCGTCCTCGATGTCCTGATCGAGCAGTTGAGCGCGCCGGCGGAGTAAAAAGGCTCCCGGCCGGCTCCGGCCTGCGGCGCGTTTTCAGAGCACAAACCGCGGTCCGGAGGGATCGCGGCGCCGGAGGGACGCGCTCCCGCCGGCGCGGACAAGCCGTGTTAAGGTAAGAGTTTAGGGGGTCCCCATGTCCGGTTGCGGCGGCTGCACGACGGGTAATTCCTATAATCCCGGAGGCCACTACGTCGGCATCCGGATCAACGAACACGAGGACGGTCGCGTGGTGTTCTGCGAGACCTCCGGCACCGCCCTCGAAAAGGGCCAGCGCGTCATCGTCGAGGGGGAACAGGGCCTCGAATACGGCCAGGTTTCGACCCTCCACCCCCTGATCGTCAAGCAGTGCCAGCTCCGGGAAGCGCGCCGGCTCGTGCGGGTGGCCAACGACAGCGACCTTTCGAACTACCAGGCCAAGGTCGAACGGGAAGCGCGATTCTTCGGCGACACCCGCGAGCTCGCATCGGAGAAGCGGCTGCCCTTGAAGCTCGTGCGGGCGGAGGAGAGCTTCGACGCCCGCAAATACACCGTTTTCTACACGTGCGAGACGCGCGTGGATTACCGGAAACTGGTCGCGGACCTTGCCGTCAAGTACCCGACGCGCATCGAAATGCGCCAGGTGGGCCCCCGCGACGAGACGAAGATGCGGGGCGGGCTCGGTCCCTGCGGGCTCACCCTCTGCTGCTCCACCTTTCTGAAAGGGTTTCACCCGGTGACGATCAAGATGGCCAAGAATCAGAATCTCTCGCTAAACCCCTCGAAAATATCGGGGATGTGCGGCCGGCTCATGTGTTGCTTGGCCTACGAGGACGAGGGCGGACGGCCCTCTGCCGAGGCCCTCGGCGGAGCCAGGAAATCGGAGAATAATTTCCCCGAAGCCGCCGTTTAAGGGAATCAACGCAGTCCCGCCTTTTTCAGGAGGCTCGAGAGATAACCGTGCCGAAAGGAATTCCCGCGGGGGGTGCCCCGGACGAGGCCCCCGGAAACCGCAAGCTCATTCGCCCGAACTTATCCGAGCTCGCGGAGCGCTACCCGACCCGCACGTTCGCCCAGCGCAAACAGACGCCCGCGGAGCAGACGAACGCCGAGAGCTACTACTACCTGAAGCAGATGGCCGCCAAGACCCCCATGGTGGTGGTCTTGAACGACGGCGAGCAGATCCACGGCTGGATCGAGTGGTACGACAAGCATTGCCTCAAGGTGAACCGGGAGCGAGGTCCGAACCTGCTCATTCCCAAGGGTTCGATCAAGTACCTCTTCAAGGAAAGCGAGGCTGAGGGTCCCCGGGGGAGTGGAAACAGATAGCGCGCGCCGCCGCCGCGCAAGTTTTCAGCTCTCAGCTCTCAGTTCGGGGAGTCGGTTCTCAACTGATTACTGATAACTGACAACTTACCTGGCTCCCCTTCCGCTCAATACCGCCGGGACCGTCTTCAGAAGGATCTTCAGGTC
>JBDUBP010000224.1:0-7759 GCA_040004075.1 Acidobacteriota bacterium | reverse complement strand
CGCACCATCGGGGGGGAATTCGTCGTGAGGTGGAGGTCCGACGCCCCCATCTCGACCATCTGCTTGAGAAGCTGGTGCAGTGTGGTGTCGCCGGCCAAGTTGCCTCCACGGAAAGATTTCGAGCTGAGAGAGTCTTGCTAGTGTAAACCCGAATGGCGGCCCAGCCAAGCTCGAACTGTTTAGTTTGTGAACGTTAGGGCGGCGGCCGCCCTGGACTCGAAACGGAGAGACCTCCCGCCGTCCGGAAGGGGCGAAATTCGGCGTCGGGGGGATCGCTACGGCCGCCGAAACGCGGAAAGGCCCCGAAATCGGGGCGTTCCGTTAGAGAACGGTCTCGCGGAGGACTTCCTCGAGAGTCGTCATTCCGTCCCGGATCTTCTGAAGCCCCGCCATCCGAAGGCTGACCATCCCTTCCTCGATCGCCTTCCGCTTCAGTTCGATCGACGAGGCGCCCGACAGGATCATGTCGCGGATCTCGTCGGTGAAGCTCAGCACCTCATAGAGGCCGGACCGCCCCTTGTACCCGCCGTTGTTGCAGCGCTCACACCCGCGGCCGCGCTTGATCTTGAGGTTTTTCACCTCGTCGGGAGCGAACCCGACCTGAATCAGCATCTGCGGCGGCGTTTCCACCTCCTCCGTGCAGTTGCTGCAGATCCGTCGCACGAGCCGCTGCGCGCAGATCGCGTTGATGGACGTGGCGACGAGAAACGGTTCGATGCCCATGTTCATCAGGCGGTTGATCGTCGAGGGGGCGTCATTCGTGTGCAGCGTGGAAAGCACGAGGTGACCCGTCAGAGCGGCCTTGACGGCGATCTCCGCCGTCTCGAAGTCGCGTATCTCGCCCACCAGGATGATGTCAGGGTCCTGCCGCAGGAAGGAGCGCAGGGCTGAAGCGAACGTCAACCCGATCTGCTCCTTCATCTGGACCTGGTTGATTCCGGCGAGGTTGAACTCGATCGGGTCTTCCGCCGTCATGATGTTCACGGTCGGGTCGTTCAAGGCCGCGATCGCCGAGTAGAGCGTGTTGGTCTTGCCGGACCCGGTGGGCCCGGTCACGAGCACGATCCCGTACGGGCGGTCGATGGCATCCTTGAATCTGCGGAGCGGCTCGGGGTCGAAGCCCAGCATCGTCATGTCGAGCTGCAGCTTCGTCTTGTCGAGCAGCCGCATGACGACCTTTTCCCCGAACTGGGCGGGCACGGTCGACACGCGCAGGTCGAGGTCCCGGGAGCGCTCTTCGACCCTCAGGCGGATCTTTATCCGGCCGTCCTGGGGCAGCCTTTTCTCGGAGATGTCGAGCTTCGCCATGATCTTGAGGCGGGAGATCAGCGGGTCTCGCGTCCGCATCGGGAGAGCCATGATGTTGTGGAGGACGCCGTCGACGCGGAACCGGACGCGGAACTCCTTTTCGTACGGCTCCACGTGGATGTCGGACGCGCCGGCCTTGAGGGCCTCGATCAGGATGAGGTTCGAGACCTTGATGATCGGAGCGGACTCGGTCGACTTGGCCAGGTCGCTCAGGTCGATCTCCTGCCCCTCGTCCTTCACGACGTCGACGTCCGCGCCCTCGTCGAGCCCGGTGATCTCGTCCATGTTGATCTCGCCGAGGCCGACTCCCGCCATGTCGTCCGCGGTCAGGGCGGAGGTCTGCATGACGTCGTCGAGGTTCTGGCCCGAGGCGAAGGCGCTCGAGCTCGGCTTGGCCTTCTCCTTCAGCACGACGGAGCGGGGGGTCCCGTAGTGCTTCTCGATCGCCTTGCGGAGGGCGACCTCGGAGGCCACGACCGGCTCGACGTTGTAGCCCGTCATGAACTTGATGTCGTCCATAGCGAAGACGTTCGTCGGGTCTCCCATGGCGATCGTCAGGGTCGCGCCCGTCTTGTTCACGGGGAGGACGCCGTACTTGCGGGCTACCTCGGCCGGGACCACCTTGATCACGTTGGCGTCGATCTCGAAGCTCGCGAGATCGATCGACGGCACGCCGAACTGCTGCGACAGGGTCTCGGTGATCTGCGTCTCCGTCACGGCGCCCACCCGGACCAAGGCTTCGCCCAGCTTGCCGCCCTCTTCCCGCTGGGACTTGAGGGCCGCGTCGAGCTGCTCCGCAGAGATCAGCTTCGCTTTGAGGAGGAGATCCCCGAGTTTGACTGCCATGTGAAGGACCGGATGATCGTAAGTCCTTCAGGGGCAGGAGTAAAGAGGAGTTATGCGTTCTCAGTTCTCCGTCTTCCGTTCTGAGGGTCTCGCCCGAACGAGAACTGACGACTGAAAACTGACAACTGATAACTACTTCTCTATCGCCCTCAACTTCCCGATCAGCGTTCCCACCTTCAGCTTCGAGCGGATCTGGACCGGGATCCGCCGCTCGTCGTCGGTCAGCCAGAGCACGAGGTTCTTGCCCTTGCCGATGAGGCTTCCTCCGGAGCTCTTCGGTTCGACGCGGATGGTTGAAAACGTCCCGGCCGGCGTCTTGATGCTTTCGCGTCCCTGGACCTCGACGTGGAGCACGTGCGTTTCACCCGAGAAGACCTGGAGCGCGGCCGGACTCTCCTTATCGAGCGGAAGGGTGCGGAGGAAATAGACGGAGGAGAGCGTGTCGAGCGTGGCGTCGTTCAACGGCACCGTTTTGCCTTCGTGCCGCGCCACCCCGGTCTCGTAGTCGAACTCGGTGAGCTCATCGCGCACCCGCTTGCCTTCGACGGTGTGCTTCTCGAAGCGCAGCGAGCGAAAGCTCCTGGGGTCCACCCAGGAGACCATGTAGTCGCGGACGAGGAAGAGCTTCGAGAGGAAATCGTTTGAGACGGCAGAGAGCTCGAACTTCCAGGCGGGATGGCCCGCGAGCTCCGCCGACTGCGCGGACAGGGTCAGCTCGCCGCCGGCGACGCCGAGGATCGTCATGGCGTATCGCAGCGTTTCGCCCAGGAATTGCGGCGGAGCGGGCTTCTCCTGGGCGAAGACAGGCGCGCGCGTCGCGAGGAGGAGCGCGCACACCAGGAATCGGTACCGCTTGAGCGCCTGAAAAGCCAGCCGATCGCCTCTGTTCCGTCAGGGTGCCGCGCACCGGGCCGCACCGATCGCCTTCGTCACGACGGCCTCGATCTCGGACGCCTGATCGTAGCTCAACCACGCGCCGCCGTAGGGGCGATTCCGGGCCGGCACGTTGCGCCGCGAAGAAGGTGAGAAGAGCGCGAGCGTCGGAGTTCCGAGCGCGTCGGCGAGGTGGACGGGTCCGGTGTCGCCCCCGACGAAGAGCGCGGCATGCGCCGCCACGTGCGCCAGCCCTGCGAAGTCGAGGAGCGGGAGGCGCGCCGCCTCCGGAAGCAGCGTCGCGAGACAGCCGGCCCGCGTCTCGTCCCCCGGACCCCAGGAGATCACGGGCGAGATCCCGGAGCGCTCCGACAGCCGGCGCGCGAGCGTCGCATATTCCTCCTCGCCCCACGCCTTCTCCGTCCGGCTCGCTCCGGGATGGAAGAGCGCGAAGGGGCGGGGGAGCCCGGCCGCGAACCGGTCGGCCTCCTCCCGCGGAGCGGCGAGGAGGTACCGCGCGTCGGGCGCGCGGACCGCCGCGGGAATGTGGAGCGGGCCGAGCAGCGAGAGGTTCTGATCCACCACGTGAGCGACGCCCGGGTCGAGCGCAACCGACCGGTCGACGAGGAAGGAGGACGTCCTCTCGCGCCGGTCCGCCGCGCCGAGGCTCACGACCGGAGCGCCCGCGAGCCGCGCAAGCAGGGCCGATTTCCAGAGTCCCTGGGCGTCGATCACGGCATCAGCGGCAAACGACCGGAGAGCTCCCCGAAGGCGGCGGATCTCGCCGCGGCTCCGGAGCGAAAGCGGCGCGCGCCGCCACCGGCGGGTGTCGGCGGGAAAGACCGCCGAGATCGCGGGGTTTGACTCGAGAAGGCCGGCGTACGCCCTCTCGACGACCCAGCCGACTGACATTCCCGCGCGGTGCGCGTTCTCCGCCAGGGGGAGCGCGTGGACGATGTCGCCCATCGCGGAGAGGCGGACGATGACGAGCCGGGACGGGAGGCCAGGGAAACCGGGAGGCCGGGAATCGGGAGCCGGGAATCGGGAATCGTCCCCTGTCACTGAGCCGCTCGCTCGATTTTCGCGATCCGTTCGATGAGGTCGGTTGTGGCGTGCTCCTTGGGGTCTCCGACGATCACGGTCTTTCCCCCGTAGGCGGCCACGACTCCCCTCTCGGGGACGGTCTCGACGCGATAGTCGGTCCCCTTCGCGTGGACATCCGGGTGGAAGGCCCCGAGGAGCTCGGCCGGCGAGTCTTCGTCGAACAGGACGACGGCGTCGACGCACCGAAGCGCCGCGACGATCTCCGCGCGCTCCCTCTCCGGGATGATAGGCCGTCCGTCGCCCTTCGCCGCGCGGACGGACCGATCCGAATTGACGCCGACCGCGAGCCAGTCGCCTTCGCGCTTCGCGGCCTCCAGATACCGGACGTGCCCCGCGTGCAGGAGATCGAAAGCTCCGTTGGCAAAGACGATTCTTCTGCCGGCCGCCCGTTGCTCACCCGCCATCGCGAGAAGCTCTGCCCGGGAGACGATCCGTTTTCCATTCATGTCGGCTTTACCTTCGATTCCGATTCCCGATCTGGTTGACCGCGGAGTACCGCGGCCGTCTCGCTCCCGTTGGTCGCTCGGCTCCCGTTTCCCGTTTCCCGACTCTCGACTCGCAACTCCCAACTCTCAACTCTCCAAAATCACCCGGTCGGCTTCCATCGCCCTCGAGATCTCTTCGCGGGTCACGGTCGCCGTTCCCATCTTCATCACGACGACGCCTCCGGCGAAGTTTGCAAGCACCGCCGCCTCGAGGGGCGTTGCGCCCGACGCGAGCGCGAGCGAAAAGGTCGCGAGCACGGTGTCTCCGGCGCCCGTCACGTCGGCGACCTGGTCGGTCCCGTGGACCGGGATGATTGACGGAGACGAGCCCTCGGAAAAGAGGGCCATTCCGCGCGACCCGCGCGTGACGAGGATCGTCCGGCAGGCGATCCTGCGCCGCAACTCCTCTCCCGCCCTCTTCAGCGCGTCTTCCGAATCTCCGAGCGCGAAGCCGACGCACTCTTCGATCTCCTCCTCGTTGGGAGTCGCGGCGTCGACGTCGGCGTAGTGCGAGAGCGCGTGCCGCGAGTCGACCAGGACCGGGGCGCCGGGAGCGAGAGACCGGCGCAGCGGCCCGACGGCGGCGGGGGAGACGGCGCCGTATCCGTAATCGGAGAGGATCGCGGCGTCCGCTCCGGAGGCGAGCGCGGGCAGGCGGCCGAGCAGCGCGGCGGGCGCGGCCGAGTCGGGCGCGAGGACGCTTTCGCGGTCGTACCGCACGATCTGCTGCTTGATCGCGTGCGGGGCGCCTCCCAGGATTCTCGTCTTGGTCGGTGTGGCATACCCGGCGGCGTCCACGAGGCCCGAGGTGTCCATGCCCCGGTCTTCCAGGATCCTCCGGAGGGTGCGGCCCTCTCCGTCCTCGCCGAGGATCCCGACGGGAACTGGCTCGCCGCCGAGGGCCCGGACGTTCGCGGCCGTGTTCCCCGCGCCGCCAGGCAGGTTTTCCTCCTTCGAGAATCGGAGGATGAGCACGGGGGCCTCCCGGCTGACGCGCTTCGGGTGACCGTAAATGAAGCGATCGAGGACGAAGTCTCCGGCGACGACGAGCCGTCTCCCGGAGAAGCGTCCGAGCACGCCTTCCAGCCGCTCCCGCGAGAGGCGCGAGCTCACGGCCGGGGCCGCTCGATTCGCAAAGTCTTCAAACCGCTCGGATTATAATGAGGCCCCTCCCTGGAGGCCCATGCTCGAGTCACAGGTGCTGGTCTTGAATCGCGTCTTTCAGGCGGTCCAGGTCACGACCGTCCGCAAGGCGTTCTCGCTTTTCTACAAGGGGCACGTGCGCGCCGTGCTCGAGGACTACAGCACCTGGGACTTCGAGAACTGGTGCGACATCCCGGTGCAGCCGCATGACGAAGTGGTGATGACTCCCTCCTCGGCGATCCGGGTTCCGCGCGTCGTCGCTCTGAAAGACTTCGACCGGTTGCCGCGGCAGGACGTCAAGTTCTCGCGCCACAACATCTATCTGCGCGATGGGAGCCGGTGTCAGTACTGCGGCCACAAGTTTCCTTCCGCGGAGCTTTCCCTCGACCACGTGGTCCCGCTCTCCCGCGGCGGCATGTCGAGCTGGGAAAACGTCGTGTGCGCCTGCCTCGCCTGCAACGTCCGCAAAGGCAATCGAACGCCGCACGAAGCGGGGATCCGCCTCATCCAGCCCCCGAGAAAGCCCCGCTGGCATCCCGTCGGCCACTTCGGCGCGAGCAAGTTCCATCCGGCATGGCGGAACTTCCTCGACGTGGCGTACTGGAATATGGAATTGAAGTAGTTGAGGGTTCAGAGTTGAGAGTCATGAGGTGGTCTCTCAGGTAACTCTCGACTTTCGACTCTCCATCACCTCGTCCAAAACGCGCTTCACCTGTGCGGGCGAGATCTCGACCATGCACTCGTGCTGGTAAGGACACTCCTTCAGAAAACAGGGCGAGCAGAAAACGTAGCGGTCGAGGACCCGGGCGGGCGCGCCGGTCGGCGCCGTCCGGCCCGGGTCGGTCGGGCCGAAGAGGGCGACGACCGGAGTTCCGACCGCCGCGGCGAGGTGCATCGGCCCCGAGTCGTTGGCGACCACCACCCGCGCCAGAGCGAGAAGCGCCGCGAGCGCGGGAGGGTCGAGATCGGCGCCGAGCACCGGGACCGGGAATCCCGCGGCGAGAACGGCCTCCGCGGCGATCGCCTCTTCTCCCGGCCCGATCACGAATGCCGCCTCGACGCCCGATTGACGGAGGAGCGCGGCCAGCCGGCCCCAATGCGCCGGCGGCCACCGCTTCGTCCACGCGAACGCCGCGCCTGGCGCGAGCATCGCGATTTCCCGCGGCGGCAGGCCCGCCGCCAGAAGCGCGTTCCCGGCGAGCGCGACGGACCGGTCCGGCAACGGAAGACGCGGCGAACCGAGATCGGGAGAGATTCCGCGCGCCTCGAGGAGCGAGTCGTAGTCGCGCAGCTGGTGAGCCGTCCCCGACGGCGGCGGGAGCGTGCGGGTCAACAGGACGGTCCGCCTGTCGGTCGCGAACCCGATCCTCTCGGGGATGGCAGCGAGGAACGGCGCGATGGCGGACCGGAAGGAGTTCGGAAGCAGCCACGCCTCGGCGAACCGGCGCCGGCGGACCGCGATGGCGTCGGCGAGCACGCTCGACCGCCTCTCGATCACGTCCACGTCGGGGAGAGCGCCGAGAATCGCGCCGGGCCCGCGCTTCGCGAGCACGGTCAGCCCGTCCCCGGGCCGCGCCGCCTGAATTGCGCGGAGAAACGGAATCGCCATCACGGCGTCCCCGAGCCAGTTGGGCGCGACGATGAGGGAAGACACGTTCAGCTCTCAGCCGTCAGCTGTCAGCTCAGGTTCCAATACAACTCTCAATTCACGACTCTCGACTCTCAACTTCCTCGGGGGGCCTCGTGCGCCAGCGGTTGTGGATCCACAGCCACGCCTCCGGGGCGCGCCGGATGGCCGCTTCGGTGATCGCCATGTAACGTGCCGTGGCGAGCCGGATGCGCTCGTCGCGGTTCTCGACGGATTCGAACTCGGAAGCGAGAACGGGCGCCTGGAACTCGAGCCGGTAACGTCCGGAGCCGACCGGCCACGTGAACACCGGGACGACCGCCGCGTCCGTCTTGGCCTGCAGCAGCGCGAGCGAAGGCGACGTCGCCGCGAG
>JBDUBP010000247.1:0-25551 GCA_040004075.1 Acidobacteriota bacterium | reverse complement strand
GCTTTTCGAGCCTGCGTCCGATCCAGGTGGCGTACGAGTCGCCGAAGTTCATGCTTCCGATCCGGCTCGGGATGGTCAACGCCAACGGGGCGCAGGAGCTCTTCGTCTACACGCTGACGCGCAAGGGACGGGTCGAGGCGACGAACTACCGCACCGTGCGGCTTCCCTCCGACATGGACGTTCCGCTTTTCGTGAAGGACCGGTTTCCGGATTTTTACCGCGCGCTCTTCTCGCGGCAGGTCAAGCACGAAGGGTCGGCGGCGGTGTTCACCGAGTACGCCTGGGACATGGGCTGGTGCGATCCCTGCGCCGCGGAGCCGCTGACGGCGGCGGAGCTGAAGGGAATCGGGGTGTTCTGGCTTCCCGAGACGGCGGGCGCGGGCGGGTCGGGAGCGTCGGAGGTCTTCCTGACGCGGCTGCACGTGCGCTACGACTCCGCTCACTTCCCCGAAGACCTGGCGTTCCAGGAGACGGCCGACCGGCAGAACTTCCAGGCGCGCTACGTCCTGCACCATCCCTTCGCGGGAGCGATCGCCTGCGACGCCGGTGACTACCGCGATTCGCTGCGCTCCCGGCGCGAGAACGAGGCGAGAAACGTCATCGCGCTGACGGGCTGGAACGCGGACGACGTGCGCCGGAGCATGGGGGTCACGGCTGTGGAGCTCGACACGCGCAAGTGGTACGAGCGCCTCTGGAACTAAGAGAGGACGCCGAGAGCCCCTGGAACTCAATGGTCATTCGCCGAAGCGCAGGCGCGGCAGAGCCTTCTGAAGCTGCCGCGCCCCCGCCTCGGAGATCTTCGAGCCCGTAATCAGCAGGGTCTCGAGATTCGCGAGCGTCGAAAGGGCCGGCACTCCGGCGTCGGAGACATCGGTCCGGAAGAGGCTCATTTTCTTCAGCCGCGGAAAGAAACGGAGCGTCTCCAGGCCTCGGTCCGTGATCCGGGTGCTGCCCAGCATCAGGGTCTGAAGCTCTTTCAGCCGCGAAAGACGCGACAACCCCTCGTCGCCGGTCTGCGTGCGAAACAGGTTCAACGACTCGAGCGCGGTCAGATCGGAGAGATGGGCGACGCCCGCGTCTCCGATCGACGTGAGCCGCAGGTCGAGAGCGCGGAGTCCCTTCAGGCCGCTCAAGACCTCGAGATCCGCGTCGGTGACGTTCGATCCGTGGAGATCGACGCGAATGACCGGTTTTCCCGGCGCCGCTTCGTCGCGCTCGAAGGATCCCCCGAGCCGCGCCACCTCCGCCGCGGCGCCGTCGTCCGAGGCGCGCGTCTCCCCGCCGGCCGCGGCGCCGGAAACCGAAATCGAAGCGAGCGCGACGAAAGCGGCGGCGAGCGCGATCGCGACACGTCTGCTCTTCATGAGTTTGTTCCTCCGCGGGGATGATGGAAGAACGCGGCCGCCGGCGCATGTGCCGGAGGTCACGAAAGGCGTGCCCTCAGAGAAGCCCGGCGGGCGGCTCGTGAGAGAGGCGGGCGCGGCGCGCGTGGCGTTCGAGCGCCAGCCGGATCAGCTCGTCCAGAAGCTTCGGAAGCGGCAGGCCGCTCGCCTCCCACAGCTTCGGGTACATCGAGATGGCGGTGAACCCGGGAAGCGTGTTGATCTCGTTGACGAGCACGCGGTTGGTGCCGCGCTCGACGAAGAAATCGACCCGCGCCATCCCGGAGACCCCGGCAGTCCGGAAAACCGCCAGGGCGATGCGGCGGACCTCTTCGGCGACGGCGCCGGGCAGATCCGCGGGTATGACGAATCGCGCGTTGTCTTCCCGGTACTTGTCGTCGTAGTCGTAGAACTCACGTCCGGGGATGATCTCGCCCGGAACCGACGCGCGCGGGTCGTCGTTGCCGAGGACGGCGCACTCGATCTCCCGGGCGTCGATTCCCTCCTCGACGAGGGCGCGGTCGTCGTAGCGCAGCGCGAGGTCGATGGCGGCGGCCAGATCTTCCGCGCGCTTGACCTTGGTCACGCCGACCGAGGACCCGCCGTTGACGGGCTTGACGAAGACGGGCAGGGGGAAGGGGCTCGCGGACAGCTGATCGGAGGTCCTCACCGTCACGCCTCGCGTCACGGGGATCCCGGCGTCGCGCAGCAGCGACTTGAAGATCGCCTTGTCCATCCCGACGGCAGACGCGGCGACGCCGGCTCCCACGTAGGGCAGCCCGAGGATTTCGAGAAAGCCCTGGAGCGCCCCGTCTTCTCCCGAGGAGCCATGAATGATCGGGAACACGAGATCGGCGCGGCCCGGGGCGATCTCTGCGGGGACGTTCGCCGCGGACTCGGGCGACGCGGCGTCCGGCGGGAGAAACCGATCCGGGACCTTCGCCTCCGCGAGGAGCCGCGCGGAATGAGCGGCCGGGAGAAACCGTCCGTCGGCGCCGACCGCGAGCGGAATCGCCTCGTAACGCGCCGGGTCGAGAGCTCCGGCGATGGTGCGCGCAGAGATCCGCGACACCTCGCTCTCGACGGATTTCCCTCCAAAGAGGATCAGGACGCGGAGGCGGCTCACCAGGTCACGACGCGGACGTCCTCGACCGCGGGCGCGGCGCGCAGCCGCTCCAGGACCTCCGCCGACGGCGGCGAATCGACCGCGAGAACCGCCGCCGCGCGGCCGCCTTCCCCGCGGGCGAGAGAAAAATCGGCGATGTTCACGCCTCCGTCGCCGAGGATCGTCCCGACGCTGCCGACGACGCCCGGCACGTCCCGGTTGCGGAGGTACACGACGGTGCCCTCGGGACGGAACTCGAGAGGCAGACCGTCGACGGCGACGACCCTGGCGTCCGTCTCGGAAAAAAGCGTCGCGTCCGCGGTCGTGCCGGGCCCGGATCCCGACGAGAGGCAGACGCGGATCGACCGGGCGTAGGTCCCGGCGCCCTCATGCCGGGTCTCGGACACCGAGACACCGCGGCCCTGCGCCGCATGAAATGCGTTCACGTAGTTGATCGTCTCCGGCGCGTGCGACTGGAGCGCCCCCTTCACGGCCGCGACGGCGACCGGCCGGAGCAGATCGTCGGGCAGCCCCCAGGTCTCGACCGAGACGGCGCCGATCCGGCTTCCCGAAAGCGCCGCGGCGAAACGGGCGGACCGTTCCGCGAGCCGCATCCAGACGGCCGCGCCCGAGGGATCGGCAGGCCCCCGGAACGGAAGGTTGACCGCCGGAACGTACCCGGCGCCGGACAGCGCCTCCAGGAGGGCCTCGACGGTCTGGAGCGAGACGCGTTCCTGCGCTTCCATTGTGGAGGCCCCGAGGTGCGGGGTCGCGACGACGTTCGAGAGCTTCAAGAGCGGATCGTCGGGAGCCGGCGGCTCCGGATCGAAGACGTCGAGCGCGGCGCCCGAGAGCCTTCCGGAGCTCAGCGCGTCGTACAGAGCGGCGCGGTCGACGAGGCTCCCGCGCGCGACGTTGACCAGGATCGCGCCCTGCCGCATGCGCGCGAGCTCCGGGGCGCCCAGAAGAGGCTTCCCCTTCTCCCCCGCCGTCGCGTGCAGCGTGACGATGTCGGAGCCCGCCAGGAGGTCGTCGAGCGACATCAGAGGCACGCCGATCTCCCGCGCGCGAGCCTCGGGAAGGAACGGATCGAAGGCCACGACTCGGGCCTCGAACGCGCGGGCGCGAGCCGCCACGCGCGAGCCGACCTGGCCGAGCCCCACGATGCCGACGGTCTTCCCGGCGAGCTCCGAGCCGACGAACTTCGACTTCTCCCATCGCCCCGCGGCCATCGTCGCCGCCGCGGCGGGCACCCGTCGGAGCAGCGCGAACAGGAGCGCGAACGTGTGCTCGGTCGCCGAGACGACGTTCGCCGTGGGCGCGTTCAAAACGAGAACGCCCCGGGCGGTCGCCGCGGGAACGTCCACGTTGTCGACCCCGACGCCCGCGCGGCCGACGACCGTCAGAGAGGGGGCTGCGGCGAAGAGCTCGGCGTCGACCTTCGTGGCGCTTCGCACCAGCAGCGCGTCCGCCGTGGCGAGCTCAGCAAGGAGGCGGTCGCGCGGCGCTCCGGCGCAGTCGACGACTTCGTGGCCGGCCTGCCGCAGCAGGTCGAGACCGGCGGGCGCAACTTTTTCCGCGACGACGACTCGGCTCATGGCGCGATTGTATGGCGCGCTGCGGCGCGCCATTGCTCCTCCAGCCACGCCGGCAGCTCACGAAGCGCCCCGAGGACGCCGTCGCTGTCCACGGCCGCCAGTTCCTCGGGCGAGCGGGACCCGCCGGGAACGAGCGCGACACGGCATCCGCCGGCGCGGGCGAGCGCCGCGTCGATCTCCATGTCGCCGACGACGAACGCGTCGGAGGAGGGGACGCCGGCCTCGCTCAGAATTCGCAGGAGCATGGCGGGGTGCGGCTTGGGAGGCGTCGCCGCGTCGGGGCCGGCGATCTCGAAAAAATATGAAGCCACGCCCTTCGCTTCCAGGATCTGCCGGGAGAACACGGCGGGCTTGTTGGACGCAACCGCCATGCGCCATCCGGTGCGCGCGAGCTCGTCCAGGACCGCCGGGACGTCGGGGAGAAGATGCGAGAGCCGGATCGCGACGTCGGGGTAGCGCTCTCGAAAGATGCGGACGCCTTCGGCGGCGCGGTCCGATCCCACGGCTTTCTCGAGCAGCCGCTCGAGTCCCTCGCCCACCATGCCGCGTAGCGTGGCCGGCGCCGGCGGCGTCAGCCGGAAGCGCTCCATCGCGTGCGCCAGCGCGTCTCCGATCGCGGCGTATCCGTCGAGAAGCGTCCCGTCGAGATCGAAGACGACGAGACCCCTTGCGGCGGCCGCCGTGCCGCGAACAACCCGACCGCTTCTCACCCGGAAAGGCGGGAGCGCCGCGCGAGGCCCGCGAGAGCGAGCACGGCCTCCGCGATCCCGGCGCCGTCGCCGAAGGCGAACGTCGGCACGCCGTCGTTCGGGAAGTCGCCGTCCGAAATCCGGAGGGACGGCTGCGAGACCGCCGGGCGCGACGCTCCCCGGCGCGTCACTTCCACGCGAGGCAGCGGCAGCGCCTTGTAGCCTTCGACGAGGACCAGGTCGCAGTCCGCGAATTCCCGCGCGAGCAGGTCCGCGATGGGCTCCTCTCCGCCGAACCGGCGGGCGGTCGTGCGCTCCGGCGTCACGAACGCCGACACCGCCGCTCCCGCGGAGGCGTGGCGGTGCGAGTCTTTGCCGGGCACATCGTCCTCCGCGTCCTTCGACGTGTGCTTGAGAGTGCCGACGACGAGCCCTCGTGCCTGGAGGCGCGGAACGAGATCCACGAGGACCGTCGTCTTGCCGGCGTCGTGCCCCCCGACGAACGCGACCGCGGCGGGACGCGCGTCCGGGTACAGCAGCCACGGCTCCCGCCGGCCGGCGAACGCGCGGGCGCCGTCGTCGTGTCGGGAGATTTCTTCGGCGAGGTCCGCGCCGCGGTCGACCGCCGCGCGGTACCGGGGAGAACCGGTCAGAAGGTCGATCGCGGGCCGCGGATCGAACTCGTACGGCTCCGTCCGCCAAGCAAACTCGCCAGGGGCCATCTTCCTGGCCGTCTCCACGATGCGGAGCCCCGTCTCGAAGGAGCGGAAGGCGGAGGGGTCCGTGACGCGGAACATCGCGCCTCCGCACGTCTGCCCCGAGTGCTTGTCGAACATCGGCCGGAAGTGGATCGGCAGAAACGAGACGCCGGGGAGTCGCTTCTCGTTCAGCGCCGCCGCGAAAGAGGCAGACTCGAGCCACGGCGCGCCGAAGACCTCGAAGGGCCGCGTGGTGCCGCGTCCCTCGGAGAGATTCGTTCCCTCGAGAAGGCACATCCCCGGATAGACCAGGGCCGTCGCGGGCGAAGGGATGTTCGGCGAAGGCGAGACCCAGGGGAGGCCCGTCGATTCGAACGCCGTGTTGCGCGCCCACCGCTCCACGGGAAGGACCGTCAGGTCGAGGTCCAGTTTTTTTTCGGCGCGAAGAAGGAGCGCCATCTCCCCGGCGGTCATGCCGTGTCGCACGGAGATCGAGTGAAGACCCACGAACGAGAGGAGGTCCTCGTCCTGGGGCGCTCCCTCGATCGCGCCTCCGATCGGATTGGGCCGGTCGCACACGAAGAACGCGAGGCCCGCCGCGGCGCAGGCCTCCATCGCGAGCATCATGGTCCAGATGTACGTGTAGTAGCGGCTGCCGACGTCGGCGACGTCGAACACGAGAGCGTCGAGCCCCTCGAGGTCTTCCGCCTTCGGCTTCAGGCTGTCCCGGCTGGATCCGTAGAGGGAAACCGCGGGCAGGCCCGTCGGCGGGTGGACGCCTCCCGCGACCGCTTCCATGTAGATGGCGCCGCCGTCGACTCCGTGCTCGGGGCCGAAGAGCTTCGTGAGACGCGCGTCGGGCGAGTCGAAGAGCGCCTTCCAGGAGGGAACCCCCGCCGAGGTGACCCCGGAGGGATTGGTGATGAGGCCGATCCTCCGCCCCGAGATCGGCGTCGGGTTCGCGAGGAGTGCGTCGATCCCGGGATTGGCTCTCTTCTTCTCCGGCCTGTCCGCGCTTTCTGTGCTGTCTGCCCCGTCTGCCCTAACAGCCGTCACTGCGGAGCGCCGGACGGCAGCGGATGCGGAGCCGTTTCCCCGCGCACCAGAGCGACCGCGTGCGGAAGCAGACCGGCGATCGCGCGAAGGCAGTCCGCGGCGCCGCGCGGGGACCCGGGCAGGGCGATCACCAGCGTCCGGTGCCGCACGCCCGCGACCTGGCGAGACAGGTAAGCCGGCGGAAAGGTCTCGCCGGTCTCCGACCGCATCTTCTCGGCGAGGCCGGGGATCTCGAAGGCGATGACGTCTCGGACCGCCTCGGGCGTCCGGTCGCGCGGCGCCACTCCCGTGCCTCCGGTCAGCACGACGAGGTCCGCCTGGTCGAGGTCGGCGCGCTCCCGGATGGCGAGCGCAACGCGGTCGCGGTCGTCGGGCAGAACGTCCCGCGACACGATCGTGTGCGGGATCCCGGCGTCCGCAAGGGCCTGCTCGCACGCCGGGCCGCCCCGATCCTCCCGCTGTCCGGACGAGACCCCGTCGGAGACGGTCAGCAGCGAAATTCGAATTCCGGGGGACATTCGTCCATTATTTCGGACGATCGGCAAATCCCCAAGCCCCGGAATGGGCGAAACGGCCGGGCGGGGATCTTGCAGTTTCGCCCTCGGGGCGACCTGACTCGGATATCGTCTTGGGTCCGGGCATTTTATGAAGCTTTGTCGAACCTGCCGCCGCTGTTTTTCCGACGCCGCGATCGTGTGCGTCGAGGGCGGCCATCCGGCTCTCATCGAAGGGCCCTCGATCGCCTCGGACGTGGCCAATACGTGGGTTCTGGAGCGGCTCATCACATCGCACCCCGCCGGGGGTGTTTTCCTGGGGCGAAGCCGCAAATCCGGGAGAGTTGCCATGATCCTCGTCCGGCGCGCCCCGACACTCGAGGAAGCTCCCTCGTTCGACCTTTTCCGCAAAGAGGCGTCCGCGCTTGCCACCCTCCAATTGATTTCGATTGCAGGAGTCGAGGAGTTCGGCTCGCTCGAGTCGGGGGGCGCCTACGCGGTGTTGGAGCCTACCGGTGAGGAGATGCTCCGAGATGCGCTCCAGCGGGATGGCCGACTTCCGGTTGCGTCCACTCTGGCACTTGGCCGGCAGGTTGCGGAAGCGGCGGACGCGCTCGGCAATTCAGGGATATCCCCCGGCCGGATCACCTCGGATCGCATCGGACTCCGTCGCCTTGATTCCGGCGAGACACTCGTGCGACTCGTGCGACTCCCGGGAGCGCTGGAGGGCGAGGCCGTCGGGTCGGAAATTCATTCCTTCGGGGCCCTCCTCTACGAAATGCTTTCAGGCGAGCCGCCGGCGGGCCTGGCTTCCGACACTCCACCACCTCCGATTCAGCGCGCGCGGCGCGATGTTCCCGAGTCGCTCGGCTGGCTGGTGATGCAGTGTTTGCACCCCAATCCTCTGTCGCGGCCCCGCTCGATGGTCGAGATCGCTGAGCGGCTTCGGGAGCTCGAGAAGGCGGCGGCCGCCGGATCGGCTCCCGCGCGCCCTCACCCGTTCGCGGTGTACACGCCGCGGCCACCGAAGACAGACTCTCCGCAGCCTTTCTCCGGGCCGTCCGCTCCCGCGTTTGATGGGGACGCTGTCCTTGTCCCTGAAGGAGCCCCCATCGCGTCACTGTTCCCTGAACCCCCGGCCCCCTCCCCTTCCGGGCGCGTGTCTGGCGAGGAGCTCGCGGCGGAAGGGAACGACACCCGGACGTCGAGGCGCGTCGGCGTTCCACCGGAAATGGTCGAAATGCCCCACGCCTCAGCGGAACCTCAACACGCCACCAGTGCCGCGGCACGATCATCGGAACAAATTCGCCCGAGTGGCGCACCGTCACAGACCCCGACTTCCGAGCGGCCGCCAGAAACCGGTCTCGGGTGGACGAGGGCCGGCGCAGTCCCTCCACCTTCAGAGGCCCCTGCACCTTCAGTTGCGGAGCCCCGCAAGGCCGAGATCGCGTCCGCGCGAGAAGTTCTCACGGCCGGGGCAGCAGCCGGCGCGATCCCCGCTACGACGCCCGATCGGCCCCCCGCCCCGGGCCCGGACACACCCCACGCCTCGTCCTCGCCCGCGAGCGAACCGAAATCTGAACGATCCGGTGACGAGCGGACCGTCCCGAAGGAAACGCCGGCGGGCGAGCCGAAGGTCGACCCCGGCCCCACCACCGATTCGGCTATAACGGCGGAGATACCGATCCTCAGGCCTCGCTACAGCTTTCGAAACAAGCCTCCTGATCCTCAGCCTTCCGACCATGACGACGGTATCGGACCCCGACCCATGTTTCTGGAGCTTCCGCCGGACCCGGACGAACCTGCCCCACCGGCGCCCGTGGATGTTCCCCCGTCGCGATCTTCGAAGTTCGGACCGACCGGATTCGAGGCAGGGCTCGTGTCGCGCGGGCGGACCGGGGCCCGGGCGTCGGCGCCCACCGCGCCGTTCCCCTCCTGGCGGACCCCTTGGACCCCGCTCATCGCCGCCGCCGTACCTCGCTTGCCGGACAAACGAGAGCCGATCGCGAGAGGTCGAGTGAAATCGGGGCCGCCCCCGCGACAAATCGCCATCTCGGCTGAAGAGCCAGCCCCTCACAGGGTTCCCGCCGCGACTTCGGTGGCCGCACTATCGGTCGCAGGGTTGTCTGCCTCCCGCATCCGCGGGCATACGGAAGCGTCTCCGCTCGAGGACGAGAATCGCACCGACCTGGGGCTCGCCGGTGTTCCGATAAGCGGCGCCGACGCCACAGGGGACTTCGAAAAGATGCCCAGGGCCCCGAGGGCCAGGGTGGTCTGGGGGGCGGCCGGTGTGATCGCCGTCCTCGTGATCGCGGCGTTGTGGCTGGTGGTCGAGGCGACCCCCCCGCGGCGTTCGCCCGCAAAAATAAATAGGGCCGGAGCCGTGAGTCAGGCCCCGCCCGTGGCGGCGCCTGTCCCTGTCGACGCGCCAACCGTCAAGCCAATTGCAATCGAGTCCGTCGCTGCGGCTCCGGAGTTGCCCGCAGGTCCGACAATTCAACCGGCCATTGATTCCAATGGACCATCGGCCTCCTCGAACTCCCCTGTGTCCCGGGCCGCCCAGACGGGATCCGGGGCCGCGACCGCGTCCCGGGGAGACTCTCGATTGAGAGGGGATCTCCGGGCGCCGGCTCGCGCGGACACCCGCGTATCGTCCCAGAAGCCTTTCCCGCGGTCCGCAGGGCTGCGTGACGCGCTGGACGCATGGATCGACTCCACCAACGCGCGCGACCTGTCCGGCCACATGCGGTTCTATCAGCCACGCGTTAACACGTTTTACCTTCAGCGCAACGTCTCCCGGGACTTCGTCCGCAGCGAGAAGGCGCGTCTCTTCGAGGGCGGGCCGGTCTCCGTCGCGGCCGGCGAGCCGGAGATTAACCCGTCTCCCGACGGCCGGACCGCGACGGTGCGGTTCCGCAAGCGGTACGCGGTCGCGGGAGGGCAGGGCGAGAAGCGGGGCGAGGTTCTGCAGGAAATGCAGTGGATCCGGACGCCGGACGGCTGGCGCATCGCGGGCGAACGGGATGCCCGCGTGATCGCCAGGCAATAGGGCGGAAGGCCGGGCGGGCGGCTGGAGGCGGACGCAGCGCGACTTCGCCGTCTAAGCTTCGCGCTTGCGCCGGTAGGTCCCCGTTCTCCCCCCGCGTTTTTCGATCAAGACGATCTCCGCGATCGTGATCGAACGGTCGAGGGCCTTCGCCATGTCGTAGAGGGCGAGGCAGGCGCCGGCTACGGCGGTGAGCGCCTCCATCTCGACGCCGGTCCGAGCGGCGGTCGACGTCGTCGCCGTCACGGTCACGGACGACGTCCGGGCGTCGAGCTCGCATTCGACGGAAACGGAATCGAGAGTGATCGGATGCGCGAGAGGCACGATCTCCGCGGTCTTCTTCGCGGCGAGAATCCCGGCCAGCCGCGCGACCGCGAGGGCGTCCCCCTTCGAGAGCCGCCCGTCGGCGAGCGCGCGGAAAGCCACCTTGTTGAGGCGCACCGTCCCGCGCGCCGTGGCCGTCCGCCGCGTCGTCGGCTTCGCGCCCACATCGACCATGCGCGCGCGTCCTCGCGCATCGAGATGGAGCAGGCTGCCTCGCAGGGGGCCGGTCGACCGCGGCCGGCGGGGACGCTTCGGTCCGCCGCTTCCGCCACCCGAAGGCTCTCCGGAATTGCTCACGTTTTCCTCCCCCGGCGCGGCCGGGCTTTCACGCGCGCTCTCTCGCGATCGCCCAATCCTGCACGGTGTTCAAGTTCGTGAAGGCGTTTCCCGACGGGTCGCAGGCCCGCCAGGCGGCCTCGGGAAACGCTTCGGCGCCGACTTCCTCCGCCAGACCCCGCAGCGAGCGATCCCCTTTGAGCGCTCTGCGGAGCGCGGCCGGCAGCGCGGCGCGGCGCCACACGCCAGCGAGAGGCTCGAGTTTCCCCGCCACTTCGGGAAGCACCGCGGGCGCCTCGCTCTTCAGGCTGCACTCCGCCAGGGCGCGCGCCAGCGCGAGCGGAAGGAGAGGAAGGTCGACGGCGAGCACGAAGACGCGGTCTTCGGCCTCTTCGAGCGCGCGCTGGAGCCCGGAAAGGGCCGACCGCTCCCCTTCGCCGTCGAACAGCATCAGCGCGGGCGCAAAGGAGTAGGGCGGCGGGTCCCGCACCACGAGCCACACGGGCGAGAACAATTCGGCCAGCCGCCCCGTCTGGTGTCCTGCCAGCGTTCCGGATCCATACGGCAGCGCGGCCTTGGAAGATCCCATCCGGCGGGACGCACCGCCGGCGAGGACGGCCGCAGGCATCGCAATCCGCATCGACAGGATGCTAGCAGGTGCCGCCCGCTCACCGAAAACGGGAAACTGAAAACCCAGAACTGGAAACTCCATTAGCATTCCGGCCGTGATTTCCGTCATCGTCCCGATTCGGGGAGAGCCCCGTGAGATCGCCGAACGATTTCGCGCGCTCGCCGCGGACCCGCGCGCGGAGCTCCTCGTCGCGGACGGCGGAGGCGAGCCCGCGACGACGGAGGCCTTCCGGCAGATCGGCGCCCGGGTCATCGGCAGCTGCGGAACCCGGGGCGCGCGGCTCGCCGCGGCGGCGCGGGAGGCGAGCGGCGACCAGTTTCTCTTCCTCCATTCCGACTCGCGGCCGCCGGAGAACGCGCTCGAGGCCGTGGCGCGATGCCTGTCGAACCGCGCGACCGGAGGCGCGTTCTCCCTCGCCTACGAGAACGCCGGACCCGGCCTTCGCTGGATCGCCGCGTGGGCGAATCTGCGGTCGCGGTGGCTGAAGCTCCCCTTCGGCGATCAGGGCATCTTCTGCCGCCGCGAGGCATACGAGAGCGCCGGCGGCTTCCGCGACCTGCCCGTCTGCGACGACCTGGACTTCGTGCGCCGCCTGCGCCGCGTCGGACCCTTCACGATCCTGCCGGAGAGGACGACGACTTCGCCCCGCCGCTACGAAGAGCGAGGGGCGTTTTCGCAGGTCCTGCTCAACTGGCGCGTGCAGGCCGGATACTTTGCCGGGGTTTCCCCGCGCACGCTCGAGCGCTGGTACAACGGAAAGTAGCTCTCAGCCGTCAGCTCTCAGCCGTCAGCTGTAAGGAGATGGCAGCTACTTCGTCGTGTCGTTTCCCAGGATGATCGGCAGGCCGGACTTCGGATTGCCGATCACGACGACCTTCGTGTTGGACGACATCGCCAGCTTCTCCGTCGCCTCGATGCCCTTCCACTCCAGCAGCTGAGGGCTGATTCCCGCCGCCACGATCTTCTGGAAGTCGGAGATGCCCTGAGCCTCGATCCGCTTGCGCTCGGCCTCCTGCGATTCCTTCTGCAGGACGAACTTCATCTGCTCGGCTTCCTGCTCGCGCTTCAACTTCTCCTGGATCGCGTTGGCCACCACCGCCGGCAGGCCGATCTTTCGCAGCAGGACCGCGTCCGCGATGATGCCGCGCGGGAGAGACATCTGGTTGAACAGCGTGAAGATCTCGAACGCGATCTTCTCGCGCTGCGCCGAGTAGAGCGCCTTGGCGTCGTAGGAGGCCGTGATCTCGCGGATCGCGGCCCGGATCTGCGGTTCGACGACGCGGCTCGCGTAGTCGCTCCCGACGGTCTTGTACATGAGAGCGGCCTTCGAGGGATCGAGACGGTACAGAAGCGAGGCCTCGAGATCCATGATCAGGCCCTCGCGCGACGGGACGTCCGCGGTCTCCTTGAGCTCCTGCGTCTGGACGGAGAACTTGACGACTCTGGTGAAGGGCAGGACGAAGTTGACACCGGGAGTCAGAACGCCCGGCGACACCTTTCCGAAGAGGTCCTTGACGCCTACGTGCCCCGCGGGAATCACCGTCAGCGGGTTTCCGATCAGGAACAGGATCAGTGCCGCGACGCCGATCACCAGGACCCGAAGGCCGTGGCGCCCGCCGGGCATCTCAGGATTCGCGACGCCGAACAATCTGGTCGCCATGGGAGCTCCTAATAGTTGTCAGTTTTCAGTCTTCAGCTCCGGATCCGAAGCGTGAGCCGCCGCCGAACGCCCGCGCGAGAGAGTGAGATCGAGCAGGATTGTATTGCGCGAGGCAGAGAGCCTGTGGGAATCGGCGGAAGGAAAACTCAAAACTGAAAACTCGATTCAAACCATCTTCAGCAGGTGCCCCATCTTGTTCTTCTTCGCTTCGAGGTATTTGCGGGTCTTGTCGGTCGGGCCGATCTCCAGCGGAACGCGTTCGACGATCTCCAGGCCGAACCCGCGGATCGCCACGTACTTGGAGGGATTGTTCGTCATCAGCCGGATCTTCCGGACGCCGAGGTCCCGGAGGATCTGCGACCCCACGCCGTAGTTGCGGATGTCCGGCGGAAATCCGAGCTTCTCGTTGGCCGAAACGGTGTCGTGGCCCTGGTCCTGGAGCTCGTAGGCCTTCAGCTTGTTGATCAGGCCGATGCCGCGCCCCTCCTGGAGCAGGTAGAGGAAGACGCCCTTGCCCTCGGCGACGATCTTCTCCATCGCGAGCGAGAGCTGGGCCCCGCAGTCGCAGCGGGAGGATCCGAAGACGTCTCCCGTCAGGCACTGGGAGTGGACGCGCACCAGCACAGGCTCGTCCTCGCCGATCTCCCCGTGCACGAGCGCGATGTGCTCCTCGTGCGTCACGTCGCTTCGATAGGCGATGAGTCGGAATTCGCCGAAGGTCGTGGGCAGGTGGGGAGCGGCGATCCGCTGCACGAGCCTCTCGTTCTGCATGCGGTGCCGGATGAGGTCCGCGACCGTGACCATCCGGATGCCGTGCTTTGCGCAGAATTTCGCGAGATCGGGCACCCTCGCCATCGTCCCATCGTCATTCATGACTTCGCAGATCACCGCGGAGGGATCCATTCCGGCGATGCGCGCCAGATCGACCGAAGCTTCCGTCTGGCCGGCCCGCTTCAGGACGCCGCCCGCCTGCGCTCGAAGCGGGAACATGTGGCCCGGCCGAGCGAGGTCCGAAGGCCGGGTCCCGGCTTCGATCGCGGTCAATACCGTCGCGGCGCGGTCGGCTGCCGAGATTCCGGTCGTCGTTCTGCCCCGTGCCTCGATCGAAACGGTGAAGGCGGTACCGAAGTTCGACGTGTTCTCCTCGACCATCGGCGGGAGTTCGAGCGCGTCGCAGCGGGCCTCCGTCAGGGCCAGGCAGATCAAGCCCCGCCCTTCTCGGGCCATGAAATTGATCGCGGCTGGCGTCACCTTCTCGGCTGCGATGACCAGGTCGCCCTCGTTCTCGCGGTCCTCGTCATCCACGATCACCACGAATCGACCGGCCCGAAGGTCGGAGACGGCGTCCTCTATGCTCGAGAAGGGGTTGTCAGAATCAGCCATAGCGGTTGATTTTCTCACGGGAGACCAAAAACACGACGTTCTCCCGGTTTCCGGTGCCTGAGCCCGTGTGCGGACCAAACTCGCAACCGGCCGGCTGAGCCGGGGCAGGCGTCAGTGCGCCGCGCTCGCGCCCGCCGAAGGCGGCGGCGGGTTGTCGCTGTTGTAGCAGACATACCGGACCCGCCACTTCCCGTCCGTCTTCTTCAGGACGACGATGTATTTTCCGCTGTCCTGGACCGGCGCGGTCGCTCCGGGAGGCGTGCCGGACTGCTTGTAAAAGCCGATGTCGTAGCCGACGTCGCCCGCTGCCTTCGAATCGATGTGCTCCAGCGTGAACGAGGCGACCTTCATCTGCTCGAACTGCTTCTTGTAGTACGCCTCGATCGCGGCGCGGCCCCGGACCGCGGCCGCGTTGGGCGGCATCTCGATGGCGTCGTCCGCGTAGATCGCCATCACGCCGGCCAGGTCGCCCTTCAGCATGGCGACCGTGTAGGCGTCCGCAACGGCCATGACCGCGGGGTCCTTGGCCGTCGCCTGCGTGGCGGGAGGCGAGAGGAACAGAACGGACACGAGCGAGAGAACGGAGATGGAAACCATCGAGTCCTCCTTCCCGGCGGCCGCCGTCTGGGCACCGCCCCGCAACGAATCAATAAACGGCGGGCTCTTCGTAGGTCGCGAAGACTTCCCGCATGACGTCCGAGATCTCTCCCACGGTGGCGTAGGTCTTGACCGCTTCGATCAGCGGCGGCATCACGTTGCGGCCGTCGGCGCAGGCCTGCCGGAGCGTCGCCAGGGCCGATGACACCGCGCGTCCGTCGCGGGTGCGGCGCAGCTCGGCGACCGCCGCCTTCTGCTGATCTTCGATCGCGTCGTCGATGGAGAGGGTCTCGATCGGCTCCTCGTTCTCCTCGATGAAGTCGTTGACGCCCACCACGATCTTCTCTTTCGCGTCGACCGCGCGCTGGTAGGCATACGCCGCGTCCATGATTTCCCTTTGCGGGAATCCCGCCTCGATCGCCTCCACCATGCCGCCGAGATCGTCGATGCGCCGGAAGTAGTCGAAGCACCCGCGCTCCATCGCGGTCGTGAGCTCCTCGACAAAATAAGAGCCTCCGAGCGGGTCGATGGTGTTCGCGACGCCGGATTCGTGCGCGATGACCTGCTGCGTCCGAAGGGCGAGCTTCACGGCGAAGTCCGTCGGAAGGGCGAGAGTCTCGTCGAGCGAATTGGTGTGGAGCGAGTTCGTCCCGCCGAGGACGCCGGCGAGCGCCTGGATCGCCGTCCGCACGACGTTGTTGTACGGCTGCTGGGCGGTCAGCGAGCACCCGGCGGTCTGCGTGTGGAAGCGGCACATCCAGGAGCGGGGATCCTTCGCTCCGAACCGCTCCTTCATGGTCTTCGCCCAGATGCGGCGGGCCGCGCGGAACTTGGCGATCTCCTCGAAGAAGTCGTTGTGCGAGTTGAAGAAGAACGACAGCCTGGGGGCGAACTGGTCGACGGGCAGGCCGGCCTCAATGCCGTACTGGACGTATTCGACGCCGTCGCGCAGGGTGAAGGCGAGCTCCTGCAGCGCGGTCGAGCCGGCCTCCCGGATGTGGTACCCGGAGATGGAGATCGTGTTCCACCGTGGCACGTGCGCGGCGCAGAAGGAAAACTGGTCCGTGACGAGGCGCATGGAGGGGCGTGGCGGAAAGATGTACTCCTTCTGCGCGATGTACTCCTTCAGGATGTCGTTCTGCAGCGTTCCGCCCACCTTCTCCCAGGGGGTGCCGTGCTTCTCGGCCACCGCGAGATACATCGCCAGAGCGATCGGGGCCGTCGAGTTGATCGTCATCGACGTGGTCACGAGCCCGAGGTCGATTCCGTCGAAGAGGACCTCCATGTCGCGCAGAGAGTCGACCGCGACGCCGCACTTTCCGACCTCGCCACGGGACATCAGATGGTCGGAGTCGTATCCGTAGAGCGTCGGCAGATGAAAGGCGGTCGAGAGACCCGTCTGGCCGTGGGAGAGAAGGTAATGAAAGCGCTCGTTCGTCTGCTTCGCCGTTCCGAATCCGGCGAACTGGCGCATCGTCCAGAGCTTCCCGCGGTACATGGTCGGCTGCACGCCTCGCGTGTACGGGTATTCTCCCGGCCACCCGAGGTCGCGCTCCGGATCGAAGCCGGCCAGGGAATCCGGGCCGGCGAGCGGGTCGACCGGCGCTCCGGAGACCGTCGTGAAGTCTTTTCTCCAGACCGGCTTTTTCGAGAAGGTCTCGCGCGCCGCCACTTCCCAGCGCCGCCGGCCCTCGCGCGTTTCCTTCGGGACCGTCGGGTCCGGCTTCGGGTTCTCGCTCATCGGAGAAAGATAGCATCGGGACGCGGGAGGGGGGAGGCGGGAATCGGGAATCGGGAATCGGATAACGAAAGACAGAACGCGGCTGGTCGGATCCCCCGCCGAACGCATGGCTGAACGCTGATAGCCTGACAGCTGACAGCTGACAGCTCCCCGATCCCGGCACGGAAAGTGCAGCCCGAAGTCCGTGCGATACGGTGAGGCACCGAGACCCCGCCGACACGATGACTTCCAAAGCACGAGGAGGAACGACATGGCTCGCAGACTCTCTCCCTGGATCGGCGCGGTGGCTCTCGCGGCTTTCGGCGTCGCGTGCGCGCAGTCCGACGCTGGCATCACGACCGAGGTGAAAGCGAAGATCGAGGCCGACCGCAGCGTGACCAGCAGCTCGACGATTCAAGTGGAGACGAAGCAGAACGTCGTCACTCTCACCGGAAAAGCGGCGAGCGACTCGGAGAAGAAGCGGGCGGTCTTCATCGCGAAGTCAGCGCACGGCGTGAAGGACGTCGTCGACAACCTCGCGATCGACCCGTCGGCCGCGCCGCCCGATACATCCGCGGCCCCGACGGGCGCGCCTCCGGCGGATGGCGCCAGGCCTGACTCCGCGAGCCCTTCGAACGCTCCGGCGGCGGCGCCGGCGCCGGGCCGGTAGGCGGCGGGACGCGCTCGGGGCCGGGCACGGATCCGGCCCTGAAGGCGCGACTCGCCGAACGCGGTCGTCGTCATGTTGGACGCCGTCGGTTTCCGCAGTCCTGGTCGCTATAATTCGGTCACGCGGCTCATGTCGGAACCCACTCGCCAACAGAAACTCGAGATCTATCGCCTCCTGCGGTTGAACCGCACCCTGGAGGAGAAGCTCGTCAACCTGTACCGTCAGGGAAAAGTCGTCGGCGGCCTGTACCGCTCCCTGGGTCAGGAGGCGACCTCCGTCGGAACGGCGTATGCCCTCTCTCGGGGGGACGTCCTCGGGCCCCTCATCCGGAACCTCGGCTCCGTCCTCGTGATGGGATTCTCGCCGCGCGATGTGCTCGCTCAGCACATGGCGCGGGCGAGCTCCCCGTCCGGCGGCAAGGACTGCAACCTCCACTTCGGCACGCCCGAGCGCGGCGTCATCTCCTCCATCTCCATGCTGGGGGCTCTCGTCCCCGTCATGGCCGGAATCGCGCTCGGCGCGCGGCTCCAGAAGAAGAACCTGGTGGCGATGACGTACATCGGCGACGGTGGGACGTCGACCGGCGCGTTTCACGAGGGCCTGAACTTCGCCGCCGTTCAGAAGCTTCCGCTCGTCGTGGTCGCGGAGAATAACGGCTGGGCGTACTCGACGCCCTTCCGGAAGCAGACGGCCGCCCGTTGCCTGGCCGACCGCGCAACCGCCTACGGAATCCCGGGCGAGACCGTGGACGGCAACGACGTGCTCGCGGTGTACGAAGCGGCGAAGCGGGCGGTCGCGCGAGCCCGGGCGGGCGAAGGGCCGACCCTACTCGAAGCGAAGACCTACCGGATGAAGGGGCACGCGGAACATGACGGCCAGGCCTACGTCCCCTCCGAAGAGCTCGCGGAGTGGGCCGCGCGGGATCCCCTCGAGGCCTACTCGCGCGTTCTCGCCACGGAAGGTATCGCGTCCGCGGACGATCTCGCCGCGATCGACGCCGGCATATCGGAACGCGTCGAAGCGGACGCGTGGGCGGTCGAGCAGAGTCCGTTTCCTTCCCCGGAGTCGGCGCTCGAAGGCGTCTACGCCCGGAAAGTCGCGGACGCCGAGCCGGCGGCGGTTCGGAGGAGATCGTGAGCGAGACCGCCTACGTCGATGCCATCCGGGAGGCCCTGTTCGACGAGATGGAGCGCGACGAGCGAGTGTTCGTCATCGGAGAGGACATCGGGGTCTACGGCGGCGCATTCAAGGTCACCGACGGCCTTCTCGAGCGTTTCGGAGAGCACCGCGTCATCGACACCCCCGTTTCGGAGACGGCGATCGTGGGAGCCGCGGTGGGTGCCGCGATGATGGGGATGCGCCCCGTCGCGGAGATGCAGTTCGCGGACTTCGCCTCGTGCGCGTTTGACATGATCACCAACTTCGCTGCGAAATCGCGCTACCGGACCGGCGTCGGCGTCCCCCTCGTCGTGCGCGGCCCTTCCGGCGGCGGCGTCCACGGCGGACCGTTCCACTCGCAGAACCCCGAGGCCTATTTCGCGCACACGCCGGGATTGAAGGTCGTGCAGCCCTCGACCGCCTATGACGCGAAGGGGCTGTTGAAGTCCGCGATCCGCGACGAGGACCCGGTGATTTTCTTCGAGCACAAGTTCCTCTATCGCCGCGTCAAGGAGATTCTTCCTCCCGGGGACTGGACGGTCCCGATCGGAAAAGCCGCGGTGCGGCGCGAGGGCCGCGACCTGTCGATCCTGACCTACGGCGCGATGGTCTGGACCGCGCTCGACGCGGCGACCACGCTCGAATCCGAGGGCATCGACGCCGAAGTCGTGGACCTGCGGACGCTCTTCCCGCTCGACGAAGAGACGATTGTGGCTTCGGTCGCGAAGACGAACAAGGCGATGGTGCTGCACGAAGCGACCCGCACCGGCGGCATCGGCGCCGAGATCGCAGCGGTCCTCTCCGAACGCTGCTTCGAGTATCTCGACGGCCCGCTCCTCCGGATCACCGCGCCCGACACGCCCGTCCCGTTCTCGCCCCCCCTCGAGGAGTTCTTCCTGCCGAACGCCGAGAAGGTCTGCCGGGCCGCGAGGGCGCTGGCGGGGTATTGACGGGGAAGTCGAGAGTTAAGAGTTGAGATTAGAATCGGGACAGGGCGGAGACTCTTTCGATTCCCGATTCCCGATTCCCGATTCCCGGCCCACCTCCCTGCTCTCAACCCTCAACGTCTCCCATCCCAATCAGGGCCTGACGCAGCCTCGCGTGGCGCTGTAACAGGTTCAGATACCGGTCTTCCTCGCGGCCGGATTTCGCGCGGAGGATGGCGGCGGCCCCCTGCTTCTCCGCAGCGCTCCAGCGCGGCAGTCCGGCGATCGCATCGAGGACGAGGACGAGGCCCATGGAAACGCGCCGGCGTTCGGGCGGCCATTCCGCGAGGCCGACCCCGAGGGCCCGCGAGACGCGCGCCTCCGCCGCCTTGCGGAGGGCCCGGGCATCGCCGTCGTGATCGCGCTTCATCCGGCGGTTCACGGCGCGCCCGAGGCCTCGGACGTGGAAGCGGTCCCACTCCGGCTTTTCCGGTCCAGCGTCGAAGAGCACGTTGCGCCTGGCGAGCCTCCGCAGCATGCGCGCGGGGGTCCGCCGGTTCGGATCCCGCTTGAGGTTCTCCTCTTCCCGGTCGGTGGCGGCCCGAAGCTCCGCGGACGTCGAGCGGAACCCGAGCTTCCGGTAGAACCAGAACGCACCCGAGGCCACGGCCTCCTCGTTCTCGAAGCCGATCTGGTAGGGGTCGATCGAGAAGGACGTCGCGCCCAGGACCTGGCGGAAGAGCTTGAGCACGCGGGCGTAGATCCAGGCCGACTCGCCTTCCCGGAACGTGTAATAGACGTTGAATCCGACTTCGAGCCGCTCGAAAAGCCCGAGGCCCTCGACGTAGGCCACCGGAATCCCGTTCTTCGTGACGAACGCCGCGTAGCCCGCCCGGAGCGGAAGCCGGCGGCCGGGCGGAAGGCCGAACAGGGTGATCTCGCACCCGCGTCCCGCCTCCGCCACGCGAACGGTTTCCGGGTCCCCGTAGGTGAATCCGTAGAGCTCCCGGTATCGCGTCCCGTTGGCGTCGCGCGCGAAATCCAGCCGGCGGAGACCCTCTCGCGACGAGGCCCGTTTCACCGGAAGCGGAGGGCTTTCGATCTCCGCTGAGACGTTCACGTCGCGCCGGGCCAGCAGAGGCGTGGCATGGATCCAGGGAGGCGCGTGCGAAAGCCGCGCGAGCGTCCGCGACGCCGCGCCCGACAGCTCCCACAGGACCGGGAGTCCGAGCCCGTCGAAAAGCTCCGCGCGTTCCTGCGGTGACAGCGGAAGCGCTTCGAAGCGCCGGAGGATCCATTCGAGCTCATCGTCGCGGCCGCGCGCGGCGGCGAGCCACGCGCGATAGGGAACGTTGGCGTCGGCGAGCGCCTCCTCTTCGAGAAGGGGAACGAAACGCGGAAACGTGGCCCCCATCCGGTCCTGCCCTTCGAAGGCCTCCCAGTCGACCCGGACAGCGCCCGGGTGGCGAGCGGCGAGCCCGCGAACGAAGTCGTAGGTGAACGTCGTCGCGACCGAGGTCCCCGCGATTCCCGCGATCTCCGGAGGGTCGAGGGCGGACAGGTCTTCCCCCGCGGCCGCGCGCCCCGCGACGTCGCGGGCGAGGGACTTCAGGAGGCGGAGGGACAGACGGTACACGGCCGCCGTCTCGGGATAGGCGGCGTGGAACAGGAGAGCCTCGTGCATCCGGGCCACGTCCTCCGAAGAGACCGGCGGCGCCGCGCCGAGCCGCTCGAGGGCCCGGAGCGTCTCTCCGCCGGACGGGCGTCGCCTCCGCCCCGCCTCGAGAATCGTCAGACTGTCGGACACGAGCCGGCATTATCCAACGGCGGTCTGGAGCTCTCCCTCTACAATCATCCGATGTCACACCGGCTCGCCCTGGCCGTGTTCCTCGTCCTCCTGCTGGCCGTCGGCGCCGGCCTACTCGTTCGCTTCGCCGGCGGGGGCGGCATGCCCCGCGTCGCGGCGGGGTCGATGGTCCTCGACGTGGATCTGGACGACAGCTATCCCGAGGGTCCTCCCGCCGCCGGATTCTCCACCCTGCTCGCTCCCGCACGGATGACGCTCCGCGAGCTGATCGAGACCCTGGACCGCGCGGCCGCGGACCCGTCGGTCGCAGGGATCGTCGCCCGGGTCGGCACCGGGCCGTCCGGGATGGCGCGCGCGCAGGAGATCCGCGACGTCATCGTGCGGTTTCGGGCCCGCCGGAAATTTGCGTGGGCGCACGCGGAGACCTTCGGGGAGGGTGGAAACGCGACGCACGGGTTTTTCCTCGCCTCCGGATTCGACCAGATCTTTCTCCAGCCGTCCGGCGATCTCTGGCTCACGGGAGTCGCGCTGGAGACCCCGTTCGTCAAGGGAACGCTCGAAAAGCTCGGAGTCCAACCGGTGTTCGGCAAACGCTACGAGTACAAGAACGCCGTCGACTTCTACACGGAAAAGGGGTTCACTCCGGCGCATCGCGAGGCGCTCGAAAAGCTCAAAGACTCCTGGTACGCCCAGCTCGTGCGAGGCATCGCGTCGGGGCGGCGGATTCCGGAATCCGAGGTGCGCTCGGCGATCGACCGCGCGCCGCTGCTCGGCACGGAGGCCGTGGACGCACGTCTGATCGACGGGCTCGCCTACCGCGACGAGGTCGTCCGCAAGGCGCTCGGCAAAGCGGGGCGCTCCGCGCAGATGGTCTCGCTCAGCCGGTATCGCGCGCGCATCGGCCGGCCCCCCGGCCGCCGGGCGCTCGCGCTGATTTACGGAGTCGGCGAAGTCACGCGCGGCCGCAGCACGGACAACGCGTTCCTGGGATCGCTCACCATGGGCTCCGAAAGCGTTAGCGCCGCGTTTCGGTCGGCGGCCGAAGACCCGGCGATCCGCGCCATCGTGTTCCGGGTCGACAGCCCCGGAGGGTCGTACGTCGCGTCCGACACGATCTGGCGCGAGGTCGCCCGGGCGCGGGAGAAGGGCAAGCCCGTCATCGTCTCGATGGGAGACGTGGCGGGATCGGGCGGTTACTTCGTCGCCCTCGGCGCGGACAAGATCGTCGCGGAGCCGGGCACGATCACGGGGTCGATCGGCGTCTTCGCCGGGAAGTTCGTCCTCGCCGGTCTGTTCGACAAGCTCGGGGTCTCATTCGACGAGGTGCACTCCGGCAGCAACGCCCTTCTCTGGGATCCGGCGCGCGACTTTTCCCCGGCCGAGCGTGCGCGGTTCGACGCGTGGCTCGACCGCATCTACGAAGACTTCACGTCCAGGGTCGCGGCGGGCCGGAAGCTCTCGAAGGAGCGCGTCTCGGAGATCGCGCGCGGACGCATCTGGTCCGGCGAGGATGCGCGGGCCTTGAAGCTCGTCGACGAGCTCGGGGGTCTCGAAACCGCAGTCCGTCTCGCGAAGAGCTCCGCCGGAATCCCGCCCTCGGAAACGATCGCGCTCGAGATCTTCCCGCGTCCGCGCAGCCTCGCCGAGGTCCTCCGCTCCCGCATCTTCGGCACGCGGGAACCCGATCGCGACGACGACGCGCAGGCGCGGCTGATCGGAGGCGCCTTGCGGACTCTTCAGCCGATCGCCCGCCGGCTCCACGCGCTGGGCCTCGATGGGGCGAAGGGCGTTCTGTCGATGCCGGATGTGAAATGAGTTCTCAGTTCTGAGTTTTCAGTTCTCAGTTCTCAGTTCTCAGTTCGGAGCACCGATCCGCAGCACGACCGTCTCCGCCATCAGGTCGTGGAGCGCCTGCCTGCGGCGGGTGAAGCCCGCCATCGCGAACCCGATGCAGAGCGTAAGGCTCGAAAGGATCTTGCCCAGGGTGCGCGCGGTCGCCCGGGAAAAGGAGATGCGCCTCCCGAGAGTGTCGGTCACCCGGAGCCGCAGCACGCGTTTTCCGAGGGTCGCCTGCGCGGAGGAGCTCTCCGAAAGCGCCGAGTAGAGCCACCAGACGGCGAGCTCGACGAGGTTCTCCGCGCAGTTCAATCCGATGGTGGCGCCGGAGCTCTCCTTCCAGATCGGCGAGACCGGAACGCCGGCGGAAATCCGGATCACGGCATCCGTCGCAAACCAGAGCAGCAGAAGGACGCAGAAATCCAGAATCGCGGCGGCCGCGCGAACCCAGAACCCGGCATACGAGGTGGCGGGGGCGGCATCCGGAGTGGGGACGGCGGGAGCGGGAAGCGCATCGCGCGCGGGTCCCGGAGGCTCGAGACTTGCGGACGCCGTCGGCGCCGGGTCGACCGGGGAGTCAGCCTCCGACATTCCGGAACCTCCGTCGATCAAAGGCTAGCACGCCGCATTCTGGTTCCTGGGAGCCGACGGCTGACATCGGAGAGCCGACGGCCGCTTTCCTCACTTCTCCTCGAGCAGCGCCTTCAGCTTCGCGTGACCCTCGCGGGAGATGGGGATCCGGGAACCGTCCGCGAGAAGGGCGACATGGCTGTTCTTCGCATAGAGCTCGATCGACCGCAGCCGGTCGAGGTTCACGACGAACGAACGGTGGACGCGAAGGAACCGAGCCGGGTCGAGACTCTCGGCGAGCGCCGCCAGCGTCTGCAGCTTCAGAAATTTCCGGCCGTCGCTACGCACGGCGACGTAGTCGTCCTGGGCCTCGAGGCAATCGACCCGGTCGACGGGGATCACGTGAACCTTCGGTCCGTCGCGCACGACGATCCGCTCCGCAAAGCTTCCGGGCGGGCGCGCGGCCCTCGACACGGCCCCCGGGTCCACGGCCGTCCGCCCGGAGACGTGCCGCGCCCGCGCGCGGGCGAGCGCCTCGCGCAGGCGTTCGGCCCGGTACGGCTTCAAGACGTAGTCGGCCGCGTGGATCTCGAAAGCCTTGAGGGCCCACTGATCGTAGGCCGTCACAAAGACGACAGCGACCTCGGGGGCAAGGAGCTCCGCCACCTCGAACCCGTTCAGCTTCGGCATCTCGATGTCGAGAAACGCCACGTCGGGCCGATTCTCGGTGGCCGCGCGCACCGCCTCGAAGCCGTTCTCCGCCTCCGCGACGATCGTGACGCCCGGCTCGTTGCCAAGGATCTCCCGGAGAAGCGACCGCGCGGGCTCTTCGTCGTCGACGATCAGGACGCGGAGTTCTTCGCTCACGCGTCCTCCCGGATCGGAATCGACAGGATGGCGAGGTGGCGGCCATCCAGGCGGCGCGCCGCGAAGAGCGCCTCCCCCCCGTAGAGGGCGGAGAGCCGGTCGCGCACGATCTTCAGTCCCAGCCCGCCCCGCCGCTTCGGCGGCGCTTCCGGGTCGTACGGGTTTTCGATCACGATCCGCAGACGCCGGCCCGTCCGTTCCGCCTGCATCCGGACCGTCCCTCCCGCCTCGAGCGTCGCGATGCCGTGAACGACGGCGTTCTCGACGAGCGGCTGGAGAAGGAGGGGCGGCACGACGCAGGCGCCCCCCTCGGGCGTGACGTCCGTCTCGACCGCGAGCCGGCGGCCGAACCGCGCCCGCTCGACGTCCAAATAGCTCGTGGCCAGCGCGATCTCCTCCGACAGCGGGATGGCGGCGCGTTCTCCCACCGAGAGGCTCTGCCGCAGAAAATCGGCGAGCCCGACGCACATCTCGCGCGCTTTCGCGGGTTCCGAGCCGACGAGAGCGGAAATCGAGTTCAGGCTGTTGAAGAGGAAGTGGGGGTGGATCTGGGCCTTGAGCGCCTCGAGCTCGGCCCGGCGCGCCAGGATCTCCAGGGCTGCCTCGCGGCGCTCCGCCTCTCGCGTCGCCTCGAACGCGAGCAGGACGTAGTGGAGGGCGACGGAGAGGAGATAGAGCAGGACGCCCGCGGAAAAGAGCACGGGAACCTCGCCCGCGTATCGGTCCGGAAGGAGGGCGAAAGCGGGAGCGAGCGCGATCAGACGCACCAGGCCCGCCCCCGCGAAGACCCAGACGGCGCTGGTGAAGACGGCCGCCACGCCATGCGTGACGATGAGAAAGGCGAGGCGGTCCCCCGAGAGAGGAAGGCCCTTGGCCGGATACCAGGCGGACAGGCCCAGGAACGCGTAAAGGAGAGTCATCGGGACGGCGACCGCCGCCGCTTCCTCCAGGGACAGGGCGCCCGGCCGCGCGAGGAGCGCCACCAGGACCGCGGCCAGGGGCGCGCAGGCGGCGAGATACGGGCCGAGGCGCCCTTTCCGGGCGAGGATCGGATGCAC
>JBDUBP010000154.1:0-7763 GCA_040004075.1 Acidobacteriota bacterium | reverse complement strand
ACCGGAAAGAGCAGGAATGCCAGCAACCCGGCCCACAGAATCGGGCTGACGAAGGGGCGGAAGATGAGCCAGAGGAGGTAGAGGAGCAGCAGCGCGAAGCCGATCGAGAACGCCCGCGCGGAGAATCGGTCAGCGCTCGCCACTCACCCCCCGGCGGGCGATGCTATAGCATGAGCGGTTCGTTGATCCGCGCCCCTGAAACGCGACAGAGAGGTTCGAAAAAGACGTGACTCCGAACAGCACCGACCGGGCCTTCGCGGCGCGCGTTTTCCGCGAGGAGGCGGAGCGGCAGGGCTTCGCCCGGTCCGGGATCGCCCGCGCGGAGACACCGCCGGAATTCGACCGGTATCGCCGGTGGATCGCGGAAGGCCGCCACGCCGGGATGCGCTACCTGGAAGACACGGCGAGCGTGCGCGCGTCCCCGGAGGCGCTGCTGCGAGGAGCCCGGTCCGTTCTCTGCCTTGCGGCTTCTCACGCGCCGGAGGCGCCCGTCGGGCGGGACGGATCGCGGATCGCCCGGTACGCGAGAGGCCCGGACTACCACGGGACGCTCCGGGCGAGGGCGACGCGCGTCGCGGAGGCGATGGCGGCCCGCCTCGCCGCGCCCTTCGCGTGGCGCGTCTGCGTCGATTCCACTCCGCTCGCCGAAAGGTCGTTCGCGGCGGCGGCGGGTCTGGGGTGGGTAGGCAAGAACGGGTGTCTCATCGACGCGGAGCTCGGCTCCTTTTTTCTTCTCGCCGAGATCCTGACCGACCTCGATCTTCCGGCCGACGACCCGGTCGCCGAGCGGTGCGGGTCGTGCGTCCGATGTCTCGAGGCCTGCCCGACCGGCGCGTTCGTGGAGCCCGGGCTGCTCGACGCGAACCGGTGCCTCGCCTACTGGACGATCGAGCACCGCGGGGCGATCCCCGACGCGGTGAAGGATTCCCTGGGCGACCGCGTGTTCGGCTGCGACGATTGTCAGGACGCCTGCCCATGGAACGCCCCTCTGGGCGCCGGGCAAACCTCGCCGGCGCCGGGACGCGAGGATTGGATCGCGATGGGGCGCGGAGAGTTTCGGCGCGCCTTCGGAGCCACCGCGCTGAACCGCGCGGGCTGGAGGGGGCTGCAGCGCAACGCCGCCGTCTCCGCCGGGTGCGAACGCGACGCCGGTCTCGCAGGGGCCCTGACGAAGGCGGGGGCCTGCGCGGATCGCGGCCTGACCGACGCGGCGAGGTGGGCCCTGTCGCGCCTGCCTTCCTTCGAATCGCCCGGCGGGGAGGCCGGCGGATGACCGCTCGCGCGCCCGTTTTTCTCATTCTGTTCGGCGTTTCTCTCGCGGTCTCGGCGTTCTTCGCCGCGGCCGAGACCGCTCTCGTCTCGCTGTCACGCATCGACCTTCAGCGCCTGAGGGAGAAGGGCGACCGGCGGGGCGTCCTCATCCGGGCGCTGAAATCGAAGACCTCGGCGCTGCTCGCCACGATCCTCATCGGCCAGAACCTCGCCTTGAGCTCGGCCTCGGCGCTCGCGACCGCTCTCGCTACGGCATGGGTGGGCGAGCGCTGGGGCGTTCCCGCCGCGATCGTCGTCTCGACGGTGACGTTGTTCGTTTTCGCGGAAATGGCGCCGAAGGCCATCGGCGCGGCGTCCCCCCTCGCGATCTCGCGCGCGGTCGCCGTTCCGATGACGTGGTTCATGACGATCTTCTCGCCGGTCGTCACGCTCGTTGTTCAGCTGACGACGCGGGGCCTGCGGCTCCTCGGGATCGCGGAGAAGTCTCCGGCGCTCACCGAGGAGGAGATGAAGAGCGTCTTCAACCTGGGAGCGGACGAAGGCGTCATCCACGGCGAGGAGAAGCGGTTGCTCCACAACGTCCTCGAGTTCGGCGACAGGACGGTCCGCGACATCATGGTCCCGCGAACGCGCGTGGTCGCCGTCCCCGACACCGCCGAATTCTCGGACGTCCGGCGCCTTCTTCGGGAGCACAAGCTGTCGCGGCTGCCGGTCTACCGCGGCTCCCTCGACAATGTCGTCGGCATCCTCCATGCGAAAGACCTCTTCGACGTGACCGACGAAGAGGAGAACTCGTTTCAGCTGGTGAGGTATCTCGATCCTCCTTTCCTCGTGCCGGAGTTCAAGCCCGCGGAAGACCTCTTTCGGGAGATGCGCCGTCGCCGGACTCACATGGCGGTGGTCGTCGACGAATTCGGAGGCACCGCCGGAATCGTCACGATCGAGGACGCGATCGAGGAGCTGCTGGGCCCCATTTTGGACGAGTTCGACGAGGAGGAGACGCCCGGGTTCGTCGCCGCCGGAAAGCAGCAGTTCCTGCTGGAGGGCGCGTTCCGCCTGGACGACCTCGAGGACCAGTTCGGGATCGCGCTTCCCAGAGACCAGGCGGAGACGATCGCGGGCCATCTGATGAACCGATTCGGCCGGATCCCCCGGAAGGGAGAGCGGTGGCGGGGGCGCCGGGCGGACTTCGTCATCGAGGAAGCGAGCCCAACCGGTATCGACAGGGTCCTGATGATCCTTCCGGAAAAAAAGGAAGGCGAGGCGGCGCGCGAAGCGGCCGCCCGCAACTGAGGAGGCTCGTGCAGACCGTCACGCTGATTCGAGGGGACGGGATCGGACCCGAAGTCGCCGAGGCCGTCGTTTTCATCCTGCAGGCCGCGGGCGCGCCTCTCGCCTTCGAGGAGGCGGTCGTCGGCCGCGCCGCAGAGCTCTCCGAGGGCGATCCCCTGCCGCCGCGCGTAATCGAATCGATCCGCAGAAACCGCGTCGCACTGAAGGGACCCGTGGGGACTCCTATCGGCGAGGGGTTCGCTTCGATCAACGTCCGGCTCCGCAAGACCCTCGACCTGTACGCCAACCTCCGCCCCGTTCGAAACGTCCCGACGGTGGCCAGCCGGTTCCAGGGCGTGGATCTCGTCGTGGTGCGGGAGAACACCGAAGACCTCTACAGCGGACTCGAGCACATCGTCGTGCCCGGAGTCGTCGAGTCGCTGAAGATCATCACGGAATACGCCTCGACGCGGATAGCCGTTTACGCCTTCGAATACGCCCGCCGCCACGGGCGACGCCGTGTCACCGCGATCCACAAAGCGAACATCATGAAGCTCTCCGACGGCCTCTTCCTGGACTGCTTCCGCAAGGTCGCGGAGAAGTATCCCGACATCCAGGCGGACGACCGGATCGTGGACGCCGCGTGCATGCGTCTCGTTATGAACCCGGAGACCTTCGACGTCCTGCTCCTGGAAAACCTGTACGGCGACATCGTCTCCGACCTCGCGGCGGGGCTCGTCGGCGGGCTCGGCCTCGTTCCGGGCGCCAACATGGGACCCGACGTGGCGATCTTCGAGGCGGTGCACGGGACCGCGCCGGACATCGCGGGCCAGGACCGCGCGAACCCCACGGCGCTTCTGATGAGCGCGCTCCTGATGCTGCGCCATCTCCAGATGCCGGAGATCGCGGCGCGCGTCGAGGCCGCGCTCCTGGCGACCCTCGCGGAAGGAGCTCGAACGGCCGACATCGGAGGGACGCTCGGGACGTCGGCCTTCTCCCGCGCGATCGCCGAAAAGCTCCGGTAGGATTTTCGTGCCCGAAATTCCGGCGCCCTCGCGCGCCACGCCCTCGGGACGGCAGCCCTCGTCGTTCCCGCTCTCCCCGGACGAGGCTCTCTGGAGCGGGCCGGCGCTCGATCCGGGGGCGCTCTTCGTCCGCAGGGCGCCGCTCGAAGTCGAGATCGGCAGCGGGAAGGCACGATTTCTCGTGGAAGCGGCGAGAGAAACCCCCGGCCACGATTTTCTGGGAATCGAGCGCTCTCTGTCGTACTACCGGATCTGCCGGGACCGCGTCGAGCGCGCGGCCCTTTCCAATGCGAGGATGGTCCGCGCCGACGGCCGGATCTTCGCGGAGGCGCTCCCGCTCGAGTCGGTCCGCGCTTTCCACATCTACTTTCCGGATCCGTGGCCGAAGAAAAAGCAGAAGAAGCGCCGGCTCTTGGACGGCGTCACGCTCGAGATTCTCGCCCGCCGGCTGGAGCCCGGCGGGTATCTGCGGATCGCGACCGACCACTCCGGCTATGGCAGCGGCCTCGATCCCATCCTGGAGAGCGTCCCGGCTCTGCAGCGGCTCGCCTGGGAGGATCTTCCCCCGCCGCCGCCGACCCACTACGAGATCAAATACCGGGAGGAAGGCCGCGCGATCTGGAGATACCTGCTGACGAGGAGATAGCGCCAGCGGCTCGAAGCGGCCCCCCCGACTTTCCTGCGGGCAACATTCGCCGACCCTGTGCTGAGGGTGTCGGGCGCCAGGGGCCTGGAATGGTGCGGCTCTCGCCGAGCGCGCCGCCGTTTTCGACTAAGTCACGATCCGCCGCAGGAAGATCGCGAAATACTGCGCCCCGGATCCCAGGGCCACGGCGACCACCACCCACAGCGCCACCTTGCCCGGAAGCGCGAGCACGTCGAAGCGCTCCGACAGAATCAGGACGGAGATGGCAGCGATCTGCGACGCCATCTTGAGCTTTCCCCATGCGGAGGCGGCGATGATGACCCCCTGATCGGACGCGATCGCGCGAAGCCCCGTCACGGCGAACTCGCGCCCGACGACCACCACCACCATCCACGCCGGCACGAGTCCGACCTCGACGAGCGAGATGAACGCCGCCGAGATCAGCAGCTTGTCGGCGATGGGATCGAGAAGGGTTCCCAGGGTCGTGATCTCGCCCCGGCGCCGCGCGAGCCATCCGTCGAGAAAGTCCGTGAGGGTGGCGGTCAGAAATATCGCGAGCGCCACGATCTCGCGGCCCGCGAATTTCGTCAGCAGGACGACGACGAGAAACGGGACGAGGAAGATGCGCAGCAGCGTGAGCGCATTGGGAAGATTCAGTTTCAAGAGATTGGCGCGGGGGTCGTCGGGAGCCCGACCGCGGAAGCGTCTCGCACCCGGTGATAATAGCTCCATGAACGTCCCCTGTCCGGTGCACGGGAGCAAGCGCGCGCACCGGGGGTGTCATCGCTGCCGGAAGCCGATCTGCAGCCTCTGCGAGCTGAAGCTGCGCGGGCATCTTTACTGCTCGACGCGCTGCGCCCGCGATGCCGGCCGCGCGGAGATGCGATCCCGGGTGCTGCGCAGGCTGGGGCGCCCCGTTTCTCCGCGGCTGGCCGTCTTCGCCGTCCTCCTCGCATGCTCGGCCCCCGCCGTCCTCGCCGTCCGCAGCGTGGCCGAGCTCGACCGGCTGAATGCGCCGTCGCCCTTCTCCCCCGCTCGCCGCCCGCCCCTCGCCCGAGTCGAGCGGGTGACCGCGGAATCCGACGGCGCCCGGATCGAGGGGACGGCGCCCTCGGGAGCCGCCGTCTTTCTCTTCTCGGGGGGACAGTTCACGGCGACGACGGTGGCGGGAGACGGGCGCTTCCGCTTCGAGCGCGTACAGACGCCCGGCCCGTATCGCGTCGGAGCGCTCCCGCTGGCGGCGCCGGCCACCGAGGAAGGCTCTTCGGCGGCAGCCTCTCGCGGCACGTCCCCCCTCCCGATCGCGGCCTCCGCGCCCGCGCCGGGGCCCCCCATCCCGGCGTCGGACGGCGCCGCACTCGCGCCCGACCGCGCGATAGCGCCCGTCTCCGCTATAGCGCCTGTCTCCGCGATCCCCGCGCCCTCCATCGCGCGCGCCGGGCAACGCCTGCCATCCGTTCCGGATCTCTCACGCGGGCCGCGCGACCGCCGCGAGCTGGTCGTGTCGTTCGACGCCGGATCCTCTGACCGGGGGGCCCGGGAGATTCTGGACGCTCTGCGCGCTCACGGAATCCGCACGACGATCTTCCTCACCGGCGAATTCATACGGCGTTACCCGGAGCTCGTCCGCCGGATCGTGTCCGATGGCCACGAGGTGGGCAATCACACGGAGACTCATCCCCACCTGACGACCTACGCCCGCGACGGCCGCCAGGCTACCCGGTCCGGGGTCGATCGCGCCTTCGTCGCCGGCGAGCTGTCCCGGACGGAGCGCCTCTTCCGCGAAGCGACGGGCCGGAACCTGGCGCCCTTCTGGCGGGCCCCGTTCGGCGAGCAGAACGCGGAGGTCCGCCGCTGGGCCGCGGAGGCGGGGTACTGGCACGTCGGCTGGACAGGAGGGCGCGCGGGCCTGGACGGGCTCGACTGGATCTCCAATCCGCGGTCCCGCGGTTATCGCTCGTCTGCGCGGGTGGTGGAGGCTCTGATCGAGCGCGCGGAAAACGGCGGGATCGTTCTCCTGCACCTGGGAAGTGACCGCGACGATCCGGTGTCGCCGAGGATCCCGGCCCTGCTCGACGGACTGGCGGCGCGGGGATTCCGATTCGCGCGCGCGTCCGAGTTTCTCGCCCGCGAGGGACTGACCGAAGACCGGCTCGCGGCGATCCGCTCTCCGCGGGCGGACGCGGCGCTCGCGCGTTGAGCTTTCCGCTCGGCACCGACGGATGGCGGGGGGTCATCGCCGAGGGATGCACGTTCGCCGCGATCGAGCGTCTTTCGGCGGCGACGGCGGACGTTTACCGTTCGCTACCGAGCGGAGACACGACCCGGATCGTCGTCGGCCACGACACGCGTTTCTTCTCTCCCGAGTTCGCGCGCCGGGCCGCCGACACGCTCGCCTCGGCGGGCCTCGAGGTCCTCCTGACCGATCGGCCAATCCCGACGCCCGCGGTCTCGGACCACGTCCACCATCTGGGGCTCGCCGGCGGGGTGGCGATCACGGCGAGCCACAATCCCGGGGAATACAACGGGTTCAAGATCAAGTCGCACTTCGGGGGAAGCGCCCCTCCGGACCTGTACGAGGAGGTCGAGCGCGCCGGGGAGCGCCCGCGGTCTCCTCCTCCGGCTCGGGCAGGGACCGTTCGCGTCGAGGACCTGCTGACTCCCTACCGCGCCCGGTTGAGCGCCCTCGTCGACCTGGGCGCGATGCGCGCTGCGGGTCTCGCGGTGCTCGCCGATTCCATGCACGGGGCGGCGGGGTCTCTCGTTCCGGACATCCTCTCCGGAGGGAAAACGCGCGTCGCCGCCTTCCGCGCCGGACGAGATCCCCTCTTCGGCGGCGTCCATCCCGAGCCGATCGCCTCCAACCTCGCCGCCGCGTCGGAGCGCGTTCGCGCGGAAGGGCTCGATCTCGCGGTCGCGCAGGACGGAGACGCGGACCGGCTGGGCGTGCTCGACGCGCGCGGACGCTTCGTCTCGCCGCATCGGGTCCTCGCCCTTCTTCTCCTGCACGCCTACCGGCGCCGCGGCCTGACCGGAGGCATCGCGAAGACGTTCTCCACGTCCCTTCTCATCGACCGCGTCGCCGCTTCTCTCCGCGCGCCACTGCACGAGACGCCCATCGGGTTCAAGTACGTCGCCGACCTGATGAACCGCGGTGAGGCCGCGGCGGGCGGCGAGGAGAGCGGCGGCTATGCGTTCTCCTTTCACCTCCCGGAACGCGACGGCGTCTTGAACGCCTTGCTCCTGATCGAGAGCCTCGCCCTCTCCGGCCGCGATCTCGACGGCGCTCTGGCGGACCTGGCGGCGGAGTTCGGCGAGTTCGCCTACGGGCGCCGCGACGTCTACTTTCCCGTTCCCGTCATCTCGGCGTTCCTGGCCTCGGTGCGCGCGGAGCCGCCGGCGGAGGTCGCGGGCGAACCCGTGACGGCCGTCGCGGACAAGGATGGAGTCAAGTACGCGTTCGGAAGCCGCGGGTGGCTCCTGCACCGCCTCTCGGGAACCGAGCCGATGATCCGGCTGTATTGCGAGCACGAGGACGAGGCCTCGGT
>JBDUBP010000251.1:0-7778 GCA_040004075.1 Acidobacteriota bacterium | reverse complement strand
GGATCAGCCCCGCGGCGAAGATCGAATAGCCGAGCTTCAGCGTCTCGATCACGTTGCGGTCCATCGCCAGCGCCACGAGGAGGCCGAGGGCGCCGTAGACAGGGGAAAGGGCCCGCGAAGCCGCCAGGGGGACGGGCCGGCGGAGGAGCGGAGGGAGGAGATCCCGGGAGGTCACCGCCGCGGCGGAGAGCAGCACCGCGTCGGCCGAGCTCTGGAGCGTGGCGATCAGGGCGACGACGACGATCGACGCGAGCGGGCCCGGGACGAACGCGAGCACCGCGCGCGGCAGGGTGAGGCCCGGCGCCGCCGGAGGCAGGACTTCCCGGGCGGCGAGAGCGAGATACGCGACGGCGGCGCCGAAGACGATCTTGGAGCCCGCCGCCAGAAGAGCGGAGCGGCGCGCCGTCGCCTCATCCCGGCAGGACAGCAGCTTGGCGTAGACGTCGCTTCCGACGAGATGCGGCAGACCGATGAGCACGAGCAGGGCCGCGACGTCCCACGGCCGCATCCCCGGCGAGAAAGGAAAGCTCCAGAAGTCCGGCGGAAGGTGGGGGAAGTGAGGGACCTTCCCGAGCGCGCACAGGAAGGCAATCCCCGGAATTCCCACGACCATCAGGCCGTATTGAAGCAGGTCCGTCCGGACGACCGCGAACTGCCCGCCGAGCGAGGTGTAGAGAACGAAGACCACGGTCGATCCGACGATGGCGAGAATCGGGTGAAGACCGAACGCGGCGGTCAGGACGACCGACGAGCCCTCGACCAGGAGCGCGAACCAGACGATCTCCGAGGTCAGGACCAGGAGCGCGGCGGCCCAGCGCGCCCGGGCGCCGTAGTAACGGCCGATGATCTCGGGGAGGGTGATCGCGCCCTCCCTCCGCACGCGCCCCGCGAGAAACAGGCCGAGCGCGAGAAGCCCGAGCGCGCCCGCGAGGTCGAGCCAGAGCCCGGCGAGGCCATGGACGTAGACGAACGCGGCGAGAGCGATGGTGGTGGACCCACCGGTCGTGAGCGACGCGAGGCCGATGAAGCCCCAGAACGTCGAGAAGCTGCGGTCGGCGACGAAGTAGGAGGTCTCATCCCTTCCCGCGCGCCCGCGCGCCGCGAAGCCGATCGCGAGCACCCCGCCGAGGTAGAGAAGAAGGAGAAGGAGGGTGAGCAAACCGTTATCAGTTGTCAGCTATCAGTTGTCAGTATTCATTTTCAGTAGGGGGGAACGATCGGCTGGAGCTCCAAACGGATGACCACCGAAAACCGAAAACCGAAAAAACTGAAAACTCAAAACTGAGAACTGACAGCTACCCCCTCCTCGCCGCTTCCCTCGCCACGGCTTCGAAGAGGACCGTTCCGATCGCCAGCGCCCGCTCGTCGAAATCGAACCGGGGAGAGTGGTGGGGACGATGCCCGCCTTCCAGAGCCGAGCCGACGAAGAAGAAGCAGCCCGGGACGCGATCGAGAAAGACGGACATGTCCTCGCCTCCGAGGGTCCGCGTCTCCGCGTCGACGCTGTCCGGGCCGAGGATTCGCCTCGCGGTCTCGATGACGAGGTCGGCCATCGCCGGGTCGTTGACGGTGGCGCGGTTGACGCGCCGGTAGTGGAGGCGCGCGCGCACGCCCGCCGCCTCGGCCGTCCCGCGGACGACGCGCTCCATCTTTTCCGGCAGAGCCTCGCCCGCCGATTCCGTGAAGGACCGGGCGGTGCCGGTCAGCCGGACCGCGGCCGGGATGATGTTGAAGGCGGAGCCGCCATGGATGCTCGCGACGGTCACGACCGCGGAGTCGAGCGGAGAGATCTCGCGCGAGACGATGCTCTGAAGCGCGTCGATGATTCGGGCGGCCCCGACGATCGGATCGGCGGTCTCATGGGGCGCGGCGCCGTGGCCTCCCGGTCCCTCGACGTCGATCGAGAATTCGTCGACTGCGGCCATCAGGGCGCCCCGGTTGACGCCGATCCTTCCGACAGGCAGCTGGTTCCAGAGGTGGAGCCCGAGGGCGGATCCGACGCCTTCCAGGATCCCGTCCGCCGCGCACGCCTCCGCCCCCCCCGCGCCCTCCTCCGCCGGCTGGAACAGCATCCGGAACGGCCCGCTCTCCGGGGTCGCGGGCAGCCGCTCGGCGACGGCGAGCGCGATCGAAACGTGGCCGTCGTGTCCGCACGCGTGCATGCGCCCAAGCGCCTCGGAGACGTACGGCGCTCCGCTCTCCTCCTGCAGCGGAAGCGCGTCCATGTCGGCGCGGAGAAGGATGCGGGGACGGTCCGCGGGCCAGTCCGCGAACACGCCGGTTCGGCCGACGCCCCTCCGGGGGGAAAGACCGGCCGCCGTGAGCCGTTGGAACACCGCGTCGCCCGTTCGCGTTTCCTCGAATCCGAGCTCCGGGTGCCGGTGGAGGTCCCGGCGAGTCGCGATCAATGTCGCGAGCTCCGCGGGGGGGAACCGGCGGAGGAGCTCGTCGGACGACATCGCGGGGGATTATAGGAGGCGGAAGGCGGGAATCGGCGGCGGCACGGAGAGGCGTCGGCGGCCGCGAACCCGCCGGAGAGCGCGGCACGCGGCTTGGTGGGATAGGGTTTCCGGAGGCTTCGCCGGGCGGGTTGGGTTTTCGCAGATTGATCAGGGGGAAAACGACTTGTCAGACGAGAGCGAGAGCGGCCGCAGATTCATCATCGCGAAGTTCCGGGAGGCGGCGGCGAGCCCCGTGCTCGACCTGTTCGAGGCGTCGCTTCTCATCTCTCAGCTGATCGATCCGACGGAGCACGTCTCCCCCGCCGAGGAAGAGGTCGAGCGCCTCGCCGCCCGGGTCGCCTCCGCGCGGCGCGCAGGGGACGCGCCCGATCGCGCCCTGCGGCGGGTACTCTTCACCGAGGAGAAGTTCCAGGGGGATGCCGACTCGTACGACGACCCGGAGAACTCCTCCGTCGCGCGGGTCGTCGCCCGCAAGCGAGGCATGCCGATCACGCTCTCGATCCTCGTCATCGAGGTGGGGCGCCGCGCGGGGATGCGCCTCTCGGGCGTCGGGCTTCCCGGCCATTTCGTCGTGGGCGGCCCGGATCTCCCTTCCGGCCGGTTCCTCGATCCTTTCGAAGGCGGCAAGCTGTGCGACGCCGAGGATCTCGCCCGGCGCGTCGGGTCGATCTTCGGCACGCCCGTCGAGCTGCCGCCGGAAGTCTTCGCCCCGGACTCGACGCGCGCGATCCTGACGCGCGTTCTCTTCAACCTGCGGCGTTCCTACGAGCGGCGGGAAATGGTCGAGGAGGCGCTCGCGGCGCTCGAGTGCGCGGAAGCCCTGGAGCCGGGCGAGTCTTCCTACCTGCGAGAACGGGGCCTGCTGCTTTTGAAGACCGGCCGTTCGGAGGAGGCGCTTCTCGCCCTCGAGGCCTATATCTCCACGGCCGTTGGCGAAGACGTCGACGCGGTCACCAAACTGATCGCGATCGTGAGAGATCAGGCGCTCCCCTCGGAGGGAGCGGAGCTCGTCACGGGGACACCCGCCGAGACCCGCATCTTCAGCTTCGAGGAGGCGCGCACCGTTCTGCCGAAGGTCAAGGAGCTCACCTCCGACGCGGTGTTCCGTTACGCGCGCCTCGGAGAGTCGGGCGGCGAGTCGGAAGACGAGCGGCAGGGCATCGTGCGGGAATGGGCGCGCGAGATTCTGTCGCTCGGCGCGGTGATCAAGGGCTTGTGGCTCGTCGACTTCGACTCCGGCGCCGGCTACTACTGCTGGAAATATCCGGAGCCGTCGCTCGAGTACTTCCACAGCTACGACGAAGGGTTCTCCGGGCGGCTGCCACTGCAGTAACGTCGCTGCGCTCTCTGCGGGGCTATTGAGAGCTGGAGGCGAACGAGTTCCCCAGAGTCTCGCGGTCACTCCTGCCGCCGCCGCCAGGGTCGCAGCACGGCGTATCTCGGCGTCGCGGTCGCCGAGTTGCGCGCGGCGGCGAGCAGGCGGCGGCGGGTCAGGCGCCTGACGGCGTCCTGCACCGCGCGCCTGGAGAGACCGCAGTCTTCCGCGAGCCCCGCGTAGCGGGCGCTCGCGTTCTACCGGGACAAGCTCGGGTTCAAGGTGCACACCGATCAGCCCATGGGCAAGCAGCGCCGGATCGAGCTCCGGATTCCCGGCGCGGAAACGGGAGTCGTTCTTTTCACGCCCGAGGGGCACGAGAACCGCGTCGGCACTTTCTTCAACGGGTCGTTTTCCTGCGACAATGTGCAGAAGTCGTACGAAGAGCTCCAGGCGCGCGGCGTGATGTTCAAGAGCGGCCCGAAGGAGGAGCCCTGGGGCACGTTCGCGATCTTCGAAGACTCGGAAGGAAACTCGTTCGTTCTGGGATCACGCTAGCGTTCAGGGCGTTGAGCGTCCAGCGTCGGGCGTTGAGCGTTCAGAGCAGGCCGCTGACAGCTGAGAGCTGAGAGCTGACGGCTGACAGCTCAGGCCGGCCAGGATCCTCCTGGCGCGAGCTCGATCACTTCCGTCGCGAGGCCTCGCTTCGCAATCTCCTCCCGCAGCGCCGCCGGCGTGCCGGTGAGCGCCGGGAACGTCCCCCAGTGCATCGGGATCACCCGCGGCACGCCGAGGAGCTCGCATGCCTTGGCGGCCTCTCGCGGCCCCATGGTGTAGAAGTCGCCGATCGGCAGCAGCGCGAGGTCCGGGCGGTAGAGCTCTCCGATGAGCGCCATGTCGGAGAAGACGTTCGTGTCCCCCGCGTGGTAGATCCGGAACCCGTCCGGCAGCGTGAGGACGAACCCGCACGGGTCGGACGGGGGATTCCGCTTCCCGGCGGCGGTGGTGCCCGACGAATGGACGGCCTGGACCATTCGAAACTCGACCCCGGCGACCGTCTGCGCGCCCCCCTTGTTCATACCCGACACGAGGTCGACCCCCTCGCTCTCGCAGAACAGCCCGAGCTCGAAGACGCAGACGACCATGGCCCCGGACTTCTTCGCCAGCGCCACTCCGTCGCCGCCGAAATGGTCGAAGTGGCCGTGCGTGGCCGCGACGACGTCGAGCTTTCCGTACTCGAACCCCTTCGGGAATTTCGGATTCTGTTCGATGAAAGGGTCGATGGCGATCCGCGTCCCTTCCGCGGTCTCGATCAGGAAGGCTGCGTGCCCGAGCCATGTCACTTTCCCGCGCGTCTCGTTCATTTCTCGAGCTCTCCCGTCAGCGTCTTCCAGGCGACCATGGGGACGAGAGCGTTCACGAATCGTTCCAACCCGGCGCGGTCCTCGTCGTCGAACCGGGCGGGCCTCGGCGCGTCGACGTCGAAGACCCCGACGAGCGCGCCATTCGAGAGGATCGGGACGACAATCTCGGATCGGGACGCCGAGTCGCATGCGATGTGCCCCGGGAACGCGAGGACGTCCGGAACGACGAGAGTCTCCCGCCGCTCGGCTGCCGTTCCGCAGACACCTTTCCCGAGCGGGATGCGGACACAGGCAGGCTTGCCCTGAAACGGGCCGAGCACGAGCTCTCCGCCGCGCAGCAGGTAGAACCCGCACCAATTGATGGCATCGAGGGCCTGGTTTGCGAGCGCCGCCGCGTTGGCGAGATTTGCGAGGGCGTCGGCCTCTCCCTCGCAGAGCGCGACGACCGACCGGGCGAGATCGCGATAGAGAACGTCCTTCGGGCCGGACGGGTCGAGAGCGGCGGTAAACATCACGCGATTCTAAGTTATGGTCGTCCGCCGAACGGCCGCTTGAAGACGGAAGACGGAAGACGGAAGACTGACGACTGACGACTGAAGACTGACAACTGACAACTGAAGACTGATAACTCTTTCCATGCCCTCCTCCCCCCTGCGCGGCCGCGAGCTCGGCGTCTATCTCTTCCTCTGCGCCGTCTGGGGGTCGACCTGGCTCGTCATTCGCGTGGCCGTCCGCGATCTTCCCCCCTTGACTCTGGCGGCGCTGCGGATGGGGCTCGCCTGCGCGGTGCTGACTCCCTTGGCCTGGCGGCGGAGGTCGGGCCCCCGCCCGACCACGACCGAGTGGCGCGCGATGGCGTTCTCCGGGCTCCTGCAGATCGGCGTCGCGTACGCGGCGATCTTCCTCGCGGCGTCCTGGATCGAGTCGGGTCTCTCCGCGCTGCTCTTCGGCTCCTTCCCGATCTGGGTCGGGGTCTTTGCCCAGCGGCTTCTGCCGGGGGAGGGCTGGACGCGAACGACCGCGGCGGCGGCGGCGATCGGCGTGGCGGGGGTCGCCGTCATCGAGGCGCCCGCGGCCGTGCGCGCTCTGAGCGGCGACGCCGGGCCCGTCTTCCTCGGAGGGTTGCTGGTGCTCTTCGGGGCGTTCGTGTCCGGCTACTCGAACGTTCTCGTGAAGAAATCGCTCGGCGCCGTCGCGCCGGATTTGAACGTCTGGACCCAGACGCTCGTGGGGACCCTCTTCCTGGCGGCCCTCGCCGCCCTCTTCGAGCGGGGAGCGCCCATGCACTGGACGCCGGTGGCGATCGGTTCGCTCCTCTATCTCTCCATCCTCGGAACGGCCGTGACGTTCGTCGGACTCTTCTGGCTTGTGCCGAGAGTCCCCGTCTCCGTGATCGGCTCGATCCCCCTGGTGGACACGCTGATCGCCGTCTGCCTCGGAGCGCTGGTCCTCAAAGAGACGTTATCGGCGAGGGTGCTGATCGGCGGCGCGATGATCGCTGCCGGAGTGTGGATGGCGACCAGGGGGGAGTCGGGAGTTGCGAGTTGAAGGGAGAGTGAGACGATTTTAAAGGTTGAGCGTCGAGCGTCAGGAATTCAGAAAGCCCTGGATGAGTCAGCGACGGAACTCTGAACCCTCGACTCTGAATTCTCAACTTCGTCACGGCGTGATTCGGTACACGGGCAGCCAGGCCCGTGTCGCGAAGTCCGAGAGGGTCAATCCGATCAGGATCGCGAGCCAGAAGATCCCCCCGACGACGACGATTTGTGTCAGGCGGGTCGACCAGCGCACGTGCATGAAGACGAGCGCGACGAGGGTCGCCTTGAAAAAGGCGATCGCGAGTGCGACTACCGTATTCCAGGGGCCGAGATCCACGAACGATACGGCGGTCGTCGTTGCGGTCATGACGAGCAGGATGACGAACACCGCGATATAGCTCTTCGCGGACACGATGTGATCCACATTTGTTGCGTGGGCCATCGGAGACTGCGCCTTCGTGCTCAATTTCGTTTCACGCGCTTCGACTGCTCAGACGCTCGATGCTCATGCTCAATGGACATGCCGGCTGATCAGATACAGGAGCGGGAACAGGAAGATCCAGACGATGTCGACGAAGTGCCAGTAAAGGCCCGACATCTCGATCGGCGTGTGCCAGGCGGCGCTGTAGCGGCCCCGTCGGGTCTGCACGACCAGAACGGTCAGGATCCCGAGGCCGATGATCATGTGAAGGGCGTGGAGACCCGTCATCGCGAAGTAGAGCGAGAAGAAGAGCTCCGCCGGGCGGCCGTGCGGGCCCGGGTAATGGAACGACGAACCGGGGAACAGGTGATGGCGGATGTGTTCGGTGTACTCGACCGCCTTCACGGCCAGGAAGGTCGCACCGAGGAGCATCGTGACCAGAAGATAGGGAACGATGCGGCGAACGCGGCCGATTGCGGCACTGTGAACCGCCATGGCCATCGAGAGGCTGGAAAAGATCAGGACGGCCGTGTTCAGCGTTCCCAGCGTCACGTCCATGTGCCGGCTTGCGTCCGCAAATCCCGACGGCCACGACCACCGGTAGACCGTGTAAACGGTGAAGAGCCCGCCGAAGAAGAGGATCTCCGTCACGAGGAAGAGCCACATCCCGAGCTGGGA
>JBDUBP010000166.1:0-25633 GCA_040004075.1 Acidobacteriota bacterium | reverse complement strand
GCCCGCGGAGCTGCCCGTGCTCGAGTATTACGCCAACAGCATCGCGCACCTGTTTGCAGAACGGGAGGCGGGAGGCGGAAGGCGGTAGGTGGAATGGAGCACGAACACCGCGCGTCTCCGGACGGGAGGCCGCCCGTCCGATGGCGGCCGATCCCGCCCGCTCAGAATCTGCCCACAGCTGACCACTGGCCGCTGACAGCTATTTCTTCTGCCGCCGCGCGGCGAAAAAAATCCCCGCCAGGCTGATCACGACCCACGAGCCCTCCATCAGCATCAGGCCCGGATCGCGCGCCCGCACGGCGAAGAACGTGAGGATCCCTCCCCCGATCAGATTGAGCAGCAGGTAGGGATAGGCGCGCTGCTCGAGCTTGCCCATCTGGTTCATCGCGTAGGCGACGAGAACCACTCCTGCGCCGAAGAGGGAGAGCGCCTGGCCGAGCACGCCGCCGGGATCTCCTAGGGGCGCCGCGGGTCGGGCTCGCTCACGAAGATCGAGAGAAAGACGCTCACGATCGACACGACCAGGGCGCCCCAGAACGCCGACCAGAAATCCGAGACGTGAAATCCGAGCCCGAACCGGGCCGCCGCCGCGCTCGTCAGCCAGAGGATGAAGGCGTTGATCACGAACGTGAAGAGGCCGAGGCTCAGGATCAGAAGAGGACACGTGAGCATCGTCACGACGGGCCGGACGAGCGCGTTCAAGAGCCCGAAGACGAGGGCCACGGACAGAAAGGAGATGGGGTCCCCGGAGGCGGAGATTCCTGGAACGATCTTCGTCGCGACCCAGAGAGCAGCGGCGTTGATCAGCAGCCGGATCAGGAATCTCATCGCCGGTCGACTATATCTTCGCTCCTACGACTTCGCGGTTCGCGCGGCGCCGCGCCGCGGCTTCCGGTCGCTCCAGAGGATCGAGACGATGAGCGCGCATCCTCCCGCCGCGGCGAAGAGAAAGAACAGCATCGCGAGCCCGGGGTAACCGAGAATGCGAAAGGTGGTCGGCACCTGCATGAGAAGCGCCGCGCCGACGATCAGCGACGCCAGCACCAGCCCCATCGCGATGCGGTTGGCGATCTTCTGAAGTCCGCCGATCAGTTCGGCCTCGTCGATCGCGTCGACGTGCAGCTTCAGCTCGTTGTTGGCGACGAGATCCAGCACGCGGTTCACGCGACCGGGAAGCTTCTCCGCGAACTCCTTCGCCTCGAGAAGAGCCGTCGCCAGATGGCCGGGCGAGGCGGATCTCAGCATGCGCTTGCGCAGGAGCTCCGAGGCGTGCCGGCGGATCGCTCCGTTCGGCTCGAACTCGGGGTCGAGCGTCCGGCCGATCTCGTCCAGCTGCAGCAGGGCCTTCGCCAGGAGCGTGAGCTCGGTCGGCAGTTGCAGTCCCGTTTCGCCGGACGCCGTGGCGAGCTCGAGGAGAGTGCGGCCGATCCTCAGGTCTCCGAGAGAGGTGTACTGGTAGGCGCCGACGAGGTCCGCGACACGCCGGCGGAAAGCGTCCGGGTCGAAGTCCTCGCGCTGCCGGCCGATCGCCGCCCCGAGCTGCGCGGCCCGGTCGGAATCGCCTTCCGCGACGGCCAGCAGAAGCTTCAGGAGCGACTCCTGCATCCCGGGAGCGATCCGCGCCACCATCCCGAGATCCAGCAAAGCGATTCGCCGATCTTCGGTGATGAAGACGTTTCCCGGATGGGGATCCGCGTGGAAAAACCCGTCGATCAGGATCTGCTTGAGGTAGGCGCGGAAGAGTTGATCGGCGAGCGCGGCGCCGTCGAGCTCCATGCGCACCACGGGAGCAAGGTCCGTGATCTTGCATCCATCGACGTATTCCATCGTGAGCAGCCGCGTCGTCGTGTAGTCGGAGACCGGCTGAGGGACGAAGATCGACGGAAATTCCGCCAGGTTTTCCGCGAGCCTCGCGAGGTTCCCCGCCTCCTGGCGGTAGTCGAGCTCGGCGGCGAGCGACTTCTGAAATTCCTCCACCGTCTTCTGGAGCTCGAATCTTCCGAGACTGTCCGAGTGCTTGTCGAGGAACTTCGCCAGCTCCAGGAACGCCGACAGGTCGTCCGCGATGCGCTCCCGGATTCCCGGCCTCTGAACCTTCACGGCAACGGCGCGGCCGTCCGCGCAGCTTCCCGCGGTGCACCTGACCGAGCGAGGCGGCGGCGACCGGGGTCGCTTCGAACTCCGAGAAGGCTTTCGAGATCCGGACTCCCAGCTCCTCCGAGACGATCCGCTCGACTTCTCCGAACGAGAACGGCTCGACGCGGTCCTGGAGTCGCGCGAGGGCCTGGATGTACGCGGGCGGCAGAAAGTCGGCGCGCGTCGAAAGCAGCTGCCCGAGCTTGATGTACGTCGGCCCCAGCCGCTCGAGATCGTCGGCGAGATCGTCGGCGAGAGGCGAAGGAGCCGGCCGCTCGTCCGGAGAAAGGTCTCCTTCGATTCCGAAACCGCTCACCAGGTCCGAACGGCCGTACTTGACGAGAAGCCAGGCAAGATCCTTGTAGCGCTTGAGGTGCTTTCCCGCGAGCATCGTGGCCATGGTGTCTCTCTCTCGAAAACGCGACCGGCGGAGAGACTGCAAGGGCCACGCCCTGTCGGGTAACTGATGGGAGAAAATGGCGTTATGGGCGAGGGGATCTTCGGGACGGGGGGCGCCGGATACGCCGCCCCCGCCCGCGTCGAGGCGAGAGTCTGCGAGTCCTTCGCGGCGCCGCCCGGGAGCCGCGCGGCCGGCCGCTCGCTCGCGGAGACGCGGGAATGACCCGCCTGGCAGGGCGCCTCCTGCTCGCGACCGCTGCGCTGCACGCGGCCCTGGGAGCGTGGCTCGGGCGCGGCGCGCTGCTCCCGATCGCCCGCGACGGTTTCTTCAACGCGCTCTGGCGGCACTCCAACCGGCAGCTGTGGTTCTGGTTCGTGGCCCTCTCCGTCCCGCTCGCGCTGCTCGGTGCGGCGCTCGCGCACGGTGAATTGCGGCCGCGGTCCGGTTGGCTGGGCTGGTCGCTCGCCGCCCTCGCCGTGGCAGGCGCGGCCCTCGCGCCCCTCTCGCTGTTCTGGCTCCTCTTCCTGCCGGCGGGACTGCTCATCGCGGGCGCGCGGAAGCCCCGGGCGGCTCCGACGGAATGGAAACGGGGAGAATTCTCCATCTCGACGGACCCGGACCGGGTCGATGCGGCGGCGGCCCACGAGTTCCTCGCCGGCTCGTACTGGGCGGGCGGCGTTCCGCGCGAGTTCGTCGATCGCTCGATCGGCGGCTCCATCGCGTTCGGAATGTTTCACGCGGGGCGGCAGATCGGTTTTGCGAGGGTCATCACGGATCGCTCGACCTACGCCTATCTCTCCGACGTCTACGTTCTCGAGGCGTGGCGCGGACGGGGCCTCGCTCTCTGGCTGATGGAGATCATCCGGGCGCATCCGGACCTCCAGAATCTGCGACGCTGGATGCTGTCGACGAGAGACGCGCACGCCCTCTACTCGAAGGCGGGCTTTCAGCCGCTGGCCCATCCGGAGCGGTTCATGGAGATCACAGATCCGGACGTATATGCCCGGCTGTCCTCGGAACCTCCGGGTTGACGGCGTCACCGGCCGCCGCTACTCTTCCGGCAGCCTATGACCGCCGTCCGCTGATCGAGCCGCGACCCTGACGGGGCCGCGGAAAGAAAACAAGAGCAGCCGCCGCTCGCCTTCTTCACAGCGAGCGGCACAACGCCCGTCCGGATCCGCCGGCCGGGCCCCGCGCGGCGCTGCCCGCGTCTTTCTCGACGCAAGGACGACAATCCATGAACGCTCCTCCCGACTGGTGGAACGGCTTCTTCTCCGGGTTGATGGTCGATTTCTGGCGCGCCGTCGTGCCTCCGGCGCACACGGCGCTCGAAGCGGATTTCCTCGAAGCGCACCTCGAGCTCGCACCCGCCTCACGGGTTCTCGACGTGCCGTGCGGCGACGGACGGCTCGCGCGGGCTCTGGCGCGAAAGGGCCACCGGGTCACCGCGGTCGACCTCTCTTCCGATTTCCTGACGGCCGGCCGGCGCGACGCGGACCGCGAAGGCGCGGAGCTCACCTGGCGCCAGTCCGACATGCGGGACCTTCCCTGGTCCGGCGAGTTCGCCGCCGCGATCTGCGCCGGCTCGAGCTTCGGGTATCTCGGCGACGAAGGGGACGCCGAGTTCGTGCGCGCGGTCGCCCGGACGCTGTCGCCCGGCGGCCGGTTCGTGCTCGATGCCTCGAAGGTGGCGGAATCGATTCTTCCCGCGTTCATCGAGCGGCGCGAGATCGAACTCGGCGACATGCGGTTCGTATCGGAGAACCGGTACGACGCGCGCCGCGGGAGGATCGAGAACCGGTACACGGCCACCCGGGGCGCGGAAACGGAGACACGGCTCGCCTCCCACCGCATCTACACGACCTTTCAGGTCTGCGGGTTTCTCGAGAGCGCGGGACTTGAAGTGGTGTCTCTGTTCGGATCGGCGGACGGGTCCCCGTACCGGGTCGGAGCCCAGCAGCTCTACATCCTGGCGAGGAGATGAGGCGCGAGAAGAAGAGCGACGGGCGCCGCTTCCCGAATCCGCGGCCTCCTTCGCCGCGTACCACCATGCGGGGGAGCGGTGGATTTGCCAGAATGGCGGCGGTAGCCGCGCCCGCGTGCGAAATGCGCGGCCCTCCAGGAAGGTTGTGTCCCCTGATCCCATGAAGTCGGAAAACGGCATCGTTCGCGCGAGTTGCGTCCCTTCCGGAGGGAGCGCCTGATGGCGCGCCCGGGAATTCTCGGCGGCGGGGTCTCGTCGCGCCTCTCGCGCGGAGAGACCCGCCGGGGCGGCGGCCGCGCCTCGTCCGACGACGAGAAGAAGAAAAAGAAGATCTCTGTCCGGGTCGTGCTGAGGGACGCGGGCGAGCTCGTCGCCGCGCGGCGCGGGCGCCTCGCCCTCGGGCTGGGTCTCCTGATCGTGAACCGGCTGTCCGGGCTGGTTCTCCCGGGGATGCCGCGCTATCTCCTGGACGAGGTCGTCGGAAAGGGCCGCCGGGACCTCCTGCCTCTGCTCGTTGGGGCGTCCGCCGCGGCGGCGGTCGTTCAGGGCGTGACCGCGTTCTCCATATCCCAGGTGCTCGGAAAGGCGGCGCAGCGGTCGATCACGGAAATGAGGCGCCGCATCCAGCGGCACGTGGGGCGCCTTTCCGTCAACTATTTCGATCAGACGAAGGTGGGCGCCCTCCTCTCGCGCGTGATGACGGACGCGGAAGGGATCCGCAATCTCGTGGGCACGGGCCTGGTGGAAGTCGTCGGCGGCTTCGTGACCGCCGTGCTCGCGCTGGTGATCCTGTTTCGCCTGAACTCGAAATTGACCGTCATCGCCCTCGCGGTCCTGTCGCTGTTCGGGTTCGTCCTGCTCTTCGCCTTCAAGACGCTCCGGCCTCTCTTCCGTGAGCGGTCGAAGATCAACGCGGAAGTCTCCGGCCGTCTCACGGAGTCCTTTTCCGGCGTGCGCGTCGTCAAGGCGTACCGCGCGGAGCGGCGCGAGGCGCTCGTGTTTTCCAAAGGCGTGCACCGCCTGTTCCGCAACGTGGCGAAGACGATGACCGGGTTCTCGGCCGTCGCCGCGTTCTCGACCCTGCTGCTCGGCATCGTGGGGGTCGCGATCATGTGGATCGGCGCCAACGACATCCTCGCCGGGCGCATGACCATCGGCGCCTTCGTCTCCTACACGCTCTATCTCGGCCTCCTGGTGGGACCCGTCATCCAGATCGTCTCGATCGGCAGCCAGATCACGGAGGCCTTCGCGGGTCTCGAGCGCATCCGGGAAGTTCGAAATGAGATGACCGAGGACGCGGACGATGTGCGGCGGCACCCTCTCGCGCGCATCGACGGCCGGGTGGAATTCGACCGGGTCACCTTCGAGTACGAAAAGGGCGTTCCCGTCCTGAAGGGGATCTCCTTCGTGGCGGAGCCCGGCACGTCGACGGCGCTCGTCGGCCCTTCCGGGTCGGGCAAGAGCACCATGATCGGCCTCGTCGCCGCCTTCTACCGTCCGACGGGAGGAAGGATCCTCGTGGACGGCCGCGACCTCGAAGACGTGCGCCTGTCCGACTACCGGGCCCAGCTCGGCGTCGTGCTGCAGGACAACTTCCTCTTCGACGGCACGGTGCTCGAGAACATCGCGTACGCGCGGCCCGACGCCTCCGACGAGGAGGTCCTTCGCGCGGCGCGGATCGCGCGCTGCGACGACTTCGTCGAGAAGATGCCGGACAAATACGAGACGATCGTGGGCGAGCGCGGCATCAAGCTCTCCGGAGGACAACGGCAGCGCGTGGCCATCGCGCGCGCGATCCTCGCCGACCCTCGGATCCTGATCCTGGACGAGGCGACCTCGTCGCTCGACAGCGAGAGCGAGGCGCTGATCCAGGAGGGGCTCTCCGAGCTGATGCGCGGCCGCACCACCTTCGTCATCGCCCACAGGCTCTCGACGATCCGCAACGCCGACACGATCCTCGTGGTCGAGAACGGCGAGATCGTCGAGCGGGGACGGCACGAGGTGCTGCTCGCGCGGGGCGGACGCTACGCCGACCTCTACAACCGCCAGTACGGCGTCGAGGCGAACCTCTTCCGTAACCCGGGCGAGACGGAGAAAGAGCCCGAGGAGGAGACTGCGCCGGCCGCCGCCGCGGATGCCGGCGTGGCGCGCATGCCTCTCGTGGGAGGGTAGGCGGGAGGCGGAGCCGAGCGACCAGCGGGAGCGAGAGGGCCGCGGTACTCCGCGGTCAAATCGAATCGTGCTCTGAGACACGAATCGGGAAATCGAAGAAGAAAATCACGCACAAAAAAACGGGCGGGATAGTCCCGCCCGTTTCTCATTTGTGCGGCCCGACGGCTAGTTGCGGCGGCCCCCGCCCAAGAACCGGAGCATGAAGAGGAACAGGTTGATGAAGTCGAGGTACAGCGAGAGAGCTCCGACGACCGCATAGGAGCCCGTCTGGCCCTCCGGTGTGGCGACCGCCCACTGCTTCAACCGCTGCGCGTCCCATGCGGTCAGCGCGGTGAACACGATGACTCCGACGACCGAGATGATGAACTGCAGCCCGGCGCTGTGCAGGAACATCCCCACGAGGCTCGCCAGGATGAGGCCGATCAGGCCCATGAACGCGAACTGGCCGACGCCGGCGAGGCTGCGGCGCGTGACCGTGCCGAAGAGCGCGAGCGCGCCAAACATCCCGGCGGTCACGACGAAGGTCGTCGCAATCGATGTTCCCGTGTACATCAGCAGGATCATGGAGAGCGTCACACCGTTCAGGGCCGAGTAGGCCAGAAAGAGGCCGGCGGCCGTCGAGGGTGCCAGTTTCGCGACGCGGGCCGACAGATAGAAAACCAGACCGAGCTCGGCGATCACGAGGCCGAAGAAGAGCATCCGGTTGGACGCGAGCACTGCCGCGGCGCTCGAGTTCGCGACCGCAAACGCCACCGCGGCCGTGACCCCGAGGCCCACGAACATCCACCCGTACACTTTCCGAAGAAACGCGGTGACCCGTTCGGCCGTGGCGACGGTGGTCGTCGTGAAGGCCGAGGAGGGGGTCATGTCGAATCCTTGCGGCATGTCTTTCGCTCCTTGTGGGCGCATCCGCCCGAGATCAAAACGTCCCCGCGGAGCCGCAGATTCCCAAGCCACTGCGGCCGGAAACCCCGCTCCGGGGAGTCTATCGCCCCGGGGACGCGGCCCGCCCGGGAGGGATTATTCTTCGCAGGCCTCGGATTGAGGAGGCGGCATGCGGACCCGGCGGCTGCTTTCGGCGCTCCTGATCGTCACCGGCCTCGCGCTCTGCGGCGTGGCGGCGCGCCACTACGTGCGGGGCTGGCAGGCACAGGCGGAGGGCCGGCGCCGGCTCGCCGGCGGTGAGCGCCGGGAGAACCCCGGGATGGCGCGCATCTCCGACCGGCTCGGACTGGACTCCGTCGACATCCCCGATTCGGGCGCGATCCCTCCCGGTTACCCCTACGGCGAGCCCATCGCCCGCCTGAAGATCCCGATCGCCCGGATCGACGCGGTCGTCTTCGCGGGCGCTGACCAGGACACGCTGGAAAAGGGGCCGGGACACGTTCCCGGGACAGAGATGCCGGGAGTGGCGGGCCCGATCCACAACTGCGTGATCACGGGCCATCGCGACTCCCATTTCCGGCGGCTCGGCTGGTTGAAGCCGGGAACGGAGATCGAGCTGGACGCTCCCGGGGGAAACCGCCGCTACCGGGTCGTCTCCCGGGAGATCGTCAAGCCGGACGCGGTCCGTGTTCTCGAGCCCACGGCGAGGCCGCGGCTGACGCTCATCACGTGCTACCCGTTCAACTACGTCGGGCCCGCGCCGAGGCGTCTCGTCGTCGTCGCGGTCCCGCTCCCGATTTGAAGCGGCGGCCGCGGCGTCAACCCATGACGACGCGAATCCGGTGCGCCCGCCCGTCGTCGAGCAGCGGGATCTCGCGGGCGCCCTTTGCCAGGTTCGCGCCGTCGATCTCGACGGATGCGATCCCGCGGGTCGCTCCGTTCGGGTTCTTGACCGAGAGCTCATAGCGCGCGGAGTGGTACCGGAAGGCGATCTCGAATCCCTCCCACGACCGCGGGATGCAGGGATCGAGGTGGAGCGACGTCCCTCGCAGGCGAAACCCCAGGATCCACTCGACTCCCGCCCGGTACATCCAGCCCGCGGAGCCCGTGTACCAGGTCCACCCTCCCCGTCCGATGTGGGGCACCTCGTTGTAGATGTCGGCCGCGGCGACGTAGGGCTCGACCTTGTAGCGGTGGAGACCGGCGCGCGTCGACGCGTGGTTGACGGGGTTCAAGATCGAGAAGAGCTCGGTCGCCTTGTCCCCCTCGCCGAGCGCCGCGAACGCGATGACGCACCAGAGCGCCGCGTGCGTGTACTGGCCCCCGTTTTCCCGCACGCCGGGCAGGTATCCCTTGATGTAGCCAGGATCCACCGGCGCCCGGTCGAAGGGCGGCGTGAAGAGAAGGACGAGCCCGTCGCCGCGGCGCACGAGGTATTCCTCGACGGCGGCCATCGCCCGGCGCACCCGCTCGGGATCGCCCGCTCCCGAGATCGCGGCCCACGACTGCGCGATCGAGTCGATCCGGCATTCCTCGTTCACTGAAGACCCGACCGGGGTTCCGTCGTCGAAGTACGCGCGCCGGTACCAGTTGCCATCCCATCCGGCCCCTTCGAGAGCCTTCTTGAGCTCCGCGACGCGCGCGCGCCAGCGCTCCGCTCGTTCCGTCTCACCCCGCTTCTCCGCGATCGACGTGAACTCCCAGAGCGCCGTGTGGAGGAACCATCCGAGCCAGATGCTCTCTCCCTTGCCGTGCTCTCCGATCCGGTTCATCCCGTCGTTCCAGTCGCCCGTGCCCATGAGCGGGAGGCCGCGCTCGCCGGCCGGGAGGCTGACGTCGAGCGCCCGCGCGCAGTGCTCGTAGAGCGTCGCGTCCTCCAGCGAGATCTCCGGCTGGAAGAACCGCTCGGCTTCTCCGGGCGCGAGAGGCGCTCCCTTCAAGAACGGGAGGCGTTCGTCCAGGATTGCCCGGTCCTCGGTCACGTCGAGGTAGTGAACGACGCAGTACGGCAGCCAGAGGCGGTCGTCCGAAATGCGCGTGCGGACGCCCTTCCCCGACGGGACGTGCCACCAGTGCTGGACGTCTCCTTCAAGAAACTGCCGCGACGCGGCTCGGAGGATCTGCTCACGGGTCAGGTCCCGCCGCGAGACCGTCAGGGCCAGCACGTCCTGGAGCTGGTCGCGGAAGCCGAATGCGCCGCCCGCCTGGTAAAACGCGGAACGGCCCCACACCCGACAGGCGAGGGTCTGGTAGAGCAACCAGCGGTTCAGCATGAGGTCCATCGACCGGTCCGGGGTCGAGACTTTGAGGGCGCCCAGAACGTCGTCCCACTGCCGCTGGACGGCAGCGAAGGCGGGATCGATTCGATCCGAGCGGAAACGCTGCACGAGCGACCGCGCCGCCGCCGGATCCTGGGCGTGCCCGAGCAGGAAGACGACCGCGCGCTTCTCTCCCGGAGCGAGGCGGATCTTCGTCTGGAGCGCGGCGCAGGGATCGAAGCCCGCGCCGACGCGACCGGACAGGCGCGCGCCGCGGGCGAGGCCGGCCGCGGTCTCCAGGCGGCCGTTGCGGCCGAGGAACTCCGTTCGGTCGGTCGTCCAGGCGGAAACGGACGCGCCGAGGTCCGCGAAGGCGATCCCCTGGAAGTCCTCGTTCCAGGCGTTTCGCGCCAGCAGGGCGCCGGTTTCGGCGTCGCGCTCGGTGACGACGAACGGCGCCATCGCGCTGCGCGAGGTGCCGAGCGTCCACTCCGCATACGCGTTCACCGAGAGAACGCGCGTCTCCGATGAGCGGTTTTCCAGAGTGAGCCGGGAAATCTTGACGCTCTCCTCGACCGGCACGAACTGAAGGAGCTCGAGCCGGAGGCCCGACACGTCGTGCTCGAAACGGCTGTACCCCTGCCCGTGCCGGGCGACGTACGGAGCGTCATCCCGGACGGGCAGCGCGGTGACGCCGAACACCTCTCCCGTCTCCTCGTCGCGCACCAGGATCGCCTCGCCCGGGGGGTCGCTGACGGGGTCGTTCGACCAGGGCGTCAACTGGTTCTCGCGGCTGTTGCCCGCCCAGGTGTAGCCGCTTCCCGAGTCGGAGACGAGGAAACCGAAATTCGGGTTCGCGACGACGTTGATCCAGGGCGCGGGAGTCCACTGCCGCTCGCCGAGGATGGTCACGTATTCGCGGCCGTCCTGATCGAAGCCGCCCAGCCCGTTGAAGAACTCGAGCCCCTGTTGCGAGGGAGGCGGCTCGGCCGCGACGCGTCTCAGCGGAAGCGCCCGCGCGGCCGGGGGGGCCGGAGTCACGCGCAGCAGGCGCACGATCTGCTCGGAGAGACTCCCGTGGCGGGAGAGGAGCACGACGCGCGCCGCCGTCAGAAGGAGATCCCGGTCCTCGTCGGTCAGGCGGTCGCCCCGGAGGACGAAGATCCCTCCCGAGTCTCCGGCTTCTCCCGAGATCCGCTGGCGCGTGCGGACGAGCGCCTCGAGCGCCCCCTGCAGATCCTCCCCGTAGGACGTGGCCTGCTCGTTGATGACCGCGAGATCGACGACGAGACGCTTCAGGCGGAAGTACTCGTGCGCCCGGAGGAGCTGGCGGACGATGTCCTGGTCGTCCTCGCTGTCGATCCGAAGCAGAACGATGGGATGGTCTCCGGAGATCCCGTGCCGCCAGAGCCCCGACTTTCCCTTCCGGTTCCGCGCGAGCACTTCGCCCGGCGCGCGCAGGCTCGGGTCGAAGTAGACCAGTCGGGTCGCGAGTCTCTGGAACAGGTGCGCTTCGTCCGGCGTGATCGAGAGGTGGCGCAGCTGGATCTGCGCCTGGGTCCAGGCGAGCATGGTGGTTCGATCGAAGGCGGCGCCCTCCCGGTACTTGTCGACGAGGCCGATCGCCTCCTCGCGGCTGTCGGCCGCCAGGGTGACGTACTGGATGCGCGCCGTCTCGCCCGGACGGACGAGAACGCGGCGGCGGAGCGAGAACACGGGATCGAGGACGGGCCCCGTGGTATTCGACAGGAGCCGGCCCGCTTCGAGCGACGCGGGGTTTCGAACCGTCCGCCCTCGGCCGAGAAACCGCGCCCGATCGGTCTCGTACTCGAGCGTGCCGACCGTCTCTCCATCGACGCGCGCGGCGTGCGCCGCCCAGATCGGCGCCTCGGACGCCTCCCGGGGGCGCCGGTGCGCGAGAAGCGCCTCGGGACCCGGCAGAAACTCGGTCTGGACGAACAGCTTCGAAAACGCCGGGTGCGACGAATCGCCTGCCGGGGACGCCAGCGCGAGCTCCAGATACGACGTCACCTCGATCTCCCTGGGGCGGGGCCCGTAATTGGTCAGCGACAGCTGGCGCACCTCGGCGTCGGCTTCCGGAGAGACCACGATCAGGAGGCTGGTCGCGATGGGACCGTCCCGGCGGTGAATCTCGACACGGTCTTCGTAGAACACGGTCTCATAGGAGTCCGCTTCCACGCCCGCCGGCTGGTAACCCGCCGACCAGACCCGAAGGCTCTGGGTGTCGCGCAGGAAGAAATAGGTTCCCCAGTCGTCGCGGGTGACGTCCTCGCGCCACCGGGAGATGTCCCGATCCTTCCAGCGGCTGTACCCGGAGCCGGCCGCCGTCGTCATCACGCTGTAGCGGCCGTTCGAGAGGATGTGGCCGCGCGGAATCGGATCGTGCGGGGACCGGAAGCGGCGCAGCACCGGCGGAACGAAGTCGCGCACGTGAAGAGGCGAGCGCACCTCTTCGGCTCGCGGGCGAGCGACCGCGACCGCGCGCGGGGTGCGCTCCTGGAGAAGCATCTCCGTCGCCTGGACGGAGGGCTCTGAGTGGAACCGCCGGCGCATGACGCCCTCGAGGAGCACGTTGGCCAGCGCGACGATCGTCATCCCCTGGTGATGAGCCATGAAGGCGCGCACGATCGCGATCCGTTCCCCCGCGGGCAGCCGCGAGGGCGTCGCATCGATGGACTCGTAGAACCCGTAGCGCCCGCGAGCGCCGATCTCGGCAAAACGCCGGAAATTCCGGGCCGCCGCGGACGGGTCGATCATCGCGGCGAGGCCGGTCGCATAGGGGGCGACGACGAGATCCTCGGACAGGCCCCGTTTCAAGCCCAGGCCGCTGACGCCGAAGTTCGAGTACTGATACGTGAAATCGAGATCGCGCGCGTTGTAGGCGGCCTCGGAGACGCCCCAGGGGACGCCCCGCTCCTCTCCGAACCGGATCTGGCGCGCGACGACGAGCCGGCTCGTCTGGTCGAGCAGGCTTCCTCCCGGAACGTCCATCACGAGGTCGGGCATCAAATACTCGAACATCGATCCGGACCACGAGATGAGCGCCGAGCCCTTCCCGACGGGAGTAAGCGCCCTGCCGAGCCGGTACCAGTGCGACGCGGGCACGTCGCCGCGCGCGATCGCGAGGAAGCTCGCGAGGCGCGCCTCGGAGGCGAGGAGATCGTAGTAGCCCGGGTCGAGCCGGCCGTCCGCGGCGCGGTAGCCGATCGAAAAGAGCTTGCGCTCCGGGTCGAAGAGGAAGCGGAAGTCCATCTCCTCGAGGTATTGCGACGCGTCACGCGCGGTGTCCAGGAAGCTCTGGGCGAGCGCCCGCGCGGCGTCGGCGCACCGCTCGAGAGCGGAGATTCGGGAGGCGAGCCCGGGGGACCGGTCGGCCAGCTCCCGAAGCGCCAGGGCCGCCGTCTCGTAGCGGTCACCCGCGGCCGCCAGAGAGACCTCCTCGCGCTCGAGCTCCTCCAGGACCGCGCGCGCCGTCTCGCCGATCTCGCCCCCGGGAGAGGCCCAGCCGAACAGGGCCGTCGCGTCTTTCCGCGCGCTCGCGATCGTTCCGCGCGCGGCCCGCGCCCAGTCGACTGTGTCCTCCGAAACGGCGCCGGGTTCCTCGAGCGCCAGCGCATGAGCGGTGTCGAGGAGCGTGTCGGCGTGCCCCGCGAGCGACTCCCAGCGGGCGAGCCATTCGGACGCCGAAATCGGCGCGGGAGCGAGAAGGGAAGAGAGCTCCGCGACCGGCGATTCGAGCTGCCGCCGCGTGACGGCGCCGTCCCGCCGCGCCGTCAGTCCCTCCATGCTCTCCCGAAGGATCGCGACGGAATCGCCCACGCCGAGCAGTCCCTCGGGCGACCAGAGCGGCCGCTCCCGGCGCGAGAGGCAGGCGTGGCGCAGCGCGATCAGGAACCCCGCGAGGTTGCCGCTGTCCACCGTCGAGACGTAGCGAGGCTCGAGGGGAGCGAGGCTCGCGACGTCGTACCAGTTGAAGAAATGCCCGCGGTGGCGTTCCAGCTTTTCGAGAGTCGAGAAGGCTCTCTGGAGTCTTTCGGCCATCTCGAGGCTCCCGATCCACTCGAAGTCCGCGGCGGCGGCCGTCGAAAGCAGGCCGAGCCCGATGTTGGTCGGAGAGGTCCGCCGGGCGACGACGGGCGCGGGTGTCTCCTGGAAGTTATCCGCGGGAAGGAAGTTTTCCTTCGGTCCGGCGAAGTCCTCGAAGTAGCGCCACGTCCGGCGGGCGACGAGCCGGAGGGCCGCGGCGTCCTCCGCGGTGAGAGGGGCCTCTTCGATGACGCGAGGCGGCAGGGAGACAGTGCGCGCGATGAGCGGGGACAGCGCCCAGAGAAGGCCGAATCCGAAGGCCCACGGCAGCGCGGACGGGACCATCCACGGCGCGAGAAGGACGGCGCCGGCGATCGCGACGGTCCCGATCATCCGGCGGTAGAAGCCCGACACCTTCAAGTCCAGAACGAGATGCGCTTTCGCCGCGGGGGTCCACTCGAGCAAGTGGCGGCGCGTCACCAGCAGCCGAACGAGGGTGCGGAGGATCGCGTCCGAAAAAATCCACGCCTGGTGGGCGAGAAACGTCACCCGCAGGCCCGTCTGACCGCCCCACTGCAGGACATCGGCGCCGAGGCCGCGGAGAAAGCTGCGCTTGGCGATGCCGCGCCGCCGGGGCATCAGCTCCGCGAGAAAGGCGAACACGCCGGGCAGCGCGATCGTCCCGAGAACGAACGCCGCCCAGACCAGGGGCCGGGCGCCGGCCGCGAGCCAGCTCGTGATCAGCAGGGCGACGGCGGCCGGCGCCGACAGAGAACGGCGGAGGTTGTCGAGGATTTTCCAGCGCGCAATCGAAGGGAGCGGATTCGCGACGCGCCGCCGCTTCGCGTCCGGAACTCGGGGGCGGAGCCAGGGAAGGAGCTGCCAGTCGCCGCGCGTCCACCGGTGCTGGCGGGACGCGGCCACCTCGTAGTGTCCCGGGAACTCTTCGAACAGGAGGATGTCTGAGACGAGCCCCGCCCGGGCGTACAGCCCCTCGAAGAGGTCGTGGGAGAGCAGCGCATTTTCAGGAACGCGATTCAAAAGAGCGCGCTCGAAGGCGGCGACGTCGTAGATGCCCTTGCCGGTGTAGATGCCCTCTCCGAACAGGTCCTGGTAGACGTCGGAGACCGCGAACGCGTAGGGATCGATTCCCCTCGGCCCTGAGAAAAGCCGCTGATAGAGGGTCCCGGCGCCGACGGCCGGGAGCATCGGCGTGACGCCCGGCTGGAGGACCCCGTAGCCCTCGACGACGCGCCCGGTTTCAGGATCGAAGACCGGCTCGTTCAACGGATGGGCCATCGTCCCCGCGAGCCACGCGACGTCGTCTCGCGCCAGACGCGTGTCCGCGTCGAGCGTCACCACGTACCGGACGCGATCGGGCGCCTGGACGAACGCGCCGGCGGTCGCGAGGAACGTCGTGTCGCGGGCGCCTTTCAAGAGCCGATTCAGCTCGTGGAGCTTGCCGCGCTTTCTCTCCCACCCCATCCAGACGCCTTCGGCGGGATTCCAGACGCGCTTGCGGTGGAACAGATAGAACCGGGAAAGGTCGCCCGGGCCCGGTCCGTACCGCGCATTCAGGTCGGCCATCGCGGAGACGGCGGTCGCGAGCAACGGCTCGTCTTCCTCGGCCGACTCGGAGGAAGAGTCCTCCCAGTCGGAGAGCAGGGCGAAGAAGACCTCTCCCTCTCCGTTGCCGAGGTAGTGAACCTCGAGCCGCTCGATCGCCTCCAGGATCTCCGACTCTTCCGTCAGCAGCACGGGGACGGCGACCAGCGTCCGGGCGTCCAGGGGGACGCCACGCAGAAATTCGAGCTTCGGAAGGCGGCGGGGCCCGAGGATCTCCGTCACGTCCCGGTTCACGACGGCGATCGCCAGCTCCGAGGCAGGGACGAGCGCGAGCAGGGCCAGGAGCCACAGAAGGGGGACGGGAGCGGAGCCGTACGCCGTGAGAAGGAGGGGAAGGGCCGTCATCGCGACGGTGAGGACGAAAATGCTAGCGAGATAGCCGGGCGTCGCCCATCGGACAAACGCGCGGCGTATTTTCTGCGCGACGGGCACCCTGCAGGCGAGCTCCTTCTCGAACGCCTCGCGGCCGGAAGAGATTAGAAAGTGTCCGGGGTCGCGGAGGCGGCCCGCCGCGTCCGGGTCCGGCGCTTCCCGAGCGTGCGCGGCCGCGCGGCGGGCGACCTGGGTTTCGGAGAACTCGCTCGTCTTCGCGAGCTCCTCGACGGCGTGCCGGTACCGGTCGCGGGTCGCGAAATCCATCTCGGCGACGCGGGTTCCCTCCTGGAGCGCGGCCTCGACGACGCTGACGCTCTCGAAGAACGCGTTCCAGTCGACGGCGGACAGGAGCCGCATCGTCGTGATGACGTTGCGGACGCTGACGTGCGTCGCGACCTGCGCCTGCTGCTCCAGCCGCACGAGCTCGTCCGCGTTGAGTCCTTCGGACGACAATCGCTTGTCGAGCCACTGGAGCGCGGGGGTCACGGCGGGGTCCTCTTCTCTCAGGCGCGCGAGAAGCCGAACGGCAAACTCCCGTCGGAGCGGGACGCGATCTAGGGCAGCGAGACGCGATGCCGCGCTCGGGCCCGAGGCTGGGGCGGAGCCTCCGAGGAGGAACGCGTCGGCGAGGATATCGGCCTTCTCCCTCGCGCCGTGACGCTCGTCCATTTCCTCGATCAGCCGGCGGAGGTTCTCGACGAGAACGAGCCGGAGCGAGATCGCCAGCGCCCAGAGCTCGCCGATTTTCAGGGTCTGGACGCGCTGATAGGCGGCGATGAACCTACGGAGCGTTTCGATCTCGAAGTAGCTGTCCGTGTGCGCGACGAACGCCCACGCGATCGTGTATACGCGGGGGAATCCGGCGAAGGGGCCGGATCCGAGCTTCGGCAGCTCCGCGTAGAAAGCGGAGGGAAGGTCCTGTCGAATCTCCCGGATCTGCTCTTCGACGAGGTGAAAGTTGTCCACGAGCCATTCGGCCGCCGGCGTGATGCCGCCCTCCCGCCGCATCGAGTCCGCGATGGACCGGTAGGAGGTCAGAAGAACGCGGCTGTTCTCCTCCAGCCGCTTCAGGACGCCGCGCCCCCTGCGCTTTCCCGGCAGGACGGAATGCGATGCGGCGAGCGCCTCCGCGAACTGCTCGAGCCTCTCCGTCGAAAAGATCTCGGCGCGGATCGGCGCGGCTGAGTCGGGGGACAGCACGGCGGCCTCTTTTCCGGGAGCGATCATCGGACCGATTCCGCGTCGCGAGGCCTCAGGATCTCGGGGAGGCCGAGGCGGGAACCCGATGGAAAGGCCAAGCCCGGGATTCTATTCCGGCGGCGAGGAATCGGGTTTCCCACGAGGTCCCCCTAGGAACTGCCCGATTCCACGGAACAGGAATTCCGGCAAGCCAAATCCTCCTCACCCCAACCCTCTCCCTTCGTCCGGTGAGAGGGTGGAGATGCCTGCGAGGTCGCGCATCACCTCAGTGGCGGATACGCTCGCAGCGAGGGAAGTCTCCCGACCGAGGGGAGGGAGGAGGCTCTCGCTGCGGGAGCGCAAGCGAGCGGAATCGACGGAACCCGGGCACCGTTCTTGCGGACTCCGTCCGTCATGACGCAAAAATCTCGATTTTTTCTCTGCCTGCTTCTCACGCTTTCCGCCCTTCCCGCGGCGGCGAGTCCGCGCCGCCCGGCGGCTCGAAAGCCGCGCGCCGCGCGGACGGCGAAGGCGGCCTCCGTCCCGATCGACGCCGCGACGGTCAACAATCCCGCGCTGGCCTCTCCGGTGAGGCCGGGAAGCAGCGGCGGCGGGGTTCTGCGGGCGCAGGTGCTTCTCGCGCGCGCCCACTTCTCTCCGGGAGAGATCGACGCCAGATACGGGAGCGGCCTGAAAAAGGTGATCGCCGCGTTTCAGCGGGCGAAGAGCCTTCCGGAAACCGGCGAGGTAAACGCCGCGACCTGGAGCATTCTGAACGCGGACTCGGCCCCCGTGGTCGTCGCGGCGACGATCTCGCCCGAAGACGTGGCCGGCCCGTTCCTGCCGATTCCGGAAGACATGGCGGAGAAGGCGAAGCTGCCCGCCACGAATTACTCATCGGCCCTAGAGGGCCTCGCGGAGAAATACCACGCGAGCCCCGATCTTCTGAAGGCGTTGAATCCCGGCGCGAAGTTCGATCAGGCCGGCCAGACGCTGACCGTTCCGGGCGTGGTCGTTCCGCCTCCCGGCCGTGCGGCGCGCATCCGCGTCTCGAAGAACGAGCGGTCCGTGACCGCGTACGACGAACAGGGGAACGCACTCGCCTGGTACCCGGCCACGATCGGAAGCGAGCACGATCCCCTTCCGCTCGGAGAGTGGAAGATCCGGGGGGTGTCCCGAAACCCGCGCTTCCGCTACAACCCGGAGCTCTTCTGGGACGCGCGCCCCGGCGAGGGAAAAGAGTGGATTCCGGCCGGACCCAACAATCCCGTCGGGGTCGCGTGGATCGACCTTTCCAAGCCTCATTATGGAATCCATGGAACGCCTGAGCCGGCGCACGTCGGCAAAACCGAGTCGCACGGATGCATCCGCCTGACGAACTGGGACGTGTGGGAGTTGCAGCAGATGGTCTCGCCGGGGACGCCCGCTCTCCTGGAGGAATAGCGGTGCGCGCTCGGGGGGCGCTCCTGTTCGTCGTCGGGTTCGTCGCGGGCGCGCTCGTTTTCTATTCCGTCGCGTGGAGAACGGGGGCGCTCGCGCCGGGACACTGGCTCTCGCGAACGAGCCACGACCTTTCCAGCTCCGCCGGCGCCAGCTCGGAACAAACAGGCTCCGAACGGCCCGGTTCCGAACGAAAGAGTCCCGCGACGTCGGCCGCTCCCCCGCTCCGTACGATTCCGTTCCCGACGCCGACGGATCTCGCCGCCGCCGCGTCCGCCCCCGCCCAGCCCCTCGCGGTGCCCATGGAGACCCCGCGGCCCGCTTCGCCCCTGGCCGGGGCTCTCGCGATCTCGGACATGGGCCGTCTTCTCCTCCCGGTGCACGGAGCGCGCCTGGCCGCCCTCAAGGACAATTTCTCGGAGATGCGGGGCAGCGGGTCGAGGCCGCACGAAGCGATCGACATCCTCGCTCCGCGCGGGACCCCGGTGCTCGCGGCGGCCACCGGGACAGTGGTCAAGCTCTTCACCAGCCAGCAGGGCGGGCTGACCGTCTACCAGTTCGATCCGACCGGCACCTGGGCGTACTACTACGCGCACCTCGACCGCTACGCGCCGGGGCTCGCGGAAGGAATGACTCTCTCGCGGGGGGACCGGGTCGGGGACGTGGGATCGACGGGGAACGCCTCGGCGGATGCCCCGCACCTCCATTTCGCGATCTTTCGCCTGGGGCCCGAGAAACATTGGTGGAAGGGGGAGCCGGTGAACCCCTTCCCGCTGCTGCTGAAAGCCGAGGAGAGGTAGGGGAAAGGCTGTCAGCTCTCATCCGCTGGCCGTCCGCTCCCCGGGGTCATCCCTGAACGACCCGTCGTGCAACTTGTCCGGTCAGGAAGCCAAAACTCCGTTATCCTTGCCCTGTCGGCTGTCGGAGGATCGACCGGCCCGTTACCGCTCCGAGGTTGATCCCGCGGCCCTTCCGAGACTTGATCGCTGAAAGCTGAGAGCTGACAGCTGATAACTGCTTTATGAACGATCGCAAATACGGCCATCGCGGCTACATGGAGTCCGACCGCGGCGAGTCGGGCCCCCGGCGCCCGCCCGGACCGCGGCCCGACCGCCCGGAGGGGCCTCGCGGCCGCGGAGCGGACCAGAACAAGCCGCTGGTGTTCGCCTGCCGCGCCTGCGGGGAGAGACATCGGGACTTGACCGACCTGCGTCCGGACACGACGTGCGCCAAGTGCGGGGCCGACCTGCACGCCTGCGCGCAGTGCTCAAACTTCGACACGGGGGCACGGTGGGAGTGCGCCCGGTGGAAGGAAATCCCATCGCGCGTCCCCTCGAAGAAGCTCCGAAACGAGTGCCCCCTCTTTTCCCCCACCCGCTCCTTCGACCTGACCGGCACACGGGCCGCCGAGACGCCCGACACGTCCCGAGCGGCGTTCGACGCGCTCTTCAAAAAGTAAGTCCCGGCTCGCCTCCACCTCGACTCTTCTCAACGCCACTCGCGAGAGGCGAGCCGGCGCGCTCCTCCCCTCTCCACCCGCGTCAGCTGGGGGAGAGGAGGGGTGAGGGGGGCAAGGCGCAGCAGCCTTGCTCTCATCGACAAGAGAAACGGCCCCTCACTCCAACCCTCTCCCGGGCGCGGGGCGAGGGAACCCGCGCGGGAACAGATCCTGCAGAACCGCTTCTCTTTCAAGGAGGCCCCATGAAGGCACAGGATTTGATGACGAAGGATCCCGAGACGTGTGAGGCGAGCGACACGCTGCGCGACGTCATCGAGATCATGCGGGAAGAGGACTGCGGCCTCGTGCCCATCACGGGCGGCAACGGGGAGGGCCGGGTGATCGGCGTCGTCACCGACCGCGACGTCGCCCTTTATCTCGGGAAGGAGGACCGCAAGCCGTCCGACGTCCGGGCCGAGGACGTCATGAAATCCGAGATCGTCCGGTGCGAATCCGACACGGACGTCTCCGAAGTCACACGGATGATGGAAAAGGCTCAGGTCCGCCGGATCCTGGTCTGCGATGGCCCCCGACTCGTCGGCGTCATCTCGACGGCGGACGTGGCGCGCGCGACCGGGCGGAGCGAGGCCGGCCGGGTGCTCGAGGGAGTCTCTCAGCCGGGACATACGCAGGGGCACTGAGGGAGTCCTCCGGCGCCGAGCTCCGGACCGCCCGCGCGAGGACGGTCTGGAGCATCACCTGGGTGAGCCTGCCCGTGAAGGTGTTCTGCTGGCTCGGGTGGTAGCTCGCGAACAGCCGGTAGCCGCCGATCTCGACCTCCGTCCCGTGAGCGAACCGCGGCTTCGGCCGGGGCACCGGGTGGCCCGACCGGGCGAGGGTCCCGAGGCACGCCTCGAAGGCGATGCTTCCGAGCGCCACCAGCACTCGCGCGTCCGGCAGCGCGTCCCGTTCGCGGTCGAGGTATTCGCGGCAGAACGCGAACTCTTCCGGCAGCGGACGATTGTCGGGAGGCGCGCAGCGCACCGTCGCGGTGATGAGCACTCCGGAAAGCGCGAGCCCGTCTCCGATCCGGCGCGATTCCGGCTGGTTGGCGAGCCCGACGGCGTGAAGCGCCCGGAAGAGGAAGTCTCCCGATGCATCCCCGGTGAACATGCGTCCCGTCCGGTTTCCCCCGTGGGCCGCGGGCGCCAGCCCGACAAGCAGAATGCGAGGACGCGGGTCGCCGAAAGCGGGAATCGGCCGCGCCCAGTACGACTCGCCGCGAAAACGCCGAGGGGGATTTCGGGCGGCCTCCTCGCGCCACGCCACGAGCCGCGGGCAGCGGACGCAGCGGATGACCTCCGACTCGATCTCCGCGAGGGCTTCGCGGCGGGCCGATGGATCGCGCCCCGTCATTTCTTCGCGGGCAACCCCTCGGGAACGCCCATCTCCCGCCAGCGTCTCTTGTTCGCCTCCCACTCCTCGAGAGCCCTCTTGCGGTTCACGGCGGCGGCCGCCGCGCGTCTATCGTCCTCGCTCTCGTCCGTCTCCGCCGGCGCGGCAGGGGCTTCGGGATCGGCCATGGCGCGAATAGTAAAGGAAGTCGTTGAGCGTTGAACGTTCAGCGTCGAGCGCTCAGACCGGAGAGGCTTTTCGCCCGCTCTCGACTCTCAACTGTCAACTCTGAACTCTCAACTTCCTCAATCACTGCACGATCAGCGTCCCCAGCATGAACGTGTGCTGCTGCGGGTCTCCGCCGCAATCGTTGTTGGTGCAGGAGAAGGGGTGCGCTCCGCGGTGAAAGGGTTGCGGTGTGAAGACTTCGGTCGTGTAGTCGCGGCCGGGCGAGATCGTGTTGCCGGGGCTGGCCGAGATGCCGATGTCCGAGACGCCCGAGAAGCCGTGGTTGGGAAGGGTCGTGCCCGCGGGGTCGACGTTGTGAAACCGCAGCCGGTACGCGGTGCCGACGCTGACTACGAGCGGCGGCGCGAACGGGCCGCCGGGCGAGAACGCCCACGCCTTCGTGTCGATCGTGATCGTCTGGACCCCCGCGGGCGGCGTTGGCGTCGCCGTCGGTCCGGGGGTGGGCGCGAAGCCGGAGGTGTCGAACTGCCCGGACGGATGCGCGGGATCCTGCGCGTAAGTCTTGACGATGCCGGTCGCGTTTTCTTTCACCGACAGGGAGAAATCGAGATCCGTCATCGTCCCGTAGAACACCCAGTAGCCCTGGCCGATCCCGGAGGCGTCCACCATCTTCACGATGAGCTCGGGGTTCCCGGAATTGCCCGACAGCGTGGGCAGGCTGAAATAGCCGTAGACGTCGTTCTGCCCGATCACGACGCCGGACCCCGTCGCGCCGGTGCGCTGGTCGCGCGCGGTCAACGTCATGTCGAAGCTGTGCGCCGCGTTCAATCGGAGGACCCCGGCGGAAGTCACGGTGATCGGCAGCGTCGCGCTCGCCGACCCCGAGGCGCTCGAGGCGGTGAGTCGGACGGTGAACGCTCCGGCCGTGGCGAAAATGTGCGCCGGGTTGCGCTCGGTGGACGTGGCGCCGTCGCCGAAATCCCAGCTCCAGGCGGTGGGAGCGCCGGAGGAGGTGTCCGCGAACACAACGAGGGAACCGGCGGCGGGGCTCGATGTGGACGCCGTGAAGGTCGACCCCGGCGCGGCCGCGGCCAGCCCGAGAACCGCGCCGAGCACCACGAGGCCCAGCGCGACGGCGGCGCCCCCCCGATCAAGCCGTACGCGTCGCATGCTCGTTCGACGACCGGCGGGGCCCCTCAGTTGACGCTTGCCCCGGGCACGAGGTTGAGCGTTGAGCGTTCAGCATGGAGCGTGGGCCCTGGCACATCGACCAGCGCCCAGCGCCCAGCGCCCAGCGCCAGCAACCCAGGACTGAAACTGATGACGGGAAAACTCTCCTATCTGACCACCTGGATGACCCCGGTCATGCCGTCGTGGCCGATTCCGCAGCCCGTGTTGCTGCAGCCGAACGGGTGGAATCCCACCTGCGCGGCGGTCGGAGTGAAGGTCCGAACGACGGCGGCGGCCTGCGGCGGGAGGTTCGTTCCGCTCAGCCCGAGAGCCGGGATCCCGCTGAAGGCATGGTCGTCGTTCCCCCGGGGGTCGATGTCCTGGATGTGGAGCTCATACTTCGTGCCCACCTTCGCGACGAACGTGCTGCCGCCGTTGTCGAAGTCCCACTGGAACTGCCTGGCGGTGAGATTTACGACCGTCGGACCCGTCGGCCCGGGAGTGGGCGTCGGCGTGGGCGTGGGCGGCGGATCCTCCGTGACGGGGACGGGCAGGAATCCGGTCGTGTCGAACTGGCCGCAGGGCTTGCCCAGGTCCTTCGCGTACTTCTTCACGAAGCCCGTCGCGTTCTCCTTGACCGACAGCGTGTACTCGAGGTCCGTCATGCATCCGTAGAACACCCAGTAGTTCTGGCCGATGCCGGTCGCATCGACCATCTTGACGATCACTTCCGGATTTCCCGCGTTGCCGGAGACGGCCGGGATGCTGAAGTAGCCGTACACGTCGTTCTGCCCGATCACCTTGCCCGACCCGGTGTTGCCCGTCCTCGGGTCGTTCGCCGTCAGCGTGAGGTCGAACGTGTGCGCGGCGTTCAGTCGCAGAACCGTGTCGGGAGTGACGGTGACGGCGAGTGTGGAGCTGGCTGGACCCGACGCGTTGCTCACGGTCAAGCGCACCGTGAACGACCCCGGCGCCGCATACGCGTGGGTCGGGCTCTGCGCCGCCGACGTGGCCCCGTCGCCGAAGTCCCATGCCCAGGATGTCGGGACTCCCGTCGACGTGTCGGTGAACTGCACGACCGAGTTCGCCGCCGGATTGGGCGTCGAAGGCTGGAAGGACGCGGAGGGCGCCGTCACCGCCGCAGGCGCCGTCACCGCCGAAGGCTCCGTCACCGCCGCAGGCGCCGTCACCGCCGAAGGCGCCGTCACCGCAGCGACGCTCGAGAGAATCGAGAGACCGAAGACGGCGAACATCTTGAGAAGGCCTGCAAAGGGGGTCATAACGCCTCGAGTTGGACGACCGGGACGGCGGCGGGGTACGCGCCGGATCCCGAAATTGAAGAATTGGGAACCATGGGTCGCCCCGTCAGTTCACATGGAGAACGCCGACCATGCCCGAATGGCCCGTCCCGCACTCGGGATTCGCGGAGCACGAGAAGGAATACGTTTTCCCGCGCTGGCTGAGAGGCGCCGTGAACGTCACCCGGTAAGGGCGCGGCGAGCTTCCGCCGCCGTAGGGATCGCCGTCGCCTCCGGGACTGATGTTCGAATTGCCGGCGATCCCGAGGGCCGGAACGCCCGAGAAGCCGTGCGTCACGTCCAGCGCGTTGAAGACGAGGGTGGTCGACGCCCCTGCGGTCACCTGGATCGGCGACGCGGTTCCCGGCTGGAATTGGTACTTCGACAGGTCGATCTCGATCGTCTGCGGAGCCGAGCTGCCCGGCGGAGGCGTGGGCGTCGGGGTGGGCAGCGCCGCGCCCGGAGTCGGCGTCGGCACGAAGCCAGTCGTGTCGAACTGGCCGGACGGTTTCGCGTCATCTTTCCTGTATGTCTTGACGACCCCCGTGACGTTCTCCTTGACGGACAGCGTGAACTCGAGATCCGTCATCGAACCGTAGAAGACCCAGTAGTTCTGACCGATGCCGGTGGCGTCCACCATCTTCACGATGATCTCCGGGTTTCCCGCGTTCCCGGACAGGGAGGGAAGGCTGAAGTACCCGTAGACGTCGTTCTGGCCGATCACCTTCCCGGATCCGGTATTTCCCGTGCGGGGGTCGCGAGCGGTCAGCGTCAGATCGAACGAGTGCGCTCCGTTCAAGCGCAGGACGACCGAATCAGTGACGGTCACCGCGAGCGTCGCGCCGGCGGGTCCGGCCGCGTTGGACGCCGTGAGCCGCGCCGTGAAGGAGCCGGGTGCGGAGTACACGTGCGAGGGATTGCGTTCGCTCGAGGTTCCGCCATCGCCGAAATCCCAGGCCCACGCGGTGGGTCCGCCGGTGGACGTGTCGGCGAACTGGATGAGCGACCCGGCGGCGGGGTTCGCCGTCGAGGCGGAGAACGACGCGCCCGGGGCGGACGTCGCGAGGATCCCGCCGACGGACGCGAGCACCGAAATCGTGAGCGCGGCGAAGAGACTGGCCGTGAAATTCATAGACCGGCAGGATAGACGCAGGATGCGCTGCGACCCGTGAATTTAGGAGGCCCTTAAATCGAGCCTCGACGCCCAACGCTAAACGCTCAACGCTTAACCAACCCTTAACTCTCCACTGCCAGCTCTCGAGTTTCCACCCCTCCATATAATCCCGCCCCACCGTGACTACCCTCGATTCGGGCCTGGAGCTGATCCGGCGAGGGGCCGTCGACTTGATCGACGAGAAGGACCTCGCGCGGAAGCTGGTGCGCGGTCCCCTGACGGTCAAGGTCGGTTTCGATCCGTCCGCTCCAGACATCCACCTGGGCCACACGGTCGTTCTTCGGAAGATGCGGCATTTCCAGCAGCTCGGCCACCGGGTCGTCTTCGTGATCGGAGACTTCACGGCGATGATCGGCGATCCCTCCGGAAAAAAAACGACCCGGCCGCAGCTGACCCGTGAAGAGGTCGAGGCAAACGCCGCGACCTACACGAGTCAGGCCTTCAAGATCCTGGACGCCGCCGCGACG